>JBCCYN010000094.1:0-19493 GCA_039189655.1 Pseudomonadota bacterium | reverse complement strand
CTCTATTTTAGCGCCCTCGCGCTCCGGCTCCTGGACCACGGGCGCGGTCATTTCGATTTTCGCCTTCGGCTTGTTGTCGCCGAAAATGAAGCCCGCCAGTGGAGAAAATCCTTTGCTGGCAGCCTCTTGCCGTTCCCCGGACACGTTGGTGCTCGCCACCAGCATCGGCGCGTACTGACGCACCTCGAACGAGCCCTCAGCCATTTCCACGGTGTAGTCCGGCTCCTCGATCCCGGCCATCTGCCACTCCGTCCACAACACACCCGCAAGCACCACCACCGCGAGAAGGGCCACGACGATCAACACCCAACGCATTAAAAACCTCCCGCCCAATCCCTGAGCGCCATCAGATATTTTCCAATGTGCCACGGTTTGGCGGCGACGATCTTGGCGCCATCGCCGCACCGCGTCCGCTCTAAATGCGCCTTGCGATGGCCTTCACAACCGCACGCACAAACCGTTCTCGCTCCTCCGGGATCGGTTTGTGAACGGGGCCCATGACGTTGGTGGCAAGGAAGTGTCCCGTCAGGCGAAAACCGTCCGAAACGGCTTGGGCGTCCGCGCTCGCGCCCTCGGTCAAAAATCGCGGTAGCGGCAGGAGGCGTTCCTTGTAGGGGCCTGCTGCTGCGCGGCTCACCGCGCGCCCGGACCGCGGCGAGACGTAGCCCAGATCTTCGGTCGTCTCGGTGGCAGCGCAGCGGGCAAGGTCGAGGCCGAAGCCGAACTCTTCCAGGACGATAAGTTCGAACCGAACGCCCGCCTCGCCGGCGGCCTCGGGGAGCGCAAAGGCCTCGATGAGGGCGTCGGCGGCCGCATAAAGCCGCGGATGGGGGTCGCGCTCGGGGAGATATTTTAGGATGGACGCAATGGATTGGAGCCCAAAAGCGCCCCAGGGCCACTCCATGACAAGGCCGGCCCTCGCCTCAACCATTTCAAGCTGCAAGGTCCCCAACTGATCGTCGAGCCGTCCGCGCCAGGTGGCCGAGACCTTGTTGCCAGGCTGGAGAAGCGCTCGCATGGCCTTGGAGCGGGCGCCGCGCACCATGCCCGCCGCACGCCCCTCGCGCGCTGCCAGAAGCTCGACGATCTTAGAATTTTCACCGAACGGACGGGCGGTGAGGATCAACGCCTCATCACGCCATTCCATCGGTCGCGCTCCGGCATCTCATTATGCGCACCATCCGCGCTTCCCACCGGCGAGCCGCAGCACACGTCATTTGGTGTAGTCGAGGCCCATCATCCGGTAGCGCTCCGGATCGTCGGCCCAGCGCGGGCGCACCTTGACGAAAAGGAAGAGATGAACGGGCCGCCCCGCCATTTCGGCGATTTGCGGTCGGGCTGCCATGGAAATGGCGCGGATGGTTTTGCCTTTCTCGCCCAGAACGATTTTCTTCTGCCCGTCGCGCTCCACGAACACCACCTGCTCGATGCGCACCGAACCGTCCCGCAGCTCCTTCCAGGTTTCCGTTTCCACGGTGGCCGAATAGGGAAGCTCGTCGTGGAGGCGCAGGGTGAGCTGCTCGCGCGTGATCTCGGCGGCGAGCTGCCGCTCGGGGAGGTCGGAAATTTGATCTTCCGGATAAAGCCAGGGACCAGCCGGAACGCTCTCCACCAGATGGCAGCGCACATCATCAACGCCGTCGCCTTCCTTGGCGGAAATCATAAACGTCTCGTCGAACTTGGTGGCGGCGTTGGCCGCCTCAGCAAGGGCGAGAAGCGACGGCGGATCGACGGTGTCGGTCTTGGTCAAGAGCAGCGTCTTGGGAAGGCGTACGGCGGTGAGCCCTTCAAGAATTTCGGAAATTTCTTCGTCAATGCCGCGACGGGCATCGATGAGGAGGCACACCCGATCCGCGTCGTAGGCGGTGGCCCACGCGGTTTTCACCATGGCGCGGTCAAGCCGCCGGCGGGGCGCAAAAATTCCGGGCGTATCGAGGAGAACCACCTGGGCGTCGCCCTCAATGAAGATGCCGCGCACCATGGCGCGGGTCGTCTGCACCTTGTGGGTCACGATGGAGACTTTCGCGCCCACGAGGGCATTCACGAGGGTGGATTTCCCCGCATTCGGCGCGCCGATGAGGGCGATGAAACCGCACCGGGTCGATGCCTCGCTCATGGCTCTACCCCGAGGGTTTTTAGGGCATTGCGTGCTGCATCCTGCTCCGCTTCACGCTTGGAGCCGCCCTCGCCGCGCGCACTGGTGCCGTGGCCGGTGTCCACGTCCACCACAAAGTGGGGCCTATGGTCGGGACCGGTGCGCTCCACCATGGTGTAGCTTGGCGGAGGGCCGCCGCCACGCGACTGGCAGTGCTCCTGGAGCGCGGTTTTTGGATCACGGGCCTTGCGGTCCACCGTCTCGATGAGCGGCTGCCAGATCCGCAAGATCATCCCGTTGGCCGCCTCGAAACCCGCGTCGAGGTAAACGGCCGCCAAAACCGCCTCACACGCATCGGCGAGGATCGCGGTTTTCTTGCGCCCGCCCGAGTGGTCCTCCGAATGGCCGAGCTTGATGGCTTCGTCGATGCCGAGCGCCAGCGCCCGGTCTGCGCAGGCCTCACGGCGTACCAGCGCGTTGAAACGACGGGCCAAATCGCCCTCATCGGCATTGGGATATATGCGGTAAAGCTCGGTGGCGAGCGCTAGTCCCAAGACGCGGTCGCCCACAAACTCCATGCGCTCATAGGATTGGCCACGGCCGGCGGACTTTGCGCTGCCGTGCAAAAGCGCCCGCTCCAACAGGGCTTGCCTCGCGAATTTGTGACCGAGCGCCGCCTCCAATTTGCCTAAACGATCGGCCGCCACAGCCTTTGCACCCGCGTCAGAGGTCAAAGAACGTCAAAAATCCGATCCCACCTGACGGCCGTGGGCCAACGCCAGATCTGCCACACCGGGGTGCCTTCACGGATCGAGAAGAAGATGATTTCCGCGCGGCCCACAAAGTTCTCGAAGGGAACGTAGCCGACGAAATTCGCCCGGCTGTCGGTGGAGTTGTCCCGATTGTCGCCCATCATGAAGTAATGGTTTTCGGGCACCACGAAGACGTTGGTGTCGTCGTAAAGGCCGTTATCGACCCGATCCAAAACCTCGTAGGAAACCCCGTTTGGAAGGGTTTCGCGGAAGCGCCGCGCCCGGACCTCCCTGCCGTTCTGCCCAATGTCCACGTAGTCGTCGATCTGCTCACGATCGACCGGGGTGTCGTTGATGTGAAGGACCCCGCGGATCATCTGGATGCGATCGCCGGGGAGGCCGATCACGCGCTTGATATAGTCGGTGGCGTTGTCGCGGGGGAGCTTGAAAACGGCAATGTCGCCGCGCTCTGGCGTCGAGGCGAGCACGCGGCCCGGAAGTGGAACCACGCCGAAGGGGAAGGAATAGCGCGAATACCCGTAGGAAAATTTCGAGACGAAGAGGTAGTCGCCCACCAGCAAGGTCTCGACCATCGAGGCTGAGGGAATGTTGAACGGCTGGAACAGGAACGTTCTGATGACAAAGGCGATCAGCAGCGCCTGAAAGATGATCTTGACGGTTTCGTACAGGCCGCCCTCTCGCTCCCGTTTGCTTTTCGCCACGCTCATTGTCACCTCATCAGTGGCGCTGTTTTGCGGAGAAAAAGCGCCCGCCGCGGGCCGCACGGCGCGGACACGCTGACATAGTTCTCGAACGCCAACCCTGCAATGAACGGTCCTTAGGAGGGCTCGCCGCGGTGTTCCCTGAGCGCTTCGATGACGACGAAGGCCTGGGCCCAGGGGTAATCATCAGTCATGGTCAAATGGATCGCGCCTGCGTAGCCGCTCGGCACAAGGCGATCAAGCCTCTTCAGCGCGCCGCCGGTCAGCGCCATCGTCGGCTGACCGCTCGGAAGGTTGACGACGCCCATCTCCCGCCAGGCAACGCCCATGCGAATGCCAGACCCGAGCGCCTTCGATACGGCCTCCTTGGCAGCGAACCGCTTGGCGTAGGTGGCAGCGCGGGTGGCGCGGCGATCCGCTTTGGCCCGCTCGATCTCCGTGAAGACCCGGTGGGTAAACCGCTCGCCGAAACGCTCCAGCGTCTTTTCGATCCGGCGAATGTCGATGAGATCAGACCCAATGCCGACGATCACCGGTCGGCCGGTCCCTGTTGGCGCGCCCTTGCCGCGGCAGCAAGGCGCTCGGCGCGGATGGATTGGCGCATGACCACTGCCGATCGGGTGAGAAAATAAAGCACCCCGCCAAGCACCGAGCCCATAATCGCGCCGCCCAGGAACATGGGTTTTAGCGTCGGCCATAGCGTTCCGAACGACGACGTTATGAGGTCGAAGGAAAGGTTGAGCTGCATGGGGGATACTGCGCCGGGGCTCGAACCCAGCACCAGTTCGCCCACCTGGAAGGACGAGACCCAGATGAGGGGGAAGGTTAGCGGGTTGCCCACAGCCGTCCCGAACGCGGCGGCAACCATCGATCCCCCGATCACCCAAGCAAGGACGAAGGAAAGGATAAAGTGGAAGCCCACCAGGGGTGTGCACGATGCGAATGCGCCCGCCGCAACGCCCGCGGCAATGGCATGGGGGGAAGCCTCCAGGCGCAGCACCCGCGCCTTATAGTAGCGGAACGAGCGCCCAAAAGAGCGGCGAGGCCACAAGGCGATGCGCAGGCGCTCCAGAAAGTTGGGGCGCACCCGGCGACCAAACAGCATCCGTCCGTCCTTCTGATCAAGGCGGCCAAGACCCGCCGTCGCCAGTCCTTGAATGGGTTCGCTGACCCTACCCTTTACTTAAGTGTCGTTGCGCGATTCTGGTAGCAGGCCGTCCGGCACCAACGCCGGTCCTCAGTGCCATATGCGGGACGCGTCGGAAACCAGGCGGATGGAACGCAAACGCCTCACGATGGCGTTGAGGTGCTCACGATCGCGCACTTCGATTTTTATGGTCATTTCCCGGAAATCGTCGGTTTTGCGCATCATGGAAAGTTCGTCGATGTTGGAATCCTGTTCGGCGATGGCGGCGGCGATCTCCGCCAGGGCGCCCTTCTCGTTGGCAACCAGGATGCGCACGGCCACGGGGAAAACTGCGCCCTCCAAGTCGCGCAAATCCCAGTTCACACTCAGCCAGCGCTCCGGGGGCTCGCCGGCCTCGCTCAGCGCCTCGCGCGCTGCCGCAGGGTAGATGGTCACCCCTTTGCCTGGGTTCATGACGCCGATGATGCCATCGCCAGGAATGGGACAGAAAGCCTTGGAAAGTTGGACTGGAAGATCGCTCCGCACCCCCCGGATCGGGACTGGGTGGCCATTGAGCGCAGGACCGGAGCCCGCTTCGTGCTTAGCGCCTTCAACGCCCAGCGTCGCCAGGATCGCGCTCGCCAGCCGCTCGCCGCTGCCCACCGCGTGGGCCAACCCATCGATGTCAGAAAAGCCCAGACTTTCCGCCGCCGCTGAGAGGTCAAGCTCCCCGGCAACGCCGCACTCGGCGGCTTCATTGGAAAGCAGCTCGTGGCCAAGGCGGATGAACTTGCGCCGCTCGGCTTCCCGGTTGGCCTTACGGATCGCCGCGCGGGCTTTGCCGGTTACCGCGAGCGCGTTCCAGGCCGCCGGCGGCGAGGCCCCTTCTTCACAAAGGATATGAACCTCATCGCCGCTCGCCAACGGGGTTACCAGCGGTTTTACGTGGCCATTGATACGGCAACCGGTGCAGGTGTTCCCCACCTGGGTGTGCACCTGATAGGCAAAATCGATGGCGGTGGCGCCTGGGGGCAGCGCAATGAGCTTGCCGCGCGGGGTGAAGCAAAACACCCGTTCCTGAAACAGCTCCAGCTTGGTGTCGGTAAGAAATTCCTTGCTGTTACGCTCGTCAGAGAGTTGCTCCACCGTTTGGCGTAACCAGGCGTACACCCTTGAATCGTGTGCCAGTTCCCGCAGCGAACGCGATTTCGTGTCCTTGTGCAGCGCATGGGCTGCCACACCATATTCGGCCACCGCATGCATCTCGTGGGTGCGGATTTGCAGCTCCATCCGCTGCTGCTGGGGCCCGATGATCGTGGTGTGGAGGGAGCGATACTCGTTCTGCTTGGGCAGCGAGATGTAGTCCTTGAAGCGGTTCGGGATCGACTGGAACGCGGTGTGGATAACCCCCAGCGCCTTATAGCAGGTGAGCGTATCGTCAACGATCACCCGGATGCCATAAATGTCTGAAAGGTTTTCGAAATTGACGAGCTTGCGCTGCATCTTCAGGTAAATGGAGTAGGGTCTTTTCTCCCGCCCGGTGATGCTCGCTTCGATCTCGTTTTCCAGGAGCTTGACCCGCAGCTCCTCCTCGATTTCGCCCAGCAAATCGCCCACAGCACCCCGGCGGTCGGCAAGCTGCTTCTCGATCACAGCGGCGTCCTCTGGCTTCAATACACTGAAGGCCAGATGCTCCAACTCCTCACGCATCCACTGGATGCCCATGCGCCCGGCGAGGGGGGCGTAAACATCCATGGTTTCCTCGGCAATGCGCATGCGCTTTTCCGGCGGCACCCATTTGAGCGTGCGCATGTTGTGGAGCCGGTCGGCGAGCTTCACCAACAGAACGCGCACATCCTCCGCCACCGCAATGAGGAGTTTGCGCAAGTTTTCGCCCTGCTTATCCTCCTGATTGACGAGGTGCAGGCGGCCGATTTTGGTGAGCCCCTCCACGAGATTCCCGATCTCGTGCCCAAAGACCTGGTCGATCTCGCCGCGCGTTGCGTCGGTGTCCTCGATGACGTCGTGAAGGAGCGCAGTGGCGATTGTAGCATCGTCCAGGCGCATATCCGTCAGGATCGCCGCCACTTCGAGGGGGTGAGAAAAGTATGGGTCGCCCGACGCACGGGTTTGGTCGCCGTGCTTACTCATGGAGTAGACATAGGCGCGGTTAAGCAGCGCCTCGTCCGTCTCTGGATTATAGCTCGCCACCCGTTCGACGAGCTCATACTGACGCATCATCGGTCGACGCGATGCCCCTGGCGCACCGTCCTGCTCTTGGGGGAGATGGGAAGCTGGCGCCCCTGGCGCAACGCTGGCCTCGGCAAGGGCGGCGCGTTCCGCCGTGCGGGCCAACCTGGAACTCACACTCGCCGGCGTGTTGCCTGCCGGCTCGATGGACCCAAGATCCGGCGCAGCACTCACCTTTGCACCGCTCGATATCGCCGAGCCCCGCTCCGACCCCCATCGGAACGGCAGACGCAGCCTAATGTTGTGGCGAAAATCGCCGCCGACCGGCCGCCCCCACGCGAGATGCGGGCCGCCGCGGATCTGCCGGCGCTAGACGTCGTCGGTGCGCTCGGGCGGGACGAGCGTCTCCATGGCGCGCAACAGCTCCTCCTCCGACATGGAGTTGAAGGTGGTGTCCGCCTGCTCCTCCACCATGCCGCCGGGGACGACAGCGGTTGCGGGTTCGGGCTCCGGCTCGTCCACTTCCGTGTGTTTTTGCAAGGAGTGGATCAGCTCTTCCTTCAGGTCGTCCGGATAGACGCGCTGATCGGCAATCTCACGCAGCGCAACCACAGGATTTTTGTCCTTGTCGCGATCCACTTGTATGGGAGAGCCGCTGGAAATCAGACGGGCCCGATGGCTGGCAAGGAGGACCAGCTCGAAGCGGTTATCCACCTTGTCTACACAGTCCTCGACGGTGACGCGCGCCATGGCACCCTTCCAACAAAATAAGTTGACAAGAAGGGTTCGAGATACCAATCAAGCGCGGCTGGCGCAAGCGCCACGCCATGTTCATATAAGTGAAGCCGGTGTTCCTAAAGCTGACGCACGATTGCTAAGTCATAAAACAACGTGCACGCTTACTGGCGCCTTATTTTCCAGCGATGGTAGCCCCGCAATTATCGGCTCCGTTGAGACAGAACCAGAAAGAACCATTCATGTTTGACCCCCGAGAGAAGATCGCACTGTTTATTGACGGTGCAAATCTCTACAGCGCGGCGAGATCGCTCGGATTTGACATAGATTACAAGCGTTTGCTTTCTGAGTTCGGGAAAAAAGGTTACCTTCTACGGGCCTACTATTACACCGCCCTTGCCGAAGACCAGGAGTTCTCGACCTTAAGACCTCTCATCGACTGGCTTGATTATAACGGTTACTCGGTGGTTACAAAGCCGTTAAAAGAGTTTTACGACCAGTCTGGCCGCCGCAAAGTTAAGGGGAACATGGACATCGAACTGGTGATCGATGCCATGGAGCTCGCCGAGCAGGTGGACCATGTGGTGCTCTTTTCGGGCGATGGGGACTTCAGAAGGCTCGCCGAAGCGGTTCAGCGGCGTGGCAAAAAATTCTCAGTGGTGTCGACGCTTCAGACCCAACCACCAATGATTGCTGATGACCTGCGCCGTCAGGCCGACAACTTCATCGAGCTGAGCGATCTTCAAAACGCCATCGGCCGTGACCCGTCCGAACGGCCTGTGAGGCCCGAGCGGGAACGTCCCGAGCGCTCGCTTTCCGTGAGCGGCTAAGCATCCGCCGTACCGCGACATCTAGTCACGGTTGGTGATCGCACTCGACCCGCCGCGCGATTGCGATCTCTGCCCAAGGCTCGTCGACTACCGACTGAGCCAGCGCGCCAATCACCCGAACTGGTTCAATGCTCCGGTGCCCACTTTCGGTAAACCGAAGGGTGCATCGCTTCTGGTGGTGGGGCTCGCCCCTGGCGTCTCCGGTGCCAATCGAACCGGACGACCGTTCACCGGGGATTTTGCGGGCAACCTCCTTTACCAATCCCTCGGCCGCTTCGGGTTTGCCCGAGGAACGTTCGACGCGCGCATCGACGACGGACTGACGCTGGTGGATGCCGCGGTAACCAATGCGGTGCGCTGTGTGCCGCCCCAAAACAAACCCACCGGCCCGGAAATAAAGGCGTGCCAGCCCTATCTCGAGCGCACCATCGACGCCATGGAAACCGCCCGGGTGATTCTCGCCCTGGGCCGGATCGCCCACGACGCGGTGCTTCGCACCTTCGGGCTCACGCTCTCCAAGCATCCCTTCGGCCATGGCGCGGTGCATCGGGCTGGAACGCTCCTCGTCACCGATAGCTATCACCCCTCACGCTACAACGTGAATACGGGCGTCCTCACCACGGAAATGTTCGATGACGTGGTGTCCAAGGTCAGAGAGCTTGTGGACAACGCCGCGTAGTAGTTGGCCGGCGAAGAGGTCCATGGGAGCGCATTCAAGCGACCCGGAACGGTGTGGCACCTTGGACCGCGCGAAATAGCCAGGAGATAAGGCCGGCCGAGCGATCGCACGACTTGCCGGGGCGCGACGGCGTCCAGGGTGCCCAATGAAAAAGCGCCCATCGCACGGGGCGGGGCGCCTTTTCGAGCGTTTTTTTGATTCGCCGACCGATCAGTCTGTGAAGCGGGTGGTGAGGGTCGCCACCGTGACAGCGGTGTTGATGATGGGCGACACGATCTGCAGGAATTTGCCCAACTGAGCAGACGGATGGTTTGCCACGTAGATGATGTCTTCGTCGCGCAGCTCGAACAGCGGCATGAGGAAGAACGTATTGGGGTGCTTGAGATTCACGTTGTAGATCGTCGGAACCATGGAGCCCTCGGCCGTGGTCACCGCACGCTTGTCGAGGGCCTTGGCGATGAAATCGGGCTCGAAGCGGAAGATGAACACACCGCGCGCATCGGCAAGGTTATCGTCCAAGCCGCCGGCCCGCGCGAGCCCTTCCGCCAGGGTCACACGGCGGGCCTCAAACTTGAACTCTTGCTTGGTGGCGGCGGCACCGAAGACGGTAAAGGTCTTGGTCGCATCGCCCACAAGGATGACGTCGCCGGAGTTGACGCGCACGTTGTTGGCAGGATCGTCAAAGAGATCCTCAAGGTTGGCACTCGCGACGGTTTTTCCGCGCCGTAACGTCACCTGCGCTTCAAAGGTTTCGGTCTTCGTCCCACCAGCTGAGGCAATGACATCGAGGATGCGAGCCCCGGCAACGGTGACCGGCACCACCCCTGGCGTGTTGACGTCGCCCAAAACAGTAACGGAGTTGGCAACGCTTTCGGCCACAAGAACCTGCACCTGGGGCTGAATCGCCTTGTCTTCCAGGGAGGCCTCAATGGTGGTGCGGAGGCTTTCGGGGCTGCCGCCGGCGGCCTGCACAGCGCCCACATAGGGTACGAACACCTGGCCGGTCTCGTCGATAACCGCCTGTATCTGGGTGGCTTTCGCTGCCGACGACGAGAACAGACCGTCCGCGCCAGCCTCAAAAATGTTGATGCTCACCTTGTCACCCACCGCAAGGCGCACCGTCGGACTGCGGTCTGCGACCTTAAAGAAGGAGGCGAACGAAGGTGGCCGGAATTGCCCGGTGATGTTGGTGACTTTTTCGTCCAGGTCGATGAGCAGGTAAGGCGGTTTGGGATAATTCGCGTTGTCGAGGGTGTCGATGTCCTTCACGAGCGGACCGCTCGACGGCAGCGGCACACCGCAGCCGGCAAGACCGACCAGCAGAGCCATTGCTGTCACGGCTTTCCAGAACATTGAGCTGCCTTCCGCGCGATTAAACCGTCGGTGTCCTACCATTGCGCGGATGCACAGGGGAGGCTCCTTGTGCCGCCAAACGCGAAAGACGCTTGATCCGTTGCACGGAAACCACATGCCGCTGGGGGTTAATCCACAACATGGTCGCAGTGATCTTGGGAAATGGCGTGGGGGCGGTTGGTAGGGCGATGGATACTTGATCGCCTTGCTGCGCCATCTTTTTGCCCAGGCGCCGCCGTGCGAACACCGCGCCCCAAGACGACATGCTCCCGATGGATGGCTGGAACTGCTCGGCTGGCTGTTGCCCTCAGACCGGGCGGTGTCGCCAGTTAGACGACCCGGTCTCGCACGGCCGCGGCAATGAGGGCGAACACACCCCAGATGATGAACAGCGCGCCGAACACGATGAGCGTCCACCGAAGCGCCTTGGGATAGGTGGATTCTTCTGGTGCCGCACCCGTTACGAAGACAGCGAGATAGCGCTGCTGCTTCAGGGCCTCGATACGCGCTGCCTCCAACGCTGCGAGCGCTGACACATAGGCGCGCTCAGCAAACTCGCGCTCCGCCAGAAGCTCCTCGTAACGTGACAGGCGTTCGGTGAGAACCGGCTGATTCTGCCCCTCTTCAGCCACGGCGACACTCAGCCGCTCCCGGGCAATCTGCCGTTCGAGCGCGTTGATTTGGTTTCGGACGTAAAGAACGCGGGGCGAGTTATCGCTCATGGTGGAGCGCAGCGCCGTGAGCTCCGACTGGCGCATGGCCAAAACGCCTTCCAACTCGCCCACGAGCCCTTGCTGCGCCGCTGCCACCGCGGAGGGATCGATCTCACGCTCGCTGCCGCGGTATCCCGCCACCGACTTTCGCGAATCGGCAAAGCGGCCTTCGGCGAGCTCCACCTCACGCCGAGCGCTCTTGAGGCTGTCTTCGCGTGCCCGCAGGGACAGCTCGTTGATGAGTTCCTCGGACTTTTCAAGCACCTTGCGCGTGATCTGTTCGGCATCGGCCGGACGGAACGCGCGCACCACCATGTTGATGATGCCAGTCTCGTCGTCGAACTCCACCTGGCACATGATCTGCCAGTATTTGACGAGTTCTTCGATGGGGAGCTCAGGGTTCAGCCGGTAGTAGGGATCGGCAGAAGGCCGCGAATAAATCTCGAGGAAGTTCGCCTCCGCCACCAGGATTTCCACCACTTCGCGCGAAAGGATGTACTCCTGGAGGATGTAGCTGTCGGCGGTTTCCGTATCGACCGCGCCTGTTCCCAGCGAAAAGAGGCTGCCAAGGTCCACGGCCGCCGACGACGAGGCAGCGCCGCGCACCGCAAAGGCGCTGTTGGTGGCGTATTGGTCCGATGCGACGAAGCCGTAAAAGAGGATGATCACCATCGTCGGCGCGGCCACGAAGATGTAAAACATCATTCGTATGAAACGGCCGAAGCGGGTGGATTTTTGCTCCAGCTGCGCCCGCGGCGGCAGCACGAACGCCGGTGTTGAGGCCGGCGCCGGCGTGCTGCCTGGCTCGGAGCGCGCCACCACCGGGGTGGCATCGCCGCTCTTTTCAAGCTTTTCGGCCGCTTGGACCGCTCTTGCGTTGGCCCTTTCGGCCACGGCGCGCCGTCGTTCTTGGCGAGCACGCTGTGCTGCGGCGCGCCGGTCTTCTGAGTCCGGCACTGGAATGAGGCTTTTGTCGGTCATCGGGCGCTAGAGCAAAACTTCCTGCAACTCGTCTTCGTCCTCGCCATAGTCGTCCTTTTGCTCCACCGGCCCAATGGCGGGAGGCGGTAGCATCTGGAACACGGCAATGGCCTTGTCGATATCTTCAAACAAGTAAAACACCCCCTCATGGAGCAAGTAGACCAGGTCGCAGTTGCCAGGAATCAGTTTTGGATTGTCGCAGGTGGCGATGTAGTCCCGCCCATAAATCACCTCCAACGCTTGCTCGGTCTGGGCATCGGTGAGTTTGAGCGCTTGGCCCCTTAACTCGCCATTAACGAGGTGGCAGTCGAAATCGCACGCAAACAGAAAGACAAGCCCGAACCGCTTGCGCGCCCAATTCGGCAAATTTTTCAGCGGCTCGCGTAACACTTTTGGCTCGAGACTGCAAAATTCGAGCAGCGTGCCTGTCATATTGCGGGGCGACAGCCCCAACACCCGCGACAGAAAAATGATGTTCTCACGAACGCTAACCCGGTTGTCCATGTAGTTCGCGGACTGGGTGGGCCACGACACGCGGGAATTTACGATCACCCGGCCGCGTTTGGGGACGAGCTTTTGGTGTGCCAACTCAAAGACCTTCAGCTTGCCCACACCCCTGTGGCCCAGGATCACTATCTTGCGTCCCTTCGGAAAGCCGATGGAGAGGTCCTGGAAAACGACCGTTTCCTCGGTTTTGAGCTTGTTTGTGAGCGTTAACCGTTCGAAGGCGATGTGGCAGTCGTTGGAGTTAATCCGCGTCTGCGCCGCACGCAGGCTCGCGTCGGTCAGGAAAGGTGCTTCACTTCTACGTGCACGCAAAGCGTCGTCGAACGACAGGACCGTTGCGTCACTCATCGTCTACCTCCGCCCCGGTCGCCAAAGCACCAGCCGCGTCCGGTGCACGTGGGCATCGGCCCTTCGACCCGCAACCCGCCTGTGTGCACCGCACAAACTTGTAGCACGAAATGCAGGGGCTGTGCCGAATAACTGTCAGTCCCCCAAATTGGCTCTTCGAACGGCGCCCTACTTCCGAAGCACGTTCGCGCCACGTGTCACAGCTGCGCAGGCACCGAAAGCGAGCTGAAGTCTGAACTATTAAGCGCTGCGGCGGCGTTCCGTTCCAACGGGCGCGCGGTCAACCCCAGCGTGCGCCGCGTAGGGCATCCCGTACGGCCCTTCGCCACAACCGTGGGGGCGATCCCCTTTGGCACACCGCTAAGCGCTTTGTCACGGGGACGGGGTGCGGATACCACCCCTTACGCCATACCTGATATGCTCAGATCTTATGCCGCAGCGGCGATCGCTTTCGTCGGGATCGCCCTTTGCCCGGGACCACCTTGGAAGAGAATGACGCGGCAGCCGGTAATGGCACCGGCGCCGCCGGTCGAGGATGGGCTGCCTACGTCGGGCGCACCGAGACATGGCCGGCAAGATCGTCAAGGCCGGCGCGGATGAGTTCGGCCAAAACGTCCAGATCAATCACATCGAGGCGCTTCACATACCAGCAGGCTTTCCCCCGGCTGTGCGGACCAAGCCGTGCCGCGATGCTCGAAAACTCGCTGTAGCCCGGCAGCACATAGATGGAAAATTTCGATGCAAGGGGAGCAAAACCGGTGGCGAACCATTCGCCCTCAAGGCCCGACTTGGTGCGGTAGTGATAGATACCGTAGCCGATGGTTTTCCCCCAGAGCCTCGGGCGCCACCCTGTGATGTCCCGAAACAAAGCGTCGAGCGTCAGCGAGTCTTCTTGGCGCGATGCAGGCAGACCGGCGATGCGTTCTGATAAGAGTTTGCCTGCCATAAGGGCTCCAGCAGTTCAGCCACGGCGCTCACCTTTGGACAGGGGCGGCGCGTTGACAATCGCTTTTCACGCTTCTTACCGTCGAACTCGCCCGCCGCTGGCCACCGTGCAAATAGGATCCCGCGGTGAGCCATGGGGGGTGGCCCATCGCGAGGGTGAACTCTCGACCAGCAGAAGGGGCGCCGATGGAAACCGTGCTACGGGAGCGCAACGGCGCGGTGCTGCGACTGACACTGAACCGGCCGGAGCGGCTTAATTCGTTCAACGAAGAGATGCACGCCGCACTTCGCCGGGACCTCGCGAGTGTGAACGAAGACCCAACCATCCGAGCGATCATATTGACCGGCGCCGGACGGGGATTTTGCGCCGGCCAGGATTTGAGCGAGCGGATCATGGCCGGCGATGACGCACCGCCCGACCTCGGTGACACCCTTGGGCGGCTCTACAATCCGCTGGTGCTCGGCCTACGGAACGCACCGGTGCCGGTTGTGGCGGCCATCAATGGTGTTGCTGCCGGAGCGGGTCTCAACATTGCCCTTGCCTGCGATATCCAGATCGCCGCCCGGTCGGCCACCTTCCTGGAGCCCTTTGCAAACCTCGGCCTCATCCCCGATGCGGGCGGAACCTTCACGCTACCCCGAGCAGTGGGCGGCCCGCGCGCGCGGGCAATGGCGATGCTGGCGGAGAAAGTGGATGCGGCCACGGCGGAAGAATGGGGCCTTGTTTGGCGCACCGTCGACGATGCCGCGTTAGAAGAGACCGCGCAAGACATTGCCCAACGTCTGGCCGACCTTCCCACCGAGGGGCTCGTGAGTATCCGCCACGCCTTCGATACCGGCGCGGTCAACGACCTTGCATCCCAGCTTGATCTTGAACGGGACGTCCAACGCGAGCGCGGCCGCCACCAGGACTATAAGGAAGGTGTCGATGCGTTTACCCAAAAACGCCGTCCCAAGTTCGCCAAACGGCCGTGACGGATCCTGAACGGGCTGCAGAAATTTTGTGGGCTGAAGACCGCGCTTCTCGTGCCCTCGGCATCGTGATCGAAGCGGTGGGCACCGGGACGGCCCGGCTTGCGATGACGGTGCGCGAGGATATGACCAACGGTCACAACATCGCGCATGGCGGCTACATCTTTACGCTCGCCGATTCCGCCTTTGCGTTCGCCTGCAATTCTTCAGGCCAGCGAACGGTGGCGAGCGGTTGCACGATCAACTACCTCGCGCCGGCCATGGGTGGCGAAGAACTGGTGGCGGACGCACGTGAAGTCTACCGCGAAGGCCGGCAAGGCATTACCGATGTGGTGGTGCGAAAGCGCGACGGAACGGTCATCGCGCACTTTCGCGGCAATTCCAGAACCATCAAAGGGTCCCTCTTCGACCCGCCTCAATAGCTGTCATTTCCAAGAAGTTTGTTCGTATCGGCGCGACCGCTCGGCGATGGGCCAAAACTCTCCCGCCTTGATCCATCGTCCCGCGCAGCGCCTGATGCCTCAAGGGACGCTTCGCTCTCGCCCTTGACCCATCACGCCCTTCGCGGGCCTAAAAACGTGTCGGCTCCGGAAGAACGTCGCTTTTTGGTGTCCAACCAAAAGAACTAGTCGGGATGGGTGGCGCACGGGTGGGAGTTCGTGCCGCTTGCTAGAGCGCGTTTCGGCAACAGGGATTTATGGTGCTGCTCGAACCGCGCGGCTTAACGGGAAATTGGATGAGATCATGCGATCGCAGGATCGTGTGACCTCATCTAGCGCGGACAACGGTGATGGCTTTCACACCTAGCGTCTCTGTTCGAACCGCCTCACGATGGCAATTCTCACCCGACTTCACCTAGCGAGATCAGGTTCCAGTGCTCGTCGATCCAAGGAGCGAGCCGCTCCAACTTGACGCAGTTCCTGTCAGGTCGGATTGGCCTTTTAAAGTAGTGGAGGGCCGCGCTGGATCGGCACCTGAAGACAGTGGCAGGTCCGAGCGTTTTCAAGGCCTACAATTTTTGGGGGCGAGCGACTCTTGGCAGAATTGCGTCTGGTCATTTTCGATTGCGACGGGACGCTTGTCGATAGCGCGACACATATCGTCGAGGCGATGGGAACGGCCTTTGCAGCAAGCGGCCTGGCGCCTCCCCACGCGGACGACGTGAAGTCGGTCATTGGCCTGTCGCTCCACGACGCCATCCGCCGGCTCTCAAGAGAAGCGCCATCGGTCGTCGACAGCCTCGTTGCCGCCTACAAGGCACAGTATCGGAACGCCACCGCCGCACGGATCGCGACAGAGCCGATGTTCGAGGGGGTTGCCGAAACCCTCACGAGACTGAATGACGGCGCAACGCTTCTGGCGGTGGCGACGGGAAAGTCCCGCGCCGGCCTCACGCGCATCCTCAATGCCCACGATTTGGGGCACCACTTCGCAGCAACAATGACCGCCGATGATGCGCCATCAAAGCCGGCCCCTGAAATGGTGTTACGCCTCCTGTCGCAAATCGGAGCGGACGCTTCCCGATCGGTGGTAATCGGCGACAGCACCTTCGATGTGGAGATGGCGCGGCGTGCTGGCGCATTCGCCATCGGCGTCACTTGGGGCTACCATTCGCCGGCTCGATTGAAGCGCGCGGGCGCGCACCAAATGGCGAGCACCATGACCGAACTTCCATCGCTTGTGGATCAACTGGTGGCCCCATGACATCAACGAATGACACGCAGACGGGCGGCGGCGAGCCTTTGCGAACGCCGGCGAAACGCTTTTATGAGCGGGCAAGCGTAGGCCCGGCCGAAGCGGGAAAGTCCGAAATTTTCCTCGATGAAAAGCCCTTGCGCACGCCTGGTCGGGCGCGCCTGTTGGCACCTGTTGCCGTCGCCGAAGCCATCGCAGCGGAGTGGAACAACCAGCAGCAAGAAATCCGTCCCCACACGATGCCGTTCACGCGCCTTACCAACACCGCCATCGACGGCGTGTCCCAAAACCTGGGCGCAGTGCAGGACGAAATCGTCGCCATCGCGGGTAGCGATCTCATCTGCTACCGGGCCAACGAGCCCGAAGGATTGGTGGCACGGCAACGGGCCTCATGGGATCCACTCGTCGCCCACGCGGGCTTGCGAACGGGTGTGCCCCTCGCGGTGACGCAGGGCATTATGCCCGTCACCCAAGATGCCCGCCTCGCCGATGGCGTGCGCCGGTCGCTGCCCAATGATCCGCTGCAAGTCGGCGCCCTCCATCAGCTGGCAACGCTGACGGGCAGCGCGTTCATTGCCCTTGCCCTGGAGGCTGCTCATCTCAGCTTTGACGAGGCTTGGGAGGCCGCCCACATCGACGAAGATTGGAACATTGAAGAATGGGGGGAGGACGCCGAGGCCGCTGAGCGAAGGAGTTTGCGGCGGCGCGATGCAGAGGCTGCGGCGTTCGTTCTTCTCAACCGATAGGGTGGCGGCGGTTGATGCCACTAGACCCGGCGGGGCGCGAAGACCTTGGAGTGAAAGCGGGGGCCGGACAGCGGGCAGCAGTGTTCCCCGCGGTTCGCGTTCATTGAACGGGTGACCTCGCTGCCACCAGATCTTCGCCACGCCTTTGGCACCGCGAAAGACAACACGCCTACGCGCCGTCGAAAGCTGACGGACAATGAGGACGTTTTTTACGCAGTCACAGCGTATCCGATCGCGGGACAAAGCGGCGCAGATGAAACGCCTGACATCGCGACCGCAACGCTGCGCGGTGCACACCTCGAGACGTCGTTCGGGTGAGTAGAAACTTGTCCATGCCAAGCCTGGAACGGCGTAGCGCTAGACCCAGAGTGCGAAGATCCAGATTCGCGCTACCTCTTGTGCACACCAACAATACTGCAGAGGCTTGAGGTCACCGAAGTAGCGCGTGCGGGTAGCAACTTGGCGCGAGTTGGGCGATTTCTTGCCGCCGCCACTTGCGAGACAGGAAAGAGCGATTGCTTGCGACGCGTGAGCAATCGCTCACGCCACACAAGTCAGTACCGCTTCTCACTCTGCAGGCCACTGCGCGGATAACCCGCGCGAAATGGCAAGTATTCAGACCAGCCTTTGCGGACGAACGCTCGTCCGCATGGCTTTAGCGCCCTTTGCGGGGCTCCGCTGATCGCGTCCTCGGCGGCGACGCTGCAGCTTTGGTCGTCCGACGCGTTGTCCTTGTCGGTTTTGCCGCACCATTCGCCTTCTTGGCTGCCGCAGTCGTTTTCGCGGGTGCTTTGGCAGCGGCCCGGGTGGTCGCCGGCTTCTTCGCCGCCGTTGCCCTGGGTGCCTTCGACTTTGCTGCCGCGGGCTTCGACGCTGCAGCTGCCTTTGGTTTCGCCGCCGATGACTTTGCGCGAGCGGTCTTCGCCGTCGTCGCTTTCGCGGCAGTTGTCTTGGCAGCCGACTTCGACGCGGTGGTCGATTTAGCGGCCGATGCTTTTGCCGCGGGCTTCTTCGCCACGGTACGTTTTGCGGCCGCCGCCTTTGCGGTGGACGCCTTTGCTGCAGGCTTCTTTGCCGCGGCAGGCTTTGCAGCAGCCTTGGTCACCTTAGGCTTAGCAGCAGCCTTCGCGGCTGGCGCCTTTGCTTTGGCGGCCGGTGCTTTTGCCTTCGCCGGTGACTTGGCCGGAGCTGCTTTCGCCGCCGCCCGGGGAGCCGCCTTGGGTTTAGCGGACCTTGCCGACGTCGGCTTTGCTGCCGCCTTCGTCGCCGTGGTTTTCGTTGCTGCCTTTGCCGCCGGCTTTCTCGCAGCCGGTTTCTTTGCAGCCGCGGGTGCACTACCGTTTCCGGTGGAGCTCGCCTTTGATGTCTTCGTTGCAGCCTTTGCCATGCACTATTCCTCCGCGTCGACGCTCAGGCAGAACCAACTCAACTTGCTGGACTTCACCAATCTGGCGAAGAGCACAGAAAGATTGCTCACATTAAGAGCGTTAAAATACTGTGCCCATATTTCGTTTTCCAGCCAACCAATGCCACCGCCTAAGTCGATTGCGAGTTTCGCTCGGTTGCGAATGTTGTGGACCGTGTTGTTTAGGACGCGAGCAGTAGGCACACATACGCCGGTGCAACAGATGATCCAATCCCGTCTCAGCGCAGCTTCGGTATCACCCATTGCGCCAGCCTTCTGCTTAGCGACGCAACTAAGGCGCTCTTCCGCCGCTCTCCAGTCCCAAGGTGCCTGATTCTTCGCAATAATGCCACCCAAAGCTGTCAACAACAGCTTCGGGACAGTCCCGCGTGCATAAATTACTTGTGGATGATGATGGCGGATAGTGCCCGCTGCCATGAAAGCGGGTCGTTGTGCATGGGTTTCATCGTGCGTTTCGGGATTGGAGCCAGTGATGGTTCGAGCGCGGCGATCACTTAGCTGCAGCGATTGAACGCGTGCGACGTTGGTCCGCATATGCACTTTCCAAAATCGCGATGGCATGGGTTGCATGCCTTCAAGGTGCGTCGGCTTTGGCGTGGGTTTAGGTTCAACCGGTGGAATGCCCGCGTGAATAGGAATGCCCGCGGGAATATAAGTGCGAGAAAGCGCGCTTCGGTG
>JBCCYN010000093.1:0-19658 GCA_039189655.1 Pseudomonadota bacterium | reverse complement strand
GGCATCAGTTCCATGGCAACGGCCGCAACACCGGCGTCCGCCATGGCCTTAAGCCCAGCCTCATCGCCAAAGGGGTCCAGGGCACCAATGAGGATCGCGTCCTTTGCCATCGCCCCAAGCACATCGGCATCGGGTCGTCGGACGGTCAGGACGATATCGGCTCCGGCGACTGCTTCGGTGCTGGAGGCGGCGATTTTCGCCCCTTCGGCCTTAAATGCATCGTCGGTGATGCGAGCATTGCCGCCGGCACCGGCGGTGACGATCACGTCCGCGCCCATGCCCACATAGCGTTTGACCACGTCTGGCGTTGCCGCCACGCGCGTATCGGCGGTTTCGGCAGGTACAGCGATTTTCACAGGCAGCGGGCCTCCGGCAAAGCGCGCAGTATTTTATGGGTCACAAGAGAAATACCGCCATGCCCACTAGGATGAGCACGCAAATGCCGATGCTCCATTTTGTGATGGTTATGAAAGCACCGTACGTTTGTTGGTGATCTTCAATCGTGGTTCGCGGAGGGTTGCCCGCGTCCGCGGCTGGGGGGTGCGGCTCATCGCCCGCCATCGGCGCCTCGTCCTTATTGGCCATAACGCGCGTGGTTTAGAGGTTCTGTAGAGCCTTATCAACAAATGTGAGCAAACTCGGGCTGTGTCACCGGGCGCGGGGGCTTTTCTGGGCTCCACAGGACCGTTGCTTGGCCACGGCCATCGGCCACCGGTCCTTGACCGCACAGTTTGTCCAAGCGGTTGAACTGCACGGGATTGTTTGGATCGGCCTTGCGTACGTTCCGCCCGGCGGGGCATCGTCACCACGGACTGGGGCAAGCGAATCTGTTAGAGTAGACTTATGCGAAAATTCCTCGTCGCCTTTGCGGCCGCTGCAGCCGTATCCATCGGGGCAACCCCGTTGCCTGCCCACGGGCAGTCTCAGCCGTCCGATGCGGACTATATGAAGCAGGCCGGGAATTTTCTGAAAAATTGCGATGCGCGTGCCGATGCGGAGGGCAATCGGCCTGAGCCCAACTATGTCTGCCTCGCATTCATGGCCGGGCTCGTGGAGGGCTACACGTACGGCGCTGTGGCAAACGGCAACCCCCGTCCCTACTGCTTGCCGCGCCCCGCTTCCCTCGCCGAGCTTGCCGACATGCTGACCACGGTCATTGAGCGCGGGGTGGAGCCCACAAGACCCACGGCGGCGGTCTTCCACTTCCTCCTGGAAACGAACTTCAAATGCCCGCCCGAAGCCGCGGAAGTCCCCTCCCCGAGCGGATCGACCGATGATCGGCCGTAAGCGCAATTCTCAGAGCAGCCCGGGACGATCCGGCGCGGCCGGCATCGGGCAGGCGAGTGTCCCATCATCCGGTCTCGTGGGCGCCGATACCCATTTGCGAGGTGCGGAGCAAAAAAAGACCACCAGTTCGCGGGCGAAAAATGTCGGTTTGGCTGCGCAGGCGCGGGCGTTCCGACCAAGCATCGTCAATGCGAAGCTCATCTACGCCGGGTACCTCGTCAGCCTTGCACCGCCGTTTGTGGTGCTCGCCATCATCGCCGCGATTTTTGCCCACCAGAGCGCCAAGCAAAATCCGCCGCCATGGCTCGCGACCCACTATGAATACCAGGTCCGCACGTTCTGGATCGGGTTTGTGGCCAACGTTATCGCACTTGCGCTGGCGTTCGTTGGTATTGGGCTCTTGCTGCTCCCGCTTGTCGCCATCTGGGTGGTGGCCCGCGCGGTGAATGGCCTCATACGAATTGCACAGCATGAGCCGGTGGACGATCCCAAAAGCTTCTTTGTGTAGCTCCCCGCTGCCAAAGAACCGCTCGCTGGCCACTGGTGCACCACCCATTCTGGACGCAGGTTCGAGCCGCAACATGATTCCCTGTTGCTGAAACGAGCTCTACTTCACAAGAGCGCCTGACGTTCGCTGAGCGTTTCCTTGAGTTGAAAGGCAGCGCGCAGCAGGGCGCGGGTGTAGTCGGTGCGCGGTCGGTCAAAAATTTCTTCGGTGGCGCCCTCCTCCACCACCTCGCCGGACTTCATCACCATCACCCGATCGGCCATGGCGCGGACCACGGCCAAATCATGGCTGATGAAAATGTAGGTGAGACCGTGTTCGTCCTGGAGGGCGCGCAGCAGAAGGATCACCTGCTTTTGCACCGAGCGGTCTAGGGCTGAGGTGGGTTCGTCGAGCACCATGATCGTCGGCCGCAGAACCACCGCCCGGGCAATGGCGATGCGTTGCCGCTGACCGCCGGAGAACTCGTGGGGAAATCTGTTGCGCACGCCCGGGTCGAGGCCCACGTCGTTGAGGGCCACCGCCACACGCTGCGCCCGCGCGTCGGCCCCCAATTGCGGCTCGTGCACCAACAAACCCTCAGCGATGATTTCCCCCACGGTCATGCGTGGACTGAGCGAGCCGTAGGGGTCCTGGAAAACCATCTGAAGATCTTTTCGGAATGGCCGCATGGCACTGCGGTCAAGGTCCGAAATCGCCGTACCGAGATAGGTCACCAGTCCTTTGGCTTCCTGGAGGTGCACCAGGACCCGGCCCAGAGTGGACTTGCCGGAGCCCGACTCGCCGACGACGCCCAAGGTTTGCCCGCGGCGCAAGGCGAGGCTCACGTGTTTGACGGCACGAAGTTCGAAGGCGTCGGAGAAAAGGCCGCCAGCCTGCAAGAAGGTGACGCTCACATCCTCGGCGGAGAGGAGCGGTTCTGCGCTCTGTGGCACCGCCGGCTTCGATCCCTCAGGCTTGGCGGCGAGGAGCATCTTTGTGTAGTCCTGCTTCGGCGCTGCGAAGATGTCGTCAGTGGACCCTTCTTCGACGATTTTTCCCGACCTCATGACGAGAACCCGGCGGCAGAACGCCTCCACGATAGTGAGGTCATGGGTGATGAAGACGATTGCCATTTGAAGGCGGGTTTGGAGATCGGCCAGGAGAGCCAGGATTTCGGACTGGATCGTCACGTCGAGGGCGGTGGTGGGCTCGTCGGCGATCAAAAGATCCGGGTCGTTGGCAAGGGCCATGGCAATCATCACTCGCTGACGCTGACCGCCGGAGAGTTCGTGGGGATAGGCCCGCAACCGCGCTTCAGGCTCCGGAAGGCGCACGAGTTTTAAAAGTTCGAGTGCCCGCGCCCGGACAGCCTTGCCCGAAAGGCCCGCATGGACGCGCAGGGGCTCCTCTATCTGCCGACCGATCCGGTAAAGCGGATCAAGCGATGTCATCGGCTCTTGAAAGATCATCGTAATTTTTGCGCCGCGAATATTGTTGAGCTCGCGGCGCCTCATGCCGATGAGTTCCTCGCCGCGATAGCGCACCGACCCGCTCGCCGTGCCGTTGCTGGCAAGGAGCCCCATGGCCGCCATCATGACCTGGCTCTTGCCGGACCCGGATTCGCCCACCACCGCGACGCTTTCTCCAGGCATCACGGCAAAGCTCACGCCGCGCACAGCCTCCACCGTCCCGTCAGGGGTATCGAAATCGACGCGAAGATCGCGCACAGCGAAGACCGGCTCGCCCACTACCTGTCCTTCGGGTCGAGAGCGTCCCGAAGCCCATCGCCCAGGAAGTTAAGGGCGAACAGTATGACGGTCAGCGCCACCGACGGATAAAGGAGCATCCACGGGGCGGCGCGCATGTTGCGGGCGCCTTCTGAAATGAGAACCCCGAGGCTTGTGAGCGGCTCCTGCACGCCAAGGCCCAGGAAGGACAAAAAGCTCTCCAACAAGATCACCTTGGGGACGAGAAGCGTCATGAATATGATGACTGGCCCCAACACGTTGGGGATGATGTGGCGGCGAACGATGGCGCGTCGGCGGACACCGAGTGCTTCGGCGGCCTGCACAAATTCTCGGCGCTTGAGCGAAAGGGTCTGACCGCGGACGATCCGCGCCATATCAAGCCACTCCACAGCGCCAACGGCAATGAACATCAAGACCACGTTGCGACCGAAAAACACGACGAGCAGAATCACGAAGAATATAAACGGCAGCGAATACATGACATCGACAACGCGCATCATGATGTTGTCGATGCGCCCACCCAAGAAACCGGCCGTCGCGCCGTAAATCACACCGATGACCAAGGCGACACCGGTGGCAAGGGCGCCGATCATCAGTGAAATCCGAATGGACACAAGAATTCGCGCGGCAAGATCCCGCCCGTTCTGCTCGGTGCCGAAGACAAACAAGAGCCTGGCGACATCTGCCTCCAGTATGGCGCTTTTGCCCTCGTCGCTGGTTTCAACGACCCGGGCATTGGAGAAGAGGTTCGAGCGGTCGAGGTAGCGGGTCACGCGCGGATCAACTTCACGGCTCGACGACACGTTTATGCGAACGGTGGAACCGTCCACGGTGACGTCGCCCACATCGAGCCTCGCGCGGGCCAATGCGCTTTGGGCCCCGGGAATGATGGCGCCTTCGCGGGGGTAGGCCTCCAGGCTTGCCGGAACGCGCACATAGTTGGGGTAGACCGTCGAGTAATCGTGGATCCAAAGCATGGGCCCAAAAATGCCGAGGAGCACGTAAATGATGAGCACAAAGAGGCTCACCATTGCCGCTTTGTTGCGCCTCAGACGGAGCCACGCGGTCGCCCAAAGGGACCGCCTCTTGGGGGCCGGGAGAGAAGGTGCGGCGGGCGGCGCGCTTGCAAGGTTAGTCATAGCGCACCCGCGGATCGATGGCGGCGTAGAGGAGATCAACGATGAGATTAAAGACCACAATGAAAACCGCGATGATCACCACCGTGCCCATCACCAAAGTATAATCGCGGTTCAGCGCGCCCTGGACAAAGTATCGCCCAATCCCTGGAATGCCGAAAATCGTCTCCACCACCACCGAACCGGTGAGGAGTGCCGCCGCCGCGGGTCCGAGATAGGAAATCGCTGGCAAGGACGCGGCTCTCAGCGCGTGAACGCCCACCACCATGGTCGGCGTCAAACCGTAGGCGCGGGCGGTCCGAACATGGTCCGACCGCAGCGCCTCCAGCATGGCCCCGCGAATGAGCCTTGCGATCACAGCGATTTGCGGGAGCGCCAGTGTCACCACCGGGAGCGCCATGTGGGCGAGGCTAAAGTCCTGCCACCCCCCTGCCGGCAAAACACCGAGCCACACGCCGAAGATCAAGGAGAGAACCGGAGCAACCACGAAATTCGGCACGGTTATGCCGAACGTGGCGACGGAAATCACAAGGTAGTCGATGGCGGAGTTTTGCCGCAACGCGGCGATGACACCAAGGGTCGCGCCCACGACGAGCGCGAGAAGCAGAGCAGAGGCCCCAAGCTGGATGGAGATGGGAAGCCCGGCGCCCAGGAGCTGCTGCACCGAGAAATCGCGATAAACGAAACTGGGGCCGAGGTCGCCCTGGAAAAGGTTTCCCAGGTAGCGCAGATACTGCTGCCACAGCGGCAAATCGAGGCCGAACGCGGCGTTGAGGTTCGCCATCACCTGGGATTCGAGGGTGCGCTCCCGGTCGAAGGGTCCACCGGGAGCGATCCGCATGAGGAAGAACGCAATGGTGATGATCACGAAGATCGTCGGTATCGCGCCCAGTAGCCTGCGGACGGCGTAGCGGAGCATCGAAGTGGCGCCGCGCGAAGCTGCCCGCGCGGCGCCCTCTTTCTAGTCTTCGAGGGTGAGGAAGCGGGTGGGGTGAACGTGACGCAGGTTGTCTTCCCAACCCTTCAATTTCGGTGAGACAAGCGCGGTGGATGAATAAAAGAGGATCGGAATTTGCGGAACGTCCCGGAGGAACACCGCTTCCGCGTCTGAAAGTATTTTTGCGCGGGCGGCAAGATCAGTCTCCGCGGCAGCCTTGTCCAACAAGCCGTCGTACTCGGGATTATTGTAGTTGCCGTAGTTGAAGCCTGGATTGTCGGAGAGGTTGAGGAACAGGAAGTTCTGCGGGTCGGAGTAGTCGCCGATCCAACCGGCCCGGGCCACATCGTGGCTCTTCTCGTCACGCAACATGGCATAGTGAGCCGAGATATCGCGCTGGTTGAACGTCACATTGACCCCCAGCGGGCGCCACATCTCCGCAATGGCTGTGGCCGCGTTCCGGTGGTCTTCGGCGGTGTTGTAGCTGATCTCCAGCTCGATGGGATTGTCGGGCCCGAAACCGGCCTCTTTCAAAAGCTCGATGGCTTTGTCCTCACGGTCGAGGATCGATTCGTCGGCGTATTCGAGCTTGGGCTGATCTTCCACGTAGTTCTCAATACCCGGTGGGACGAGACTGTAGGCGGGAATCATAGAGCCCGAGAAAATCTCGTCGGCCAAGAATTCACGGTCGATGGCCATGGAAAGCGCCTGGCGCACACGCACGTCGTCGAAGGGCTCTCGTGCGGAGTTCACACCGTAGTAGTAGGTGCCCAGATAGGGGTGGACGTGCACCTGATCACCCAGTCGATCCTTCAGCGACGCCAGCTGTTCGCGGGGTAGCTCGTTGCAGGAGTGCACTTCGCCCGCCTCGAAGCGACGCACACATGTGGAGCGCTCCTCGATGGGATAGTTCACCACCTCGTCGATGCTCACTTCATCGGCGGAGTGAAAATCCTCGTTCTTCTTCATGACGAGCTTGTCGTTGGGCGTGAAGGAAACGAGTTCGTACGGCCCGTTGGCGACGAAGTTCCCGGGCGCCAGAAAATCAGCTCCGTGTTCCTCAACACTCGCCGGATTGACGGGCAACCCGGTCTGGTGGGTGAGCAGTTCCAAAAAGTATGCTGTGGGTTGCTCGAGCTTGATCTCCAGCGTCTTGTCGTCAACGGCCCGCACGCCGAGGTCTTCAACGGGCCTTTCGCCCTTGTTGATCGGCTCCGCGTTGAGCATGGGGTAAAGGATGTTTGCGTACTTGGCCCCGGTTTCCGGGTTCATGATGCGGCGTAGGGAGAAAACGAAGTCGGACGCCGTCACCGGGCTGCCGTCGGACCACTTGGCGTCGTCTCTCAGCTTGAACGAATAGGTGAGACCATCGTCGGAAATTTCCCAGTCCGACGCCACGCCCGGAGCGATGCCACCGGCCGCATCGTTGATGACAAGTCCTTCCAAGAGGTCGCGCAGGATCGCAGCCTCCACGACCGTCGAGGTCTTGTGCGGGTCGAGGGTTTCGGGGTCGCCCTGCAAAGCGCGATGGTACGTGGCCGCCAGGGCCGGCGATGCGGCGCAGACGGCGATGGCGATCAACGCCGGTGCAAACGTCGTGCGGATAGAGCAACTCATGGGTTGTCTCCCTTTCGCTGGGGTATGAACGGCGCTGCGCACCCTTGCCGCGCGCCGCAGGTCCGGATCCAGAAAACGCCAGGCAACGTTCTTTGATCGCAAAGTGGGACACACTCACGCCCGAGCGTCAACGATTTCCGGGGCAAAGCGCGGACCGGTGCCGCGAAATCATGACGCGCCCCCGACCGCGCCGATGGCGGAGATTTTGAGTGGATGGCGGCGAAGAATGCTCGGGTTGTTTTGGCGATCGATCAAAACGCCGTCCGAGAGGCTTTGTCAGGGGGCGCGGGCGGCCTCTCCTGGCGCAGCTCATTTCCGACTGGGCACTTCAGCCCATGCCAACCAGGAGGATTTCGCGCACCGGCAGGTCGACAGGTTTCGGCTGCCGAACGCCATGCCAATTATTGCAGTTCTAAAGTCTAGTCCTGCTCGAAAGACGGGCTCGCCAGAAAATCTCGCGCACTGGATTTGGCCAATCAGAGCAAATTCGGCCAGAGACCAATGACTCCAATGAATATGAGGTATGCAGCGACCGCATAGTTCAAAATGCGTGGGAAGATGAGGATCAGTACGCCGATAACGAGGGCGACGACGGGCTGCGGCGCGGTCAGAATTTCCATAGAACTTTTGTGGCCCCTTCGCGGTTCACGATTCTCCAGCGCGCGTCGCAAGCCTCCGGCACGCCCGGGCTTTTCTGGTGGCGTGGGACGCGCCTTAGCGCAAGGCGTATTTGCCTCGGAGACGTCCTAAACAAGAAAGCGCCCCGTGCTGTCGGGGCGCTTTTCCAAGGAATTCTAACGGTTTGCTGCGCGAGTAGCCGTAGCAGCAACAACCTATGGTGAGACCGTCACGCGGCCTTTTCTTGGAGTTCTTCTTCCTCTTCGGCCTCATCGGCACCCTTGGCAGAACGCTTGGGCGCTTTCGCCAGCTGCGATTCGATCAGGCTGATCGCGGCCGGTTCGTCGGTCTTATTGATGGCCGCAATTTCCCGCGCCATGCGATCAAGAGCGGCTTCGTAGAGCTGGCGTTCCGAATAGGACTGCTCGGGCTGGCTTTCCGCGCGGTGGAGGTCGCGCACCACCTCGGAAATCGCAATCAGATCACCGGAGTTGATCTTCGCTTCATACTCCTGGGCGCGCCGGCTCCACATGGTGCGTTTGACCCGCGCGCGGCCGGTGACCACCTCAAGCGCCTTTTCCATGGTCGGTTGGTTGGACAGCTTCCTCATGCCAACGGACTTCGCTTTGCCGACCGGGACCCGCAGCGTCATCTTATCCTTAGCGAACGAAACGACTATCAATTCAAGAGCATGACCGCCGAATTCCGTCTTTTCGATCGCCTTCACCTGCCCCACGCCATGCGCGGGATAGACGACGTGCTCGTTCGGCTTGAACGCCGCCTTAGCAGCGCCCTTCTTCACCGTTGCCATATGGATCCAGTACTCCTCGTGTTGCCGATCGCCCGAAAGAGGGGTCAGCTGATGTTTCTTGTGGTTTACAAACGGGCGGGAGAACCCGCCGAAAACGCGCCTATCGCACGGACGGGCGCTTGCTGGCGGCTTGCATATTGGGGGTGATCTTCAACGACCGCTCCTGCTGGTTCTGTATACACTCAGCCGATCGGCGTTGCGATCGCATGCCCACTCGATACCCATTTGGACAGTGACTAGAATGTAGCACAATATGCGGTGGAATTAAAGTGATCGATCATCGGATTGGAAAAAATTGACCAAAGCGTTCAGCCTGAGCTGCATTCATAAACTCAGACTGACGCATTTGTAACAAAAAGCTGCCAAACAACCGATGGAACTGAACCCAGGGGCGTCGCGTTGTTTAATTTACCGCTATGATTGAATAAGTAACGCTTCAGTCACCTTGACCCGGCTCAGAAGAGAAGTGAGCAGCAAGCTTGCCGTCCACACCATCGAACTCTGACGCATCTGGCATCGGGTCCTTCTTAACGGTGATGTTCGGCCATTCGTTGGCGTAGCGCGCGTTTAGTTCCAGGAAATCTTCCAGCCCTGGTTCAGTGTCCGGACGGATGGCATCGGCGGGGCACTCCGGCTCGCAAACGCCGCAATCGATGCACTCGTCCGGATGGATGACGAGCATATTTTCGCCCTCGTAGAAGCAGTCTACGGGACACACTTCAACGCAGTCGGTGTACTTGCACTTGATGCAATTGTCGCCGACGATGTACGTCACTCGAACTCTCCCCCAGCACCTTCGATTTACGTGCTTGTCTCGCGCTCCACAAGCACTCGCCCTGTCGCGGCACGCCTAGCGCTCATGGACGGTTTAGCCCAACCACCGCCGGCCGCTAGGTAGCCACCCTTTCAAAAAGTTCAACGGTTTTTGGCGCCGATACACGCGTAGCTGAAATGCCGATCACCCTCACCACGTGCACTTGGCGTGCTGCGCGAATTGTCAAGATGTCGCCGATGCGGACCCTGCGGGCGCTATCGGTCACTTTTTCGCGGTTGATACGCACCTTGCCGCCGGTGACGAGCCCCTGGGCGACGGTCCTTGTCTTGGCAAAACGCGCGTAGGTCAGCCATTTGTCGAGGCGCTGCTCGTTGCTCTCCGCTTCGGGGCGGTCAACTATCGCCCGGCCCCTTCTCCAGCTGTTCTTTCAGCGCCGCAAGGGCCGCAAAAGGCGAATCGGGATCGGCTTCACGCTGCTTGCGCGGCTCCGATCGAGCCTCGGGCCTGGGTGCACGGTCGCTGCCCTTGTGGCGTTTCTTCGCCTTCTTCGCTGGCCGGCCTTTGCCCGAGGGCTGTCCCGGCAAGGCGGAAGTGGATGATTGGGCCTCGTCGTTCCGCCCGCTTTGGGCGTGGTCTGTCGTGCCGGTCGCCGCGCCGGGCTTGCGCCGCCGACGCTGCTGCGGCTGGCCGGATTCGCCCGCGACGCGTTGCCGAGGGGAATGCCTTCGCCGCTGCCCATCCGCCGGACGATGATGCCGAGGCACCCGCCAAATCTCGATGATGACGGGCTCGGGCTCCCCATTCGCCTCGGTTTGCTCGGAATCGGAAGCCGTGGGCGCGTCATCGTCGGCTGGGTTTTCGACTTCGGTTTGGGGCTGGCCTTCTGAAGGGGTTGCGGCATCCGCCACCATCGCCGTTTGGGGATCGGGCGTCAGAGCACTCGGAGCCACATCAATGACCGCCACGGGAGACGCTGGAGGCGAACCGACCTCGGACGCTGGAGACGGCGCAGCCTCTGGCTCGGGAGGCCCATCGGCCGGACGGTCCTCCGCCGGTTCCATACGCACCGCGGTCGCATCGGTAGTGTCGGCGGCCCCGCCGTCCTGCGGATGGTCCGGCGCAACCTGGGCTTGGAGTGTCGCTGCTTGCTCGCCGCCGACTTCATCTCCAACGCTGTCACCGTCGGCCGGCCCTCCCGCAGGTGTCGGGCCGGGAGCGGCGGCGGTGTGCTCGGCATCGCCAGCGCCTGGACCGGTTCTGAGGTCAGCGGTGGTATCGACGAGAACCGCGCCTGGATCGGTGGGATCACCCTCGCCACCAGCCGCCGGCTCGCTCTCCGAAGCCGAAATTTTTGGCGCAGCCGCCGCCTTCACCTCAGGACGCGCAGCTCCCTTTCGAGTCTTCTGGGCCGCTGCCAGGGCCGCGCTCTCCGCGTCGTTGGCCTCACGACGCTCGACACGGTAGCCCAGGGACGTGAGCACCGCGGCAAAGTCTTCGCCCGAGCAACCAAGTAGCGAGGTCATCGTGACGGTAACCAGGAACGCCCCGCCGGAGGGAACGGCACCGGGCGGGGGATCGCCGGCATCAGGTCCCGGACGCCAGGCCACCAGCGGCCTGACTTGGTCCGCCAGTCGTTCCAGAATATCGATCCGAACCGCCCGCGGACCGCACACGCGAAACCCCACAACCCCATAAAGTGCAGGGGGTATTTCTGGATCGACGGGTATCGACGTGCGGCCGGAGGCGGAAAGCTGGGGCACCTCCTGCAGGCCCTTGACGTCCATGTCGGCGTTCTTGAGAGCCCACAAAAGTGCGAGAAGTTGGCTCGGCGCAGGTTTCAAGAGAGCCGGCACAAATATGTGGTAGGCGCCAAAACGCACGCCAAGCGCGCGCAACCCCGCCCGCGCGCTCTGCTCGAGGGCTTTGGCCTCCGCCGCGACAGCACTGCGCTCCAAACTGCCGTAGTTTTCCGCGATCCGGTAGGCCAGGCCCCGCGCGCCCGCCTCCAACCCTTCTGCGGTGTGCAGGTCAAACAACGGTTTCAACAGGCCTTGGATGTGCGCGCTCACCCATTGCGAAAGCCGCGCTTCAACCCGCTCGCGCGCGGGCGCCGGGAGGATGTCGTCGGCCAGGAGAAGCAATTGGGGTTTTAGGGGATCCTCGGCGGCCGAAAGCTTTGCAATGAGGCCGCCCTGCCAACGCAGTCCGGCGTCGGAGCCGAGCACGAATGCTGCATCGGGGGCGCTGGCCACCTTCTCGGCCCGGCGGTCCATTTCTTTGGTGAGCGCTTTGGCGGCAGCGGCCCGAAGCGCCTTTTGGTCCCGCGGATCGTCCGCAGACGAGTCGGCCTGGAAGCGAAAGCCGTGGAGAACACCCACGTGCTGGCCTTCCACCATCACGTCGCCGGCGTCGTTTACCTCTGATTCCAGCATCGCATTCTCTCTCAGCCGCTTCATGAGCACGCTGGTGCGGCGGTCGACAAACCGCTGCATCAAACGCTCATGGAGCGCATCGGACAAGCGATCTTCTACTTTTCTCGTGGTTTCGCGCCACTCGGCGGCATCGGATAGCCAATCATTGCGGTTGGCCACAAAGGTCCAGGTACGCACGTGGGCAATGCGGTTCGACAAGGTGTCGATGTCGCCATCGGTGCGGTCCGCGTACTGAACCTGGCGGGCGATCCAGTCGTCGGCGATGACGCCGTCTTCCACGAGGAAACGGTGCAGCGTGAGGATAAGGTCCGCGTGATTGGCCGGGGCAATCTTGCGGTAGTCCGGCACCTGACAGACCTCCCACAGCCGCTCTACCCGCGCCGGCGTGTCGGTAGTGTCTTGCACCGCCGGGGTCTTGACCGCGTGCTCCAGCGCCTTCTGGTCGTCTGCTGGGGGAGCCTTGGTGAGGCCCTCTTCCCGCGCGGGTTCGTCCAGTGATCGCCGCAGCGCATCAAGGGATGAAAAGTCGAGGCTCGGATTGCGCCATTGAAAGACCTTTGCCGGGGCAAAGGCGTGGGTCTCTAGCGCTTCCACCAACTCCGCCGCGAATGCCGGCACGCGGCTGGTAACGCCAAAGGTCCCGTCTCGCGTGTGGCGCCCGGCGCGCCCGGCGATTTGACCGAGTTCGGCGGCCGACAGGAGCCGGTGCTGGTAGCCGTCAAACTTTCGGTTGGACGCGAACGCCACGTGGTCAACGTCCAGGTTAAGGCCCATCCCGATGGCGTCGGTGGCCACCAGAAAGTCCACATCGCCGGACTGGAAGAGCTCCACCTGGGCGTTGCGAGTGCGCGGGGAAAGGGCCCCCATCACAATGGCGGCCCCGCCCCGCTGGCGCCGGATCAGCTCGGCAACGGCGTAGACTTCGTTGGCCGAAAAGGCGACGACGGCCGAGCGCGGCGGCAGTCTGGTGAGCTTTTTCTCGCCCTGGTAGGTCAACACCGACATGCGCGGCCGGGTCACCACATTGATGCCCGGGATCAGCTTTTCAAGGAGCTTTCGGGCGGTCAGCGCCCCCAGGAGCAACGTCTCGTAGGTGCCTCTGGCCCGAAGCAAGCGATCGGTGAAAACCCGCCCGCGCTCCAGGTCGGCCGCGAGCTGGACCTCGTCGATGGCCAGAAAGTCGGTACCCAGGTCAAGGGGCATCGCCTCCACGGTCGCCACATGGTAGCGCGCGTTCGGCGGAAGGATCTTCTCCTCGCCCGTGATGAGGGCGACCGCATCCTTGCCCGCTCGCGCCACCACACGCCCGTAGACTTCGCGTGCCAAGAGCCGCAGCGGAAGTCCGATGACGCCGCTGCTTTGGGCGAGCATACGCTCAATGGCGAGGTGAGTTTTGCCGGTATTGGTGGGACCGAGCACGGCGGTGACGTTCCTGCCGCGCCCGGGCATTTTTCCGGAAGGGGTCTCGACCAAAGTGGGATCCCTAAAAAGCCCCGGCGGATGCCGTCGGGGCGGTTGTCGGTCGGAGGTTACCGTGTGGCCTGAACTCTCAAACACCCGTTCCGGAAATACGCATCCGGCTCGGCTCGATCTTGATCTTGCCGTTGGGCGTCCCGATGGCAACGCTGTAGGGAATGGCAACGCCAGCGCTGGGGATTGGCACAACCGTCATTTCTAGATCGGTGTTTCGGGCAAGGTACTGGACTTCTTTCTTGCGCGGCCGATGCCCCGAGACGGGCACCCATCGCGCTGCACAAACCGCCACCTTTCCGCTGTAACCATCGGTCGATACGTTCCGCTGACCCTTGTAGGATAGGCGCACATCATACCGCGTCCAACCGTCGTAGATTTTGAGCGTGCGGTTGCAGGCATCCCGCCCATCGGCGGTGCGGATCGGGAAAAGGCCCGATGAAAGTGGGTCGACGATGCCCCGCAGCTGCGACTTTGTGATGGGCACACGACCCGGGCGCTTTCTCAGCGGCGGACGCGCCTTCACGTTCGAAACGTTGCCGGACCTCAGGCTCATATCCACCGACACCGGCCGGTCGGTCTCGGTGGCGCGGACCCGGTAGCGACTGGGCTGCACCTTTTGCCCACGAACCCGCCCCGACGCTTCCACGGATGTGCGAACCGCAGTGACGATGCGCGCAACACCCTTGGGCCGCATGTGCAGGTCAGCGTCGTATTTGCCGCCCTTAAGGGACATATCGAGCGTGGCGCGAGCGATCCCCCAGCCTGCAATGGAAATCTCGTAGACGGCGTCTACCTTCGCGTCCTTAGCCGAGGCCGCTGTGGCGGTGGCCAGGGCGGCGGTGGCAAAAACCGCAATGCCAAATGACAAGGATGACGACGCCTTCAAACCGCTCCCCACTGCTATTGGCCGCGGACGCGAAAAAGCCGCGCGCCCCCTAGTAATCGCTTTAGGTGAAGCGCACGCCGAGATCAAATGACGTTTTCGGGGTGAATTGCCGCTGAATGATGGCGACGGGTCGAAAGGGCAGTATGCGATCACGAAGCGCCACAGCCGTGTTTGCCCTTGCAGCGGCGCGACCAAGCGGGACGGACCAGGCTAGGCTGGGACCGGTTCGTTCCATGGGAGCGCATCGCCCATCCGGTGTCTGTGGCTTTGTTGGTGCAGATCACTATCTTGACGGATGCTGGGCAAATCCTTATTCGGACCGCCTCAGCTTAAGTATCGAAATCGTTGAAGGCGCCGGCGACCCGGCGGAACACCTATGGCGCGGCGCTGCGAACTCACTGGCAAGGGGGTGCTGGTTGGCAACAATGTCAGCCATGCCAATAACAAGACGAAACGGCGCTTTTTGCCCAACCTTGTAGACGTGACCCTCATTTCCGACAGCCTTAACCGCAAAGTGAAGATGCGCATCGCCGCGTCAGCTCTGCGGACGGTGGAGCACCGCGGTGGCCTCGACAAGTTTCTGCTCGAGGCAAAGGACGGTGACCTTTCCGACCGCATGCTTCGGGTGAAGCGGGAGGTTGTCGCGGCGCGGGATGCGCCAGCCGACTGACGGCTGACGTAAGTTTTCGAGTTTCCCGTTCGATCGGATTCGCCGCTGTGATTAGCTAAAGTGCGGAAATTCGCGTCGGACGTCGCCAGATTGTTGGTGGAAAAGCGAAAGAACCGATGGGCAACAGGGGCTCCGGCGTTTGGTTGAGCGGGGTCCACCGGCAGCCCTTGACCCACAACGATCCTGAACCCCGCACGCGTAAAGTGCACACCGGCTGCAAATAAAAACCATGTCCATGACCCTTCGCACGCGTACGCTGATCGCCGCGGTGGCCGCCATGGCTGTGGTGGTGGTGACTTCCAACGTTCTCGTCCAGTACCCGGTGGCCGGATCCGTCGGCGGCGTACCCCTAGCGGATGTGCTCACCTACGGCGCGTTCACCTATCCGTTCGCGTTCCTGGTGACGGACGTGGTGAATCGGACATTCGGGCCGACCCTTGCGCGCCGGGTGGCGATCGCTGGCTTTGCAATCGCGGTGTTGGTGTCGCTAGCGCTGGCCAGCCCTCGCATTGCTATTGCCTCGGGCGCAGCCTTCCTCATGGCGCAGCTCTTCGACGTTTCCGTGTTCGAGCGCCTACGGCACACGACGTGGTGGCGGGCGCCGCTGATCTCATCTGCGGCGGGTTCGGCCCTTGATACGGCGATCTTCTTTACCATCGCATTTTCCGCCGCCATTCCAGTGGGCTTGGACGGTTTTGCGGTGGAAATGGAACCTTTCTTCGGCCTTGACGGTGCCGCCGAGGCGCCCCGGTGGGTGTCCTGGGCGATCGCCGACTTTTTCGTAAAGTTGGTTGTCGCGCTTTTTGCCCTTGGACCCTACCGCATCCTGACAGCTCGATATCGCCAAATTTGAGCGTTTTGGCGCCGATGGCCCGGCGCCTTCGATCACCTACGGCCTGAGCGCTGCGACGCGCGACAACCAAAGAGGTCTGGCCCGCGGACTTGCAACGCGAGGCAACCACTTGTTTGAGCCGCCATCGTCCTCCTTAAGGTTTTCGGGATCGCTGGCCTTTTGATCCTGTGACCGACCGCTAAAGCGAATACCCAGGCTTCCAGCGCTTGACGGGGGAGATCCCGACTTCTGCCGGGGCGGAGGTTCTATCTGGACGGGTCCGGAGAGGCACCCGGCTTCCTGTGGCAAGTTGCGTTGCCAAAAAAATATCCGCGGGAGATCTCGAAGGCTACAAATCGAAGCGTCCAGCCTTGGAAAGCGGCCTATACCTGCATGGCCGGATGAGCCGGATGAAGCGGCGCCGCACCCGGCAGATGCGATGTGGGCGGCGTAGTCTGGAGAAGGCCGTGGTCGGCGAGGCGGGAACGCAGCGGTTCAAGGTGCCGCTCATACCGGCGCCAAGCCTCTGAACTCCCTTTGTAGATGCCCTCGCGGACTTGGAGCGCGCTCACCGTGCGGACCGCGCGCTGCGATGGCGTATGTTCCAGGCAGGCTCGGTCAAACTCTAGACCGCACGCGTCCAGAATGGCGCGCACTTCTCGCTCGGGATCTTCCGTCAGCTGCTCGTAGAATGTGGTGTGGATCTCGCTGGGCCATAGGCGGTCGTAGAGCGCCATAAGCTCGGCATAGCGCGCGTAGTAGTCCGCCGCGTCGGTCAGATCGTAGGCGTAGCCGTGACCTCGGATGGCGAAATAGCTTCGGAAAAGCGACCAGCACACGGCCATCGGATCGCGCTTCATGTGGATGATCGTTGCTTCGGGGAACGCGAGCCGCATGAAGCCCACAAAGCGAAAGTTGCCGGGCATCTTGTCGGTCACGACCCCTTGGGGCGCTTGGATCTCTTTTAACGCGTGTAAGTAGCGCCCGCGGACCTGGGCCACCATGTCGTGGGATAGGCGGCGATCGTTGGCCTCCGCTGCCCTTGTGACGGCCAACCGAATCTCTTCGAGCTCCCCGGCCCCCCACACCTTGGGATGGCGGGCCAAGATCTCCTCGCACAAGGATGTGCCCGACCGCGGCATACCTACGATGAAGACAGGCTTGTAGGGTATGGGATCGAAGGATATGGGCGTCAGAGCGTAGTCGCCGAATAGCCTGGAAATGGTGTCAAATCGATTGCGTTCATGGGCTTCGTCGTAGCCGATATCCCGCCGGCGCAGAGCGTTCGCCTTGGACCAGGCTTTGAACGCTTTTTCCGTCTCGCCGGTCTCATCGTAGGCTTTGGCTAGTGCGAAGGAGAGTTGGGCGCTGTCGTCAAGGGATGCGTCTTTCCGGCGTTCAAGATCTTCCATCTGCGCGATGTGCGGATCACCAGGGCGGTACTTGTGGACTAGCGAATAATCGCGGTGGGTTGCATGGCTGTCCGGCAAAAGATCCAACGCTCGGGTGAACTGATCTTCAGCGTCACGGGCGCGCCCCAGCTCCATCAGCGTCGTGCCGTAGTTCTTTCTGGCAGCGCCGTTGTCTTCTAGTCTCAGCACTTCCTCAAAGCAGCCGAGCGCGTCCTGGTGCCGATTCAGGCCCCGCAAGGAGCTGCCGAGGCTGTTGAGGGCGTTGGTGTCGAAGGGCGAAAACTCTAGCGCCTGGTTGAGGGCACTTATGGCGTGATGGTGACGTTCCAGCTTAGCAAGGGCAGTACCAAATCCCGTCCAAGCCCGTGCGAAGGTGGGCGCCATGCGGATAATGGCTTCGTAAAGTGAGAGCGCGTCATGGGGGCGGCGCTCTTCCACGAGAGCTGCGGCAAGGGCAAGCATGACCGCCGGGTCGCCGGGTAACGCCTTAAGGAGGCTGTTGCCGAGCACCACCGCTTTGTCGAACTGCCTCGACTCGCAAAGGGATGCCAGTTGACGCACCTGAGCTGCAAGCTCGGGTGAGCGCCCTGCTGATTTTGGCATGTCGAAGGTGATTAGCGCTTTGCGCAGCCTTGCGTTCTTTGGAAAGCGGCGCGTCACGTCGATGAGCAGCGCTCTAGCCGCGTCGTTCTTGCCTTGCTTGACGAGCGCCTTCGCCCGCGCCAGCGCCCTTTCGGGGGGTAAAACGTTTCCCACGATGGCTCCAGATTCACCGCGCTTTCACAGCGCCAACGTTGCGCAAGAGCCTTGCGCGTGGCTGGTGTTGTGGGCAGCGGACGCCTTGCCGCGGCAAGGCCCGATACTCTTTGCAGCACCGTGGTGGCGCGATCATTGATGGCCGAAGCGACTTGAAAGCCCCGGATCGCGTGCTCTGGCGAGACGTCGCTACCGCACGAGCCCTTCTTGCAGTGCGTCGTCAGTCTCTCGAGTAATATCAGGCTGTCGAAAACCCTTGTGGTCGGGCGGTCTAATCGAGCCAGGCGTGGGATTCACAGCAGCTGACGAAGCGGCCCCAGACCCATCCTTCTTTGCCCGCCGCGCGGCCCTCAAGGACGTGCACGTGCACCCAGCGGCCGCCGCGTTGCTTCAACACGGTCTTCATGTCGGCAAGCTCGACCACGGCGGTGCCTCGGGGGAGGCCCATGATCTTCTCGTGGGACGTGGAAGGACCGGTGCGAAGCCACGCGTCAGAACCGAGCGAAAGCACATCAACCCGGTCCGCAGCTGCCCCGAAGCTGAATGCCACGGCGAACACGATCGCCAGAAGATGCGCACTTCTAACCATGCTGCACTATATCGCGCCTCTCGGAAACAGCCAAGCAAACTCAAGTTGCAACGACAGCGATTGAATCTCTTGGCTGCCCCTTGCTTTGCGCCGTTCACCCCATACAGGCATCATCTACTATCAGTTGTTTACTCTAAAGTGCAAGTATCGCGTGTATTTAGAATTAACTACTATGACCTCATGCTGTACTCGGTTTGGAAAGTGGATTTTTCTATCCGCGAAAGACCAGCGACTGGGTCAAAGCATCCCGATCAGCAATCAGTCACTCCACGTGCTTTGGAAACGCAATATCAGGCTAGTGATCTCCATGCGATCGTCAGGCATCCATGGCGAACCGAAACGATGATCATTTACGATCTTGCTCGTCACTATTGATCGCACCAGTCATAGAGCGTCGCCAGGCTGGGCTGTAGCGACGACATTCAGCGATTACGCATTGCACAATCCGGTCTGTATCTCGCAAGTCTGACGTTTGGGATACGGGCAATTTGCCAATGCACTTAACGAAAATATTTCGCTCAAGGCTAAACCCGGTAACCATGATGACCGGCCGCAAACTCCTTGGACGGATCGCCGAGCCCTGATGAAAACCAAGATGGCGAACTCAATCTGTGAGCTGCCCGGAAGGATGGCGGACGCACCCCAGATGTCGCCGGGGAGCACGGAACTATGATTGCGCAAAACGGCAATGAATTCAGAGGCATCTTCCACTAAACGTGAGCGCCTCGCGAGGTCATGCGAGGATGCAGGCGGTGCCCAAAAGGTTTGGAGCGTGGCCGCCATTGCCCTCAATATAACCGGCAGACGAACCACACCCCAACTAAATTTATTCTCCGACTTCAGCGCTTACCGCAATTCGCCGAAACGAAATCGGCCCCAGAATCGTCCCCTGTAAAATTACGCATACCGAAGGGCCCGGCTTGCCCGAAACATCCTACGTGCAATATTTGCCATAATAATGCCAAATAGCGCGTTGCGCAATTTATTCTCGCGTAATTTTATCGCCATGGTTGATCGCCTCGCTCCCAGCCGTGCCTCGCATGCCACAACGGCGCACACCGGCAGTTTGAACAATGCCAGTGTGTGGCCGAACGCCTGACGAGAGGATGAACGGCCCCCAAAAAGTTCCAGGAACGGACCAATCGCCAAAAAAACATCATTTTTAAAAACTTATTAAATTTTTATTTTAAAT
>JBCCYN010000092.1:0-19726 GCA_039189655.1 Pseudomonadota bacterium | reverse complement strand
TGGGGCAAACCGACATCTGATAGGGGTGCGCCGTTTATGGTCACCTCGCCAATGTGATCGTCCAAGTTGCTGAGCCGCCAGGCGCTGCGCGAGACCACGACCAGGCCGGAACTCAACACGACCGCCGGCAATAACAATGCCCCACCGCCGAGCGCCATGACGCCATAGGCGCTTTGCGCGCTCGCGCCGGAGACTTGCTGCCATGCCTCCATGGTCAGCATGGCGAGCGGCCGTTTTTCGCCGTCGACGATCATGTAATCGACAACAATATCAGGTGTCGTTACATCCCCTTTGGGGCCGAAGACGTGAGGTTTTAGAAGAAAAAGCATCGTCTTCTCCGTCAAGCTGCTGGCGTATGGGTGGGGGCCCAGGTGATCATTCGGATTTCGCCCAGCTCCCGCTTTACCTTGCGCCAACTGGCACCGGCGTCGACGGACTTAAAAATCTGCCCGAAGATGGTGCAGCAATACATGAGTTGATCGTCGCTGGCATGGGTGCCGATGGACCAAATCGTGGAATTGGCGGGCGTATCCATTGCGGCCTCGGCCCAGGTTTCTCCGAAATCCCGGCTGATGAGGAGTTGACCGGCTTCGCCGGACGGTTTGTCACCCACGCTGGCGACCACGACGTCGCTGTTTTCGGAAGGTTGTTTGAGGGAGCGGAAGTAGGCCCACTTGGCCTGCGGGATATCCAGATGTTCCCAAGTCTTGCCCTCATCGGTGGACCGGTGCACCCCTTCTTCGGTGGAGCAAAGAATGGCCTTTGTCCCGTCTTTCATGCGGAAGACCAAATCGTGCGTGTCGTTGTCGTAGAGCCCGTGGATCACCAGTCTCCAAGTCTTGCCGCGGTCTCGACTTACGAAAACACCGTCGATTTCCACTGTCATCCAGATCGTGTTGCGCTCGAACGGATCAAATTGCAGCGACGTGACGCGTGATGTGTTGATGAACCAGCATTCCGTCGACGCATCGAGCAATGAACGCGTCCAACTCTCGCCGTTATCTTCCGAAATGAAGATTTCCGCCGGGCGGGTACCGCAAATGATAAAATTCGGATCGTTCGGATCTTGCACCACTCGCAGGATGTGCAGGCTGTCCATCGGCGAGGGGATGTAGTCAAAACGCCCGCTCTCTTCGGTGTAGCGATAAAGCCCCTGATCGGAGCCGGCCAGAAGCTCGCCGGGCCGGTCGGGATGGGTGGAAAGGCACCATGTGCGGGCCTCGTTGTAGAACCCGCCCGTGGGGGTCAGAAGGCGGTTCCAACTCACCCCTTCGTCGCGGCTGAACCAGACGCTTTGCATGGTGGCGGCGTAGGCGGTGTGGCTCATCGCGAGCTCCTTTTAAAGGCAGGCACTCGTTGACCGCATGGGGCCAATCCCACTATTATCCCACTAGTGAAAGTGTCAAGGTGCAGGCCCTTGGAATTTTGCTGCGAACCCGCATGATCGGGTCCAAAGAGGGCGGCTTGGCATGACGCAAATCCTGATCCTTGGTTTTGGTGAGGCCGGGCAGGCCTTTGCCAAAGGTTGGTCGGAAGCGGACTGCGCACTCACCGTGCGCAGCTACGACCGAATACTCGACACCGGCGATACGGAGCTGGCGGGTACGGCGGCGCGCTTTGGCGTTCAGCTCGTGGCGCATAATGCCGAGGGTTTCGCCGGGGTGGATCACGTTTTTTCGCTGGTGACCGCGGATCAGGCGATCATCGCGGCAGAGCGTGCGGCGCCCCATCTTGGGCCCGGTCAAGTCTTTTGGGACCTCAACTCGGTGGCGCCGCAGACGAAACGGGCGGCGGCGCATGCGATTACTGCACGTGGGGCGCTTTACATCGACGTGGGCGTTCTCTCGCCGGTGTACCCTAAGCTGCATCGTTCACCATTGGCGCTGGCTGGGCCCGTCGACAAGGTGCAGGCCGCAGTGGCCGAGATGGACTTGCAGGCCGAGCCTCTCTCCGCGCAGGTGGGAGATGCGGCCGCGCTAAAACTTTTGCGGTCTGTGGTGATCAAAGGCATCGAAGGCTTGATCTTGGAATGCGTCGAGGGCGGACGCGCTACGGGCCTCACCGAGAAAACTTTGGCGTCCCTCGCGCCGTCTTTTCCCGGTATCGATTGGCAGCACCGGGCGGGCTATGTGCTCGAACGTGTTGCCAACCACGGCGCACGGCGCGCGGCAGAAATGCGCGAGGCGGTGACCTTTTTAGACGGCGTCGGCGTGGCCCCGACGATGGCGCGTGCCGCGGCGGAGCGACTGGAAAAGGGCGTGCCGGGCGATGCGAACTGACGCGGGTCGCTGACTGCGCCCATCTCGCACCGTCACCACACGCAGCCGGGTTTAGCCGAATACGACCCCGTCGAAGAGTTTTCGCGCGGTGCGAACCGACCCGGCTTCGACCACGGTGCCGTCGTCATCCAATCGCAATGCCAAAGGCAAGGACCCTGACGGGTGCTCGATCTCCACTTGCGGCGCTCGCCCCTCTGGCCGCTGTGCGAGTGCCGACGCCGGACCTTCGGGCAAAAGACAGGCGGTCGCGACGCTCACCGCACAAAGCACGCCGATGCTTTCATGCGCGCGATGGGGAATGAAGCAGCGCGTCGCGATGAGACCACCGGCGCGGGGCTCCGACACAAGCACCATTTTGGGCACCGAGGACGCTGACACATCACCCAGGTTCATCATCGGACCTGCCGCCAAGCGGATCGCTTCTATGCGTGCGCGCACGTCGCCGTTCGCTTCAAGCTCTCCCGGGTTTTCCCGCCCCGTCGCTCCGACGTCGGACGCCCTGAGGCAGACCGCCGGCATTCCGTTATCGATGAGCGTGGCCTCGATGCCGTCGATCACACTCACGGGGGGACCCGCCGGCAGAAGTGCACCACATGTGGACCCTGCCAAGCCGCTGAAATAGAGCGGCACCGCGGCGGCAGTCCCCGGCACGCCATCGATGGGTGTATCGCCGGCGTAGCGCACGACACCACCGGGCGTTTGCACCACCGCGCGAACGATCTGCGCGGTGTTGAGATTGCGGATTTGAACCTCCGTCTCGCCCACCTTTGCCTTCACCAAGCCACGCTCGATGGCAAAGGGTCCGACGCCGGCGATGATGTTGCCACACGTCTGTGCGTGCGAAACCTGCGCTTTGTCGACGAAGACTTGGAGGAAAAGGTAATCGACATCCGCGCCCGACTCCGCCGACGGGGAGACAATCGCAACCTTTGACGTCAACGGTGAGGCGCCACCCAGCCCGTCGATTTGGCGCGGGTCCGGCGAGCCCATGATCCGGCACAAGAGCGCGTCGCGGGTGTCGGGATCGGCGGGCAGATCGCTGGCAAGGAAATACCCTCCTTTGGACGTGCCACCGCGCATCCAAAGACAGGGAATGCCGCTGCTCACCGGTTGCCTCGCAGCGCGGGTCTGGGCCGGCGGTAACGCGTGCGAGCGGTGGGTGAACCCGGGTCAGACATATTTGAGGCCCTTGTCCGCCAGCCGCCCGCGCATGTCGTACATATCAAGGCCGAGTTCTCCGCTCGCGAGTCGCGCGCGCTTTTCGGCCTCCTGCGCGATGCGCGCTTCGGCCTTGTCGGCCACTGCCGCAGCGCTTTTGCGGGGCACCACACAGACCCCATCGTCATCCGCCAAGATCACGTCGCCAGCTTGAACCGCCGCACCGGCGCAAACGATGGACACATTCACCGAGCCCAGTGTCTCCTTCACCGTGCCTTGCGCCGAGACGCACTTGGACCAGACCGGAAAGCCCATGTCGCGCAGGTCCGCCACGTCGCGCACGCCGGCATCGATCACCAACCCGCGACACCCTCTCGCCATGGCGGATGTTGCCAAGAGATCTCCAAAATACCCGTCGCAACAGGGGCTTGTGGGTGCAAGCACGAGGATGTCGCCGTCCTGAAGCTGCTCGATCGCCACATGGAGCATCCAGTTGTCCCCCGGTGGCGCGCTGATGGTCACCGCCGATCCAGCGGCCGCCGACCCAGGCGAGATCGGCCGGATGTGGGGCGCCATCAGACCCGACCGTCCTTGCGCCTCATGGGTCGCCGCCACACCGGCAGTGTGCAGTCGGTCAATTACCTGTGCATCTGCACGCGGCACGGACGTGACGACGATGCCGCTCATAGTTCATCCACCGTGCGCGGGAAGACCGACTGGAACCCTTCCGCGTGGGTTGCCTTGCGGCCGCCCGCCTGACCGCCCGAGTTACGCCGGAAGTGGTTGGCACGGTTCTGCGCAACGTTGGTGTAGTAATCCCACAAGTGTTCCTGGCCCTCCATGCACTCGATCGCTGCGCGTTTCTTGTCCCACACGCTGGAGATATCGAGGAAGACATCGGGCTTCCACTCCATCTGCTCTGTCTGATGCGGCTCGAATAAGTAAAGCTGCGGCGCGCCCAGAACCTTTTCGCCCGGCTTGTGGCCCCAGGCTTGTGCGATCATGCGCGCCTCCAGCGCCATCTGCGTGGTGTACATGTGGTCGGTGTTGAAGGGGTCCCATTTTGAGTGCGACAGCATGAAGGCCGGCTGCACCGCGCGGATCACGTCCACCAGCTTGTCCATCGCATCATTGCCCACGCGCAACGGGTAGTCGCCGAGGTCAAAGAACTGAATGTCGTGGACGTCAAGGGTGGCCGCTGCGTTCTGCGCCTCTTTGCGCCGTTCGGTTTTGACGCTGTCGAGGGTCATCCCCTCCTGCTTCCAAAGCTTGGCGCTTTCGCCGCGCTCGCCGTAGCTGAGGCAGACCACCGTCACGTCGTAGCCCTTGGCCGCATGGAGCGCGATTGCCCCGCCGCAGCGCCACACGAAATCCGCGGAGTGGGCACTGATGACCAGCGCTGTCGGATTGCTCATCATTCCGCCTTTCAGTTCATCGGACGCGTGGCGCAGTCATTCGCCCGCGTTGGTCCACACCGGCATAGAGCGGCCTCGAGCACCCATACGGCGTCTTTGGGCCCTCCACCAAATTTGCGACGTCGCCGCGTCCGGCAGCGCCATTTGTGGAACGGTGGCACCCGTTTGACAAGTGGGATGATAGTGGGCAAGACTGCGGTCGACGGCCTGCCGCTCGCGGCACGTCGGTTCGCGCGCGCCGAAAGATATGCGCCTTGCGGAAGTTAACATGAATGACTGAGGCGCTGATTTCGGGGTTGCTGCAGGTCTTTTCCTGGCCTGCGATCGGCTACCTTGGCTTCGGTATCATCCTCGGGATCTGGCTGGGTGCCTTGCCCGGCGTGGGCGGCGTCACCGGGCTCATCTTGCTGCTCCCGTTCACCTATGCGCTCGATCCTGTTTCGGCATTTGCGTTGATGCTGGGCATGTTCGCGGTGACCACCACTTCTGACACCATCGCGAGCGTCATGCTTGGCATACCCGGTACTGTGGCAAGCCAAGCCACGGTGCTTGACGGCTACCCGCTGGCGCAAAAGGGTCAGGCACAGCGTGCCCTTGGCGCGGCCTACACGTGCTCTGCCATTGGCGGCGTCATCGGGGCGGTGATCCTGACGCTCTCGATCCCGCTCGTTCATCCCATTTTGTCAAGTTTCTCCACGCCCGAATACTTCATGCTGGCGCTATTGGGTATTTGCATGGTGGGCTCGCTGTCATCGGCCAATATCGCCAAAGGGCTCGTCGTCGCGGCGCTTGGCATGATGATGGGTACGATCGGCGATGGCACCTTTAACGGCGTACCGCGGTACTGGTTTGGCGTTGAATATATGCTTCAGGTCCCGCCTTTGGTTTCGGTTGTACTTGGCCTCTTTGCGGTGTCCGAACTTTTGGATCTCGCCACCCGAACCACCTCGATCAGCCGGGTCTCGCAATCCGATGCCCAAGACGGCAAAATGCTCCGCGGCATCACCGATGTGTTCAAAAACTGGTGGTTGGTGCTGAAGAGTTCTGCGCTCGGCACTTATATTGGGATGCTCCCGGGGCTCGGTGCATCGATCGTCGATTGGGCCGCCTATGGCATGGCGGTGCAGACCACCAAAGGGCCCAACACGTTCGGACGCGGCGACATCCGCGGTGTGATTGCGCCTGAAAGTGCCAACAACGCGCAACGCGGCGGCGCTCTGATCCCGACGTTGACCTTCGGCATTCCCGGCGACTTCGCCATGTCGATCTTGCTCGGCGCGATGCTGATCCAAGGGATCCGGCCCGGCCTCGACATGCTCACGGTCAATCTTGACCTCACCTACGCGATGATCTGGACACTGATCATTGCAAACATTGTTTCCGCTCTTTTACTGATGGTAATCGGTAAACAAGTCGCCCGCGCCATCTTTGTCGATGGTCATTACTTGGTGCCGATCGTGATGCTTTTCGTGTTCATGGGCTCTTGGCTCGGCTCGAAGGTGATGGGCGACCTTATCCTCATGCTGCTGATGGGTTTTGTTGGTCTGATCATGAAGCGTTCCGGGTGGCCGCGTCCGCCGCTGGTGATCGCGCTCGTCCTCGGACCCAACATGGAAAACGCGTTTACTATATCGAACCGGATTTACGGCAGTTTTGGTTGGCTGGAGCGGACCCCGTCGCAAATCATCCTGGCGCTGATCGTGCTGACAATTGGCGGAACGGTACTTGCCCAGCGCAGGCGTCGGGGGAAGGTGGCGATGGCGCCGGCAGCCGATGAGATGCCCAATCTCAACGCCAAGCTGTCGATTGAGGGGGGCGAACGCAACCCCATGATCTCGCTGCCGTTTGCTGCCGTCCTGATTGTGCTGTTCGCGACGGCCGCCATCATCGCCATCGATTTCCATCACGCGGTCCGGCTCTACCCGATGATGATTTCGATCACGGCGGTGCTGCTCTTACTGACCATCGTGCGGTCCGATTATCTCGATGCTGCGCGCGAGCGGCAAAGCGTCGGCAGTTGGCGTGTGACTTGGTCCGACGCCCTAGAAAAAAGCGATTTTGTCCGCGGCCTTTACTTCTGTAGTTGGGTCGCCGGCGCGATATTCTTGATTTGGCTCTTTGGCAATACCGCAGGTGTTGCCATGTTCATGGGCGCCTACGTCATCGTCTGGGGCAAGAAGGCCTGGTGGGTAGGGTTAGTTTACGCCTCAGGCGGCTACCTCTTCATCACCGCGTTCTATCACGAACTCATGCACATCCCGCTGCAGCGGCCGGCCATCTTTGGAATACTTGGAGGGTCATGATGAACGAAAGACCGATAACACGTGCCGGACCCAACCGGCCACACGACGCCGATCTGGCGCAACTCGCGCGCCATAACCCCGCAGGAAGGAGATGAACTCCATGAAGTCGATCAAAATTCTCGCCGTTTCGCTTGCCGCAGCCACGGCGCTGGCCGCGCCCGTCGCCGCGGAGGAGTTCTACGAAGGCAAGACCATCACCTGCGTCGTGCCCTACGCGCCGGGCGGCGGCACCGATGCGTTCTTCCGTGTGGTTGTCCCGCATTTGGCGCGGCTTATCCCCGGTCAACCCGAGATCATCATCAACAACATGGACGGTTCCGGCGGCTTGCGCGCCAACAACTACGCTTCTGACGGGATGCCCAATGACGGCTCTGAAATGCTCTGCGCTCCATGGCTTGCTGTGGCACAGGTAACGCAATCGGACGGCGTGCGCTTCGATTACTCAAAAATGCGCGTCGTGGGCGGCGAAAGCGCAATCAATACTGTGGTGGTGAATGAAAACACCATGGTCGATGGCGATCGGAGCACGATAGGACAGGGCAGCCAGCCCCTGGTTCTGGCCGGGCTCAGCCCATCATCAACCCTCGATCTGCGGCAACGTCTGGCCTACGACATCCTCGGCCTCGATTATCTCTACGTTCCCGGATACCGCGGTTCTGCGGTGCAGGTGCCGGCCTTCCTGTCCGGTGAGGTCAGCATCATCGGCATGAACTACGGCACCTATGCAGCCGCAATGAAGGCGGCGCTGGTGGATCAGGGACCCGGCATGCTCTTCATCGAGTTCCCGGCCTACGACGCGGACGGGAGCCCTGTGTCTTCCGAGGTCCTTGTCGAGCTTGGCGTGCCGACGCTGCAACAGCTCTACGAAGAGATCCACGGCAGTGAATTCCCGACCGAAACGCAGGAAGCAAAGGCCCTTCAGTTGGTCGAAGGTCTGTCCTCCATGGGCCTCTCGGTCTGGCTGCCGGAAGGGGCTCCCGATGACGCCCTTGAGGCCCTGCGAGCCGGGTGGGAAGCCCTCCCCAGCGATCCGGAGTTCATCGCAGCACATCAGGAAGCCTTCGGTAAACCGGTCGGGTTCCTCGGGTACGACCAAGCTGTCGCCGCGCAAAAAAGCGTTGCCGGCGTCGATCCGAACATGGTGACGTTCCTCGACGAATTCATCGCGAAGGGTGCTCAGTAGGTCGCGCTTATGCTATGCGTTATTGGGTCGAGACTTCTTCGGAGTTAAGTAATGAAAGCGCTGCCACTTGTCACTGTGGTAGCGCTTCTTTTTTTATGAAGACGTCGCCGGTCGTGGACCAATAGACAGACTGGAGTTTCCGTACCCGGCCACTGAGATGGCAGCCACCTTTTATCGCCTCGCATTGGACGCGTTTTTATCCGCCCCGGTGTTGCGTGCCGCCGGACTCGGCAATCCGATCTAGGCGGGCGGTGAGTGGATCGGATTTTTCCCATTGCTTTGGCTGCGGGCTCATCGCAGCAAATTTTTCGCCATGTCGCTGGCTGTGGGCTGGCTCCGTTGGGCGGCACTCATCGTAGGCGGCGTCCTCATCGTGACGGCACCCGCTTCGGTTAGCCCTGCTTGTCTGCCGTTGGTATCCGCATCTGCCGCCCGCGCTTATGGAAACAGCGTTCACATCGGTCACGAATACGGCACAAAGGATCAGCGCTCTATCTCCGCCCCAAATGTGCCAAATGTTTGGGTCAGAGATTAGAGTGCAACCTAAGGCGCTACCCGCCCGCCCTCGGGAAACTCTCCCAGGGTGCCGTCACCGCCCAAGGGGATTGGGTTCGAAGTCGTTGCATAAAAACCAGATCACAGACACAGTGCGGCTCAATCACGCTCACTTCGAAAGTCTATCTGGGCCAGTTCTTTCACCGGCGGAGCAAAACCCGGCCACGGGGGCGGTGCAAAAGTCTGCCACTTCGACGTGGCCTGTTGATGCCGAGTGGGGGTGGGCGCCTCCGTGGTTGGATGGTCCAGATGGCTTTCGTTTTTGAGGCCCGGTTTTGTGACTGGACCGACTGCGCTCATGCGCGCGGCTTTTGCTTGCGAGCGCGGCTCTGACCGAGGCGATAGCTGTCTCCGTTCATTTCGAGGATGCTTACGTGGTGGGTCAGCAGGTCGAGTAGCGCGCCAGCGAGACGCTCTGAGCCGAGGGTCTCGGTCCACTCGTCGAAGGGCAGGTTGCTGGTGATCAATGTCGAACCGCGTTCGTAACGCTGTGAGATCAGCTCGAACAACAGTTCTGCACCAGTCTTGGACAAAGGAACGAAGCCTAGTTCATCGATTATCAGAAGCTTATGTTTCAATATCTGCTTCTGCAGGCGCAGGAGACGCCGCTCGTCGCGGGCCTCCATCAGTTCATGGACCGGTCCGTTGGCGGTGGTGAAGCCGACCGACAGGCCCCTCTGGCATCCGGCCAGGCCGAGCCCGAGCGCCACATGGGTCTTGCCCGTGCCGCTCGGGCCCAGAGCGATCATGTTCTTGCGTCTTTCGATCCACTCGCATCGGGCTAGCTCCAGCACCTGCATCTTGTTCGGCGCCGGGATCACCTTGAAGTCGAAGCTGTCGAGGCTCTTGGTGGCGGAGAACTTCGCTGCCTTGATCCGGCGCTCGCGGTCGATCAGCTCCACCAGCCGGCAGAGAAACCCGATATGGTCGAGCCGCTCGGCCGCGTAGTGGTGGGCGAGCTTGTCGTACTCAAGCAGTGCCGTCGGCAGCTTCAGCGTCTTGAGATGATGGTCGAGCAGCAGCGTCGGGGCCTTGCTCATGCCGCTCCCTCGGCCAGAAAGCACATGTAGCTCGACGCTCGTGTCATCCCGACATCGGCACGCGGCAGATAAGGGTAGACGTCGAGGTCGAGCTTCGGCGGTCGCCTATCAACCTGGCACAGCACCAGATGGTAGATCGCATCTAAGCTCACCGCGCCCATCCGCAGCGCGCTCTTCAGGGCAACGTGCAGATCGCTGAGCTCGAATGTCTCCAACAACCGCAGAACCTGCACGTACTCGCGCTCGTAACTGCGCTGGTGGCGAGCAATCACGTCCGCGCCGCAACCGATGGCCACCCGGTCCACGGAGCCTCTGATCCGCACCTCCCGGTGGCCGTAGCTGACCGGCACCGAGTAGTCGTTGGTCTTGTAGCGCACCAGCGCCTGCGAGCTCCCCCGACCGGTCACCTGCTCACACGCCTCGAACGGGGCCGGTGAACCCGTGCTCATCGCGCAGTCGGTCTGCAATCCGCCTCGCGGTGTGACGCTGCTTGCACGGACGACCGGCGTCCTCCAACAGCCACTGGTCGATAATCCATGTGAAGCCGTCCAGCTTCTGCCGCTTCACCGGCGCCGTCCGGCGGTACCCGGGCGGCACCGAACAAACGATCATCTTGTCAACGCTCTCACGCGAAGTCCCGAACTGACGCGCGATCGCTCGCTTGCTCATGCCCAGTCAGAAATAGGCATGGCGCACCTGCCTATACATCTCAACCATGAAAATGCCCCCGCCCTCCCCATCAAAGCGGAAGGGCAAAACGTGGCCGACTCTTACGCTGACCGCTCCGGGGGCAGCCCGAAGCTTCGACGGCAGAATTTGTCTCCGCCGTTGTCAGGCTTTTGTGGGCGTGACAAGGCTACCGGTGGGCGCATCGGGCAAGGTGGACCGTAGCGCCCTTCCGGCCGTCCAAGCAGACCTTGTGCGGAGCGCGCCCCAGCCGCCCCAAGGTGATAACGAGCGCGCCGTGGCTGAGGCCATCGAGAGCCTACTTGGCCTTGAGGATATCGGCCGCAACGACGACTTTTTCGCCCTTGGGGGACGCTCTTTACTCGCCGTGCGCCTGGTGGCTCACCTGGAGGCTGAGACGGCTCGAACGCTCACCCTGCGCCAACTTTTCGAAGGGCTTACGGTCGCCGAGATTGTCTCGAACCTAACCGATGGGACAAGCTGGCGGGCGTCCCCATTGAACCCGCTGACCGCACCAAACCTTCGCCGCTATCCTTCCAACAAGAGCGGCTGTGATTCCTCGATCTGCTGTATTCGGCTGCCAGAGCCGCCTACCATACCGATGGCGCCCTCGAACATCGGGGTCCGCTTGGCCGCGCCGCGCCAGCAAGCGCGCTGGATGGTTTCGTCATGCGTCACCTGCCGAGCGCTCGATCAGGCCTCCAGCCGATTGGCAGATCGCCTCGTCAACCAAAGGATCGGGTGCGATAGCGTTGATGCGATCTGCCTGGAGCGTTCCGCGGAAATGCTCATTGGTCTGGTCGCAATGTGGAAGTCTGGCGGCAGATATTTGCTTCTGGACCGTAAATATCCAAGCGATCGCCTCAATTGAATGTATCGAACCGCAGGAGCGGGCGCGCTGATCACCAGCGCGACGCTGTCCGGATCAGTTCCATCAACGGATGAGATCATTGTGAGGGCGGCGGCCTTCGCCGGCTGAGGCGACCCTGTTTCGCGCGTGCCGAAGGAGCTGGCGGAGGCCGCAGGCTTGTTGCAAGAGCGGTGCGCCTCCATCGTCTTCACGTCTGGCTCGACTGGTAAACCTAAGGGGATTGTGATCGAGTATAAAGGTTTCTCGAGTTTCATTTGCTAGCTAAAAGATTATCTCAGTAGTGCCCCACAGAATTCGCTGCTGCGGACTCCGCCGGCGTAAAATGCCATCAACCGTGAGCTTTGGCTCCCGCTGGTGGCCGGCGGTTCGATCTATGTCTATCGTTCTGCCACCGAAGAGACGATGGATGCCGCCATGGTACACTCGCGCGAACTACATTCCAATGGTGCTCCCATTATCAAAGACGTCGTGCAGCATGGCTTTGTCTATTGTTTTGGTGGCGGATAATTCATCTGTTATGCTGGAGAAACGTTAGGCGAAAGAATCACTTTTACAGTAATCAATAAGAATAAAGACTGCTCGCTCTACAGTGGCTACGGTGCGTTCGAGACCACGATGCCGATGACAGGCCGGCTCTGGCACCAAGACGAATGCTGTGCGGTCAGTAATATCGGCAGACCCATTGCTCAAAATACTGTCTACGTGGTTGACTCGTTTCTATCGCTACAGCCGCTCGGCGTGCCCGGACAACTCTTGATTGACGCCCGCAGATTTCGCACGGCGACCTAAAACAGCCAGGTCTCACGTCTCAACAACTCATCGCTGACCCATTCTCAGGTGTCCCCGGAGCGCGCCTTTACCGGGCCGGTGATGTGGGGCGGTGGCGTCCAGACGGAACACTGGAGTTTCTCGGTCGCCTCGACAAGCAAATCAGAGTTCGCGGGATGCGCGTCGAACTCGGCAAAATCGAAAGCACTCTCTCGGCCTGCGATGGAATCGCTGAGACGATCGTCGTGCCTCAGGGAGGTACCAACGACGAGGTGCGTGTCACTGCGTACATCGTGCCCGAACCGAGCTTACCCGCTAGCGTCCAATCAACCCACCCGGCGTAAATCACGGATGATCATGGCGGAAGATCGCGCGTTATTGCCCTTGAAAATCTCATCAACCCCAGCGTTTTGTGTCATACCCTCCAGCAAACGCTACCGGAACATATGGATCCGTCGAGGTTTGTTGGGCTCTCCCATCTACCGCTGACGCCTTCTAAGAACGTTGACCGCAATGGACTTCCGTGAGCGCAGGTTTCGCTGGTCCAATCAGAGTACATGCCGCCAGTTGGCGCAAGCGAAGTTCTCGTTTCAGCAATTTTGGGTGAATTGTTGATCGTCAAAAAGATCGGCCAGCACGATGACTTCTTCGTACTCGGTGGCCTTGGGGAACACGAAGAAGCACCCGACACCGCGATGATAGAAGCTGCCATGCGGGTTTGGCACCACAACGCGCGGCTATTGACATCGCGAACACAAAGGGGACGATTTGAAGGGAAGGTGCTGGTTCTTCGCGCGTCTGACACCCGCGCACGTTTGTTAAATCCTCCGCTCCACTGGCTGTCGTGGTGCCCGTCCACCCAAACGATAGACGCCGACTATCGACACGCGGATTTGTTCCGCGCGGCAGCCGCACCGGGTGTGACCGACAAGATCGTGCGTTGGCTGGGCAAGGAGGTGTGGCATACGTATTGAGAACGAACGCGAGGTTCCATTTTCTCAGTGGTCGTTCTGAATTGGCTGTATGGTTTTCCGTATTGTCTCCCCAAGATCTAAACTTAAGATAACAGAAAAAATAATTGGCGAGTTAAAGATTAATTAGATTGCAAGACACCCTTTCACAAGATAAAATTTCCTGCGGTGAGATTCGATACCTTTCCTCTCAACGGCGCGTTATCCCGCTCAAGATGCTTGATCCAACGAAGCCGATTACGCCCTGACCCGCCACATGCCTTGCGCTGTCGACAATCCGTTGCGTCGATCAGGCAGATCGTATCAGCGACTGGCGCTCGCTACACGCTCAGCAAGTCCACCTCACGTAGCTATGCAGAGACCTCTTAAGTCCCATGCTTTTTCTTCGGTGCCTTGGCCACCCTCCTTCAGCAAGTCATATCCAGACCTCCGGATCGGCCAATGCGATGGGAGAGGCGCAGTCACTGAAGATACATTCAGTTCCCAATTCTTCTTTGAGGTCTAAGGACGTCACCGTCATCACGCATCCGAACTTGGAACAATGGGAGCAATTCGTAATGGGTGTGTTCAGCGATTTGTGCAAGTCGAAGACGTCACGGTATGTTATCCGGAGAAAAGCGGGAATGTGACAGCGATGCCCCAGGCAAATGCCACCGCGCTCGCTATTGCTCCTGGCATGGGATGACCCGTTCTTATGTAACACCACCGACTGAGTAACCCATAAATCACAAAGAATATGACAATAATTGGTACTATAATGATGAGGAAAAAGAGCCGCTCAAAGTCGAGCGCTACAGCGATTGCAAGTGACAGGACAAAAGCGAGCTTCCCCGCAACCATTGCACCAAAGCCCACTCCGGGGCCGCGCAAGGCCCATTCGTTAGTAAAAAAATAGAAAAGCGTGCCCAAAAGTAGAATTATGAAAAGAGGGTAGCGGACTGACACAGGATAGTAGTTTGTAATAGTGGCATGGATCGCAATGCCAAGGGCGCAAGTCCCGTACAGCGTCACTATCAAAGTAGCAATGGCAGCCTTGGTGGCTGGAAAGGGAAGGGGCCAAATACGGCGACCAGGTCGGTACAGACGTTGAACCCATACCACAACGACAAACGTTACGAGCCCATAGGTGAAGAAATGCGCAGCTAAGTAGTCACCGACGATAATGGGCAAGAAATCTGTCGGTATAAGCCGGAGAGAAAGCGGTACAACGAGCGCTGGGATAACGACAACAGGCCATAAACGTGCCCAGCTTAGAGCGGCTCCCGAGGGAGGTTCTGAAAGCATGGGCAGAGTGTGAGTGACCGGGAAGCCAAGAGCGACGATACCGAGTACCAACAGACTAATCCACGGCAGTGTCGTCTTCGCTTCGATCGGAGCGCCTCGTTCAATCAAAAATGCTTGGTCAAGCCACCGAACTGCCGCAATGAAACTTTCCGGATCAAACAACACTGCAATGTGCTCAGAATTGCGTGCGAATACAACGCGGCGTGCGGTTCCGTCAGAAAATGTGCCGTAGGTTCTGCCTTCGACTGCCGTATGTGGGGCGGCGGTGAGCCCAACAACACGAAGCGCTTCCCGTTTAAGCATTCCCTCCCAGTCGCCGACGATTATCAGGAGATTTTTGGGAGCCGTCGAGGTGATCGCAGGAGAAAACACCGAGATACCGACCGTGGCATCCACCATCGGTTCTTCTTCTGCAAAACGCACCACAATGTCGGACGCCATGGAGTGGCCGACGGTGGCGAGATCGGAACCTCTCGTCCGCGAAAGTGCGAAGGCCGCTACCTCTGCCATCTGTGCCACCATGGCCTTCGTCGGACCGTCAACGCTATCGACATCGCCGGTCATGGGGCGCGGGTGTTCACCGTGTCCGACGAAATCAAAGGTCGCTGCGATGTAGCCATTCTTGGCGAGTGTCCTCGCGAAGGGGGCCATGAGCCTTCGGGAACCGGCAAACCCGTGGGCAATCAAGATCACCGGAGGTGGGTCGGCCTCGGCGGACGCATCGATGGGCCGAAACAATGTCGCTGGTGTGTCTCCGATGCTGACATCTTCTGCGATCACGCCGCTGCGCCCCGAAATGAGACGTTCGGTCGCCACGACGATAGCAACGAGTGCGAGAATGGCAACGATCGATGGAAGAAACGGTTTCATCTGTCGTTCTTGTGCGCTCTTTTCATTTTTTGCGAGGCGTTTTTCGTCTCATCTCCCTTGAATTTACGCTCTAGGATCGCAATGCCTGCGGACAATGAGAGCCAGAGGGCGGAGGCACCGGATCAAGGATGCCGACCGGGCGGGGGATTTACGTTTAATACAGCTGGTTTCGGGGGTAGCTCCCCGCGTATCTTGGTTTGACTGAGACGGTTTGTCCGGTGATGATTTCAATGAAACGAGCCAGATCTAGCGACTATACGCGCCAGCGACGGGCTCAGGGCCGCGGCATTGGAGACGGACGTTGACGCGAAGAACCAATCTAAGCGGCCGCGGTGTTGCGGCGTGTGCCAGTGGTAATGTGCTGGAGTGGTATGATTTCACCGTATACGGTTTCATCGCGCCGATCCTTGCGCAGAAATTTTTTCCCACCGATGACCCCGTTGCTTCGCTGCTTGCTGCCTTTGCGGTATTAGCAGTGGGCTACGCTGCACGACCGGTTGGGAGCATCGTGTTCGGGCACGTGGGCGATCGGATCGGAAGAAAGCCCGCCATGATTTGGTCCGTCGCAATCATGGGCGTCGGTTCGGTCAGCATAGGGCTTCTTCCAGACTACGACAGCATCGGTATTGCTGCACCGGTTCTATTGATTCTCATACGTATCATGCAAGGTTTTGCCGTTGCCGGAGAATACACTGCCTCGGGCGTGCTAGTGGTGGAGGAAGCATCGTCGCCATCGCGCTTCCTCATCGGCAGCATCGTACCGTTTGCGATGATGTGGGGCTGCGTTCTGGGAGCCGGAGTACCTGCCGCGGTCAGCACTATCCTACCGACGGAAGTCATGCAGGATTGGGGTTGGCGCCTTCCATTTTTCGTGGGCGGCATGGTGGCGATGACAAGCGTCGTTTTGAGGCGGAACCTGTCGGAGTCGTCGGCGATTTCGGCGGCGCCCGCCAGTCGCGGTTCACCGGTCTTCGCCGCCCTGTCTGGCTACTGGCGGCAAATTCTCGCGATGATTGGGCTCATGTTCCCCGCTGCGGTGATCTACTATGTGATATTTGTGTACGCTGCTTCTGATCTGACGCGGCGTATGCACGTTTCGTCTACGGCGGCGCTCGACATCTCCACATCAAACCTTGCCATTATTGCGGTTTTAGTCCTGCTCTTTGGTTATTTGGCGGATCGGTTCGGCTTTCGTTTGGTTTTGTTTGTCGCAGGAGTTACAACGCTTTTTGGCGCTTACCCTTTGTGGGGTTTGATGCACCACAGTAACTTGTCGTTGGTTTTTCTGGGCCAGCTCGGTTTTTCGGTGCTGAATGCGGTGAGCTGGTCGCTGTCATTGACGACGCTATCGGGTCTTGTGCCGCCCCAGGTCCGATGCAGCGCCGTTGCCATCGGATACAATACCTCAATGGCCATTTTCGGCGGCACGACGCCGTTTTTCGCCACCTACCTGGTATCACGCACCGGTGATGACTTTGCGCCGGCATACTACGTAATCGCGGCAACGGTGGTTTCACTGGCGGTCATCGCAAGTCTTCCAAAATCGCTACCCCACTGGCGCGCCGACGAGGGATAGAACCTGGGCCGGGAACTCAGATCGGCAGATGCTAGAGCAGGTTACACGATCATGGGATCGCATCGCCTGCTCTAAGTTCCTGTTTCTCGGTGCGGTCCAAGCCGCATTATTATCCACATTGCTGGAGCGCGCTCTATACAACGGCAGTACCCAAGGAGAGCAATGATGGCGAAGAAACGGATTTCTACCGGGTCACCCTTTGAGCGGTCAGCTGGCTACAGCCGTGCGATGGTTTGCGGTGATCGCTGCTACGTGTCGGGAACGACGGGCTACGATTACGCCACGATGATCATGCCCGATGACGTCGCCGCCCAGACGCGAAACGCCCTTGCCACCATCGACTCGGCCCTTGCGCAGGCGGGGTTTTCCATGGCCGACGTGGTGCAGGCGCGCTACTATGTGGCAAGCCGCGATGACACGCCGGCCGTGTTTGAGGTCTTGGGCGAAATTTTTGGTGAGATCCGGCCTGCTGCGACGATGATCATTGCCGATTTGATCGAACCGCAGATGAAGGTGGAGATCGAGGTTGTGGCGGAGCACGAGCGCCCTTGAATCGCGCTCAAGACCGGTGATGAACAGGCGGCATACCGTAGACTGGCGTTTCGATCCCTTCCATACGCGCCTTTACTTGGAGCGCCAAGTAGAGCGAGTAGTGACGGGACTGATGAAGGTTTCCGCCGTGGAACCAGAGTGATTCTTGGTGGGTGGGCTTCCACATATTGCGCGGCTCGCCCTCCCAAGGACCGGGGTCCTTGCGCGTACCTGATCCGAGACCCCAGACCTTGCCGACCTTGTCGGCGGCGTCGCGCCCGATGAGATCAGCTACAAAAGCATTCATGGAACCGTAGCCTGTGGCATAGACGACGACATCGGCGTAGAGCCGCGTTCCGTCTTCAAGCACTATGGCATCCTCCTCGATGGCGCTCACTTGACCGTGCGCAAGCTTTATTTCGCCGCTCGCTATGAGATCGGACGCCCCCACATCGATATAGTAACCAGATCCGCGGCGCAGGTAGAGCATTTGGATGCCGGCCTCATCCTCACCCCAGGTGAGTTGAAATCCCGATTTGGCAAGGCGTTCGTAAAACTGCGCATCGCGGGCGCGGATAGCGTTGTGAAGCCGGATTTGGCCTTCGTGCATGATAGCGTAGGGTTCGGACGCAAACACCATATCGGCCCGGTGTGTGGTGATGCCTTTGGCGAGCGCTTCCTCCGAGTAGAGCGGCCCGAGCCCCAGTTCCATAAGCGTTTCAGAGCGCACCACGTGAGTGGGCGAGCGCTGTACCATGGTCACGTCAATGTCTTCCGCCCACAATGCTGCGGCAATGTCGTGGGCGGAGTTGTTGGACCCGATCACCACCACTCTTTTACCCTTGAACGGGTCCGGTCCGGGATGGTCAGAAGAATGGTGCTGATTGCCCTTAAACTGATCCATGCCAGGAAAGTCAGGCACGTGCGGATGTCCACTCATGCCCGTGGCAAAGATGAGCTGTTTTGGTTGAAGAGCAACGGTTTTGCCGTCACGTTCCACAGTGACGTTCCAAGTTTTTGTCTCTTCATCAAACTGAGCGTGACTGACTACCGCACCCGTCCAGTAGGTGAGTTCCATCACCGAAACGTACATTTCAAGAAAATCGCCAAGTTTATCTTTAGGTGCAAAAACAGGCCAGCTTTCCGGAAAGTCTAGATAAGGCAGATGATCATACCAGACCGGGTCATGGAGGCAGAGGGTTTTGTATCGGTTGCGCCAGCTGTCTCCCGCCCTGGCGTTCTTTTCAACGATGATGGTGGGCACGCCGAGTTGCTTCAGTCGAGCGCCAAGGGCAATGCCCCCCTGGCCGCCACCGATGATCACAGCGTAGGGCTGTTGCTCGGTTCCCAGTGAGCTTTCAAGCCCGTCGTGCTCATCCTTCCAACTGCGCGGATGCTTCTGCTGCCCGTGCTTGGCACCTAGCGGACGGTGGGTCTTGATGGTCTCCTCGTGACCTATGAGTTCGCGCATGGCGGTGAGGAGGGTAAAAATCTTTCCCTCCTTCAGGCGCAGATGCCCGTCGCCCCGTGCAACGTTGGTTTCGAAGGTGAACCAGGCTTCGACAACTTCACCTTTGACAACCACAGGCTCGTCCTGCGCGAGCGCCCATTGGGACGGTCTGGTGGCGGCCAGCTGGTCGGAAAGCATGTGGCGGATCGCGTCCTTGCCTTCCATGGTTTTGAGGTTCCAGGTGAAGGTGACGAGATCGCGCCAGAAGCACTTTTCGGCAAAGAGGTTGACTGCAGCCTCGACGTCGCCCGCCGAAAGCGCCTTGCTAAGTTCGGCCAAGACCTGCGCAGCTCCACCATCGGTTTTGGTCAACATGGCAATCCTCCCCACTCTGCATTGTGAAAGATGATGGTCAAAAGCCGGCGCCAAGGAAACACCTTTCATGTCGCGATAAAAAGTGTTGACCCGTCATGAGGTTGGTCCAGGGCCTACCAAGGGATCGAAAATCACCGGAAAGCCAATTTCCAAGAAACTTCGACCGCTGATTGATTGAGCGGCGCGGGGGACAACGATTTGCGACAGGACCGGAGTGGCCTCGCTCACGCCACCGAGGCTTTTTGCAAACCTATCGTAGGAGTCTGGCGAGCCCGAACAACACGAGGGCCGTCGCTCCAATACCCCAATAAAAGGGCTGGAGATAAAAGGGCACGTTCGGCACTCTTGCGGCAACGAGTGAGACCGTTGGTGCGGAGAGGAAAAACTCTCCGTAAAGGTGAGCGACCAGA
>JBCCYN010000091.1:0-19939 GCA_039189655.1 Pseudomonadota bacterium | reverse complement strand
CCCCTTTTCACGCCCGCGCTGGGCCTGATGGGTCACGGGCAAAGAGCGACGCGTCCCTGGCGGCATCCGGCCCTGCGCGGGATTATGGATCAAGGCGGGAGAGTTTTGGCCCATTGCCTAGCGGTCGCGCCGATATGAACAACCGTCTTGGAAACGACCTCTAGGCCGTGCTCGCGTCAGGCGGACCCGTCCATAGTCTGGCAGACACCCGCTCCGGCTCCAGCCGTCGGAAAAAAGAATGCCGCTGAGGATTGCCGAATAGGACGGCCCAGATGTTGCGCTCCAGCGCACGAGCCAGCGTACCTGGCAGCGGGATACCGACCTCGAATGGTTCGTCTTCCTGTACAATAACAATAAGGGTGCGGTGGCGAACATGGTGCCGCGCGCACGGGCTTGGGATCGTGCCGTCCCAGTGTCCGGGCAATCCGACCCCGGAGCGCTGGCTTCAGTCTTCGGGAATGATGAAGTCGAGGATCGCGTCGGCGTCGAACCGGTTGTCAAGGGCGCCGTAGCCGGACGTATAGCGGCCGCCGAGCCGCGATGAGATGAAGGCGTCGGAGACCACGCGCGGCAGGTTGCGGCGCATGGAGGCGGCTGCGCCGAGGAACGCGAAACGCTCGCAAAAGGCGCGGGCAAGGCCCGGCTCGTTCATTGCCTCGCGGCCGAGGGCGAGGACTTCACCCACCAGATCCCCCGGCTGATCGCCAAGATCATTGGCAATCTCTTCCAAGGCCTCCGAGAGGACTGTTTCATCGCGCGAAACGAGGCCGAGAAGATCGAGCGCCGCATCGTTGGCGGCCCCGTCCCAATGGTTCAGGGCGGAGAGGTCGGGTCCCACCCGAGCGACGGGGTGATGACGCGGAAGCGCAGTGATCGCCATGGCATCGCGCGCCGCCGACGCAGCGGAAACGGCCACATCGAACGCCAGCACCCTTGCCGCCGGCGTCAGCACACGCGCGATGGCATGGTCCCCGTCCCGTTCAAAGGCGCCGTCAAACGCCCCTGCGAGCCGGATGGCAAGGGCGGTTTGAGCGGCACTTGCCAGGGCAAGGTCCGCCATGGTGCGCGCAAAGAGCGGCTCGGAAAGCAGCGGCGCGCCGCCTGACTGGCGCGTTCGCAGGTGGTGGACGGCTCGGGCCACGGCACAGCGCGTGCCACCGGCGGCAATGATGGCGCTGTCGAGTTGGGTAAGGGTCCGCACGTCCCGCAGCACCTGGAGACCGCGCCCGGGCTCGCCGACCAGCCTGCCGCGAGCCTCTGAAAAGGTCACGGTCGCGATGGCTTGGGCGTCAAGGCCGCCATAGTCGGCGAACGCATCAAGGGCCACGGCATCGAGATTCTCAGGCGCGTAGCGAGGAACGAGCGCCGCGGTGGGTCCATCGGCCGTGCGCGCCAGAACGAGCATGAGGTCAGCGCCAGGTGCGGCGACGAAGGTCTTTTCCCCGGTGATGCGAACCGCATCCCCCGCCAACAGTTCGCCGCGGGTTTGAATGTCGCCGTAGTCGCCGGAGAGGGATCTTTCGGAGATCGCAAGGGTGATGACGGCGCCTTCTTTCTCCTCAAGGGGCACCTGGCGTCGATCGTAGTGGCGCGACGCGATGAGGGGGAAAAGCTCCGCCTCAAGATCGCTCGCGTAGACCAGCGAGGCGACGGCTGCATGGCTCGCGCTGACGGGCAACAGGTGCCCTCGCTCGCAGCCAGCCGCCAGGAGGAGCGCTGCGGCCCGCAGGCGGTGTTGCACGGCGCCCTCGCCGTCTTCCCAAGCGCTCGACAGGAGACCGGCGTTGACACTGCGGTTCATCAGCGCGTGGTAGGCCGGATGCATCTCCACCTGATCGATCCGCCGGCCATCAAAATCTTCCCGGCGCAGGCTGGGCGGGTGATCGCTGGCGATGCGGGCCACTTCCTGCGCCTCCGCCGACCCCCAATAGGCGCCGAGGGCGGACAGATGATCTTCCGTTTGCTCGTCCAGCACGCCATCGAGAGACGCGGTGAGCACGGGGTCGGAGGAAAAGGCGTTGTGACCGGCAAAACCTTGGGCGCGACGGCGCGACTGAGCGGCGGCCGGGCCATCGTCAGCGCGGCGCAGGGCAAGGCGCCGGTTCAGCGTCTCGTCCATCGTCTTGTGCACGCCCGCAATTCCCTTCACAGAAGGCTAGTCGGCTACAAAGCTTGGCAAAGCTCTACCTTTCGATGGTGCACGCTTCAACACTTCGCCCCAATACAATTGCCGGTTCATTGTTGATTGGGACGAATCTGCAACGCTTTTCGGAGAAATTATGCCCGATCCGATAAATTGGGCGTCTGTCTGGCCCTACTATCTTGGCACTTTCTTTGCCGCTTATTTGGCAGGATCGATACCGTTTGGTTTTATTTTGACCCGGATAGCCGGGCTCGGTGACGTTCGAAAGATTGGCTCGGGCAACATCGGCGCAACAAATGTCTTGCGCACGGGTCGAAAAGATCTTGCCGCGTTAACCCTTTTGCTTGATGGCGCCAAAGGTGCTGCAGCCGTTCTTGTCGCCCACAGACTGGGGGGGCCGGACCTTGCCGTCACCGCCGCTGTGGGGGCGTTCTTGGGCCATCTCTTCCCAGTTTGGCTGGGATTTCGCGGCGGTAAGGGCGTTGCCACCTACCTCGGCTGCCTTTTGGCGGCTTCTGCTCTGGCTGGACTTGCGGCGCTGGGTATTTGGCTCGTGCTGGCGCTCTTGATGCGCTACTCCTCGCTTTCGGCCCTTGTTGCGTCGCTCGCCACCCCATTCGTGCTCGTCGGATTGGGACAGTACCAGTTCGCAGAAGCGTTCGGGGTCCTCACAGCCCTCCTATGGTTCAAGCACGGCGCGAACATCAGGCGTCTTCTGTCCGGGACCGAAAGCCGGATCGGCAGCAAGTGACACTCCAACCGCCCACATCTGCGCAGGAAAAGGCGGATTGGCTCCGCCTCATCCGCTCGGAAAATGTTGGCCCTGCGACGTTCTTCGATTTGATGAGGCATTTTGGAAATGCCGGCGATGCGCTGGAGGAGCTGCCTCGTATCGCAGCACGGGCTGGGCAGCGCCGGCCCATCAAGGTGGCGACCGCGCAGACGGTGGAGCGGGAGATGGAGCGCGCCCATAGACTGGGTGCGTCGTTCCACTTTCTTGGCGGGCCGGGCTATCCAGAACGCCTGGGCGCGATCCACGCGCCGCCGCCGGTCATTCTTGTGCGCGGCGACTCGGCGGTGATGGCACGCGCGCCCCTTGCCATCGTGGGATCGCGCAAAGCCTCCGCTGCGGGCAAAACCCTTGCCCGCAATTTTGCCGCCGCCTTTGTTGCAGCCGCGCGCACGGTGGTTTCGGGGCTTGCCCTCGGCATCGACGCGGAAGCCCATCGCACCGCGCTCTCGGCGGGGACTGTGGCCGTTGTGGCCGGCGGTGTTGATCGGCCCACACCCGAGGGACACATCGAACTTGCCAACGAGATCGTCGAGCGCGGCGGCGCCATCGTCTCAGAAATGCCTCTTGGGATGGTGCCTTTGGCGCGCGACTACCCGCGGCGCAACCGGCTGATTGCGGGTCTTTGCGATGGGGTGGTGATCATCGAGGCAGCGGCCCGCTCAGGCACGCTCCACACCGCCCGCTATGCCTTCGACGAGAACCGGGACGTTTACGCCGTGCCCGGCTCGCCGCTTGATCCCCGAGCCGCCGGTTCTTTGCAACTCCTTCGGGAGGGGGCGGCCATGGCCATCGAGCCCCGCGACGTACTGGACGGGGTTCCGGTCTGGGAAGGCGCTCCCGAGGCTCCAGCGGGCTTTTCGGAGGAAACCACGGAGTTTCATGGTTCGGATGACCCTCTCGACACCGTTGCCGAAGCGCTTTCGCTGACGCCCATGGGTGTGGACGAGCTGGTGCGCATCACGGGGATGAGCGTTGCGAGCGTCACCGCAGCCGTTGTGGAGTTGGAGCTCGCCGGTCGAGCCGAACGCGACGTGGATGGCGCCGTGCGCGCCACGGTTGGGAGCTAACGCTAGCTTAGTCTTGGTCCACCATGCACGGGCACGTTAGGTGCCATCACCCGCCGCTGGCGTCGTCTTCAGCGTCGGGGCGCAAGATCGGGCGTTCTGCGCGCAACTCGCGCCCGATCATCCGCCGGGTGATACCGACACGGCGCAGTATATTCGCCAGGGGGTGGGGGGCGACGTCCCACGCCCGCGAAAATGGCGATCTCATGCCAAAAAGCCGCGCTGCCGGCGATTGGTCGACGGCGTAGGCGTACTGGGTCAGGCGGTAAAGGGTCGTGGCCAGCGAATCGAGCTCTGCCGGCGATAGATCGGACGGCGGGCTCGGTGCATCATCGACGTCCGGAAGCACCACGCCAAACTCGGCTTCAAGGAAGGCGAGATGGTCGGCCGACGCGCGCCGAACCTTCTCCTGGGCCTTTTTGGGCAGGATGTAGCGAGGTCCGGCGATGGCGTCGAAAGCACGAAGGCTTTCGATGGCAAGGTCGCGATCAGGCTCAACGCGCTGGGCTCGGTTGAGGATCTGCGCACCAAGCACTGAAAGGGGGTCGTTGATTCGGAGGCGGTTCAGCTGGGGCGCTGCGGCACTGGCGCCGAGCACATCGAGCGCATCGTCGACCACATCCCCGCCTACCAGCAATTTCCGGTCAAATGGACGCACGATGAGCCGGTCCGCGCCGGACGCATCACGCCAGCGCTTGAGGAGTTGGCGCAGCGGCAAGACCCTAGGGGCAGCCTCAATCTCAGCCAGGTCGCGCCCGGTGCGAATGCCTTGGTGGGCCGCGCTGGAGGCAAAGCCCACCGGGTGGCGCACATAGACCAAGACGTGGACGTTTTGTGCGAACCGGCGGAAGTAGGCGACTGCGTTGCGCGCCTCCTCGTCGGTGAGCCGGATCAACGTTTCTGAGCCGACAAATGCTTGTGGACATGAGGTGTTTTTGAGCTCCCGCTCGAAACGGGCGAACGTCGCCGCGTCGCGCTCGCTGCGGTCGCGGGTGCGCCGGTGCATCTGGCGGGCGATGGGATGATGGTTGCGGGTTTTGGCGAAGTAGAAGACGCCGTGCTTGGCGAGCACCGGCGCGCTCTCCCGAAAAGTTGCCTGGAGCGATGTGGTGCCGGTTTTGGGGTGCCCGATGTGGAGCGTCAGAAGGTCGAGCAAGCGGCTGTCCTGTGGATGTCAGGAGTAAGATGGGCCGGCCGGCGGTGCGCCATTGACCGGGCGATGATCCCACCACAGTTTCGCAGTGGCGAAGGCCCAGTCAATGCGATGGCAAGATGAAAGAGCGCAAGCTCATCGTCCGCGGTGCGCGGGAACATAACCTCAAAGACGTCGATCTCGCGCTCCCCCGAGACAGCCTGATCGTGTTTACCGGCCTTTCTGGATCCGGAAAGTCCTCCCTGGCGTTCGACACCATCTATGCCGAGGGACAGCGGCGCTACGTAGAATCCCTCTCGGCCTATGCGCGCCAGTTCCTGGAAATGATGCAAAAGCCGGACGTGGACCAGATCGACGGCCTGTCGCCGGCCATATCCATCGAACAGAAGACAACGAGCCGCAATCCGCGCTCCACCGTGGGCACGGTGACCGAGATTTACGACTATATGCGGCTCCTTTGGGCCCGCATCGGCGTGCCCCACTCGCCGGCCACCGGGCTTCCCATTGAAAGCCAGACCGTGAGCCAGATGGTCGACCGCGTCTTGGCGCTTCCCGACAAGACGCGGCTTTACATCCTCGCCCCCATCGTGCGCGACAGGAAGGGCGAGTACCGCAAGGAGCTGGCGGAACTCCAGAAGAAGGGGTTTCAGCGGGTGAAGGTGGATGGGGAGTTCTACCTCATCGAGGACGCGCCGGCGCTCGACAAAACATACAAGCACGACATTGATGTGGTGGTGGACCGAGTTTCGACACGGGCTAACCTTGCAACGAGGCTTGCCGATTCCATCGAGACGGCGCTGCGCCTTGCGGACGGCATCGCCGTTGCCGAATTTGCCGACGAGATGGACGGCGACGAGCCGCGCCGCATGATCTTTTCGGAAAAGTTCGCCTGCCCCGTTTCAGGGTTCACCATCGCCGAGATCGAGCCGCGTCTTTTTTCGTTCAATGCGCCTACCGGGGCATGTCCCACCTGCGACGGGTTGGGGACGACGCTAAGGTTCGAGGCGGATCTGGTGGTGCCCGATACCGCTCTCACCCTTGCCGACAACGCCATTCTCCCGTGGGCGAAAACCGGCAGCACAAGCCCCTACTACACCCAAACCCTTCAGGCTGTGACGAGGCACTTCAAGGTGGACATGCACACGCCCTGGCGGGATCTGCCACGCAAGGTGCGAGACGTCATCTTGTACGGGTCCGGCAGGGACAAGATTGAGTTCGTCTACGACGACGGTCTGCGGTCCTACAAAACCAAAAAGACCTTCGAAGGGGTCATCACCAACATCGAGCGCCGCTGGAGCGAGACGGAATCCCAATGGGTGCGCGATGAGTTGTCCCGCTTCCAGTCCGATGCACCGTGCGAAGACTGTGGGGGTTACCGTCTGAAACCCGAAGCATTGGCGGTGAAGATCGCCGGTTGTCATGTGAGCGAAGTGGCGCGGCTGTCCATTCGGGACGCGGCGCCCTGGTTCAACGAGCTGCCTGACCAGCTCACCAAAAAACAGCGGGAAATCGCCCGGGCGGTACTGAAGGAGATCCAAGAGCGGCTGCGGTTCCTGGTGGATGTGGGCCTTGATTACCTTCAGCTTTCCCGCGGCTCACGCACCCTTTCCGGCGGTGAAAGCCAGCGCATCCGCCTTGCCTCGCAGATCGGCTCGGGCCTCACCGGCGTCCTTTATGTGTTGGACGAACCTTCCATTGGGCTTCACCAGCGCGACAACGCCCGCCTCATCGAAACGCTGAAGCGGCTCCGCGATCTCGGCAACACGGTCATCGTGGTTGAGCACGATGAGGACGCCGTGCTTTCGGCGGACTACGTGGTGGATGTGGGACCGGGCGCGGGGGTTCATGGCGGCGAGGTGGTCGCCCAAGGAACACCCCAAGAAATCCTTGCGAACTCAAACTCGCTGACCGGTCAATACCTTGCCGGCGTTCGCGAAATACCGATTCCGACAAAACGCCGTCCACGGAAGCGGGGCCGCGCGATCAAGGTGGTGAATGCCACTGGGAACAACCTCTGCGGTGTCACGGCAGAAATTCCCCTCGGGCTTTTTACCGCCGTCACGGGGGTATCGGGCTCCGGAAAGTCCACGTTGATCATCGAAACGCTCTACAGAGCCTTGTCGCGTCGTCTCAATAAGAGCCGGGAACAACCAGCACCCCATGAAGAGCTTTTGGGGGTTGAGCACCTCGACAAGATTATCGACATCGACCAGTCCCCCATCGGCCGCACACCGCGTTCGAACCCGGCCACCTATACCGGTGCGTTTACGCCGATCCGCGAGTGGTTCGCCGGTCTTCCGGAAGCCAAGGCGCGGGGCTATGGGCCGGGGCGCTTTTCCTTCAACGTGAAGGGCGGCCGTTGCGAAGCGTGCCAGGGTGATGGTGTCATCAAGATTGAGATGCACTTTTTGCCCGACGTCTACGTCACCTGTGATGTATGCAAGGGAAAGCGCTACAATCGCGAGACGCTAGAAATCGAGTTCAAAGGAAAATCCATTTCCGATGTTCTCGATATGACGGTGGAAGAAGGCTGCGAATTCTTCAAGGCCGTGCCGGCTGTGCGCGATAAGCTTACTACGCTTAACCAGGTGGGTCTCGGTTACATTCACATCGGCCAGCAGGCGACGACCCTTTCGGGCGGCGAAGCGCAGCGGATCAAGCTCGCCAAGGAACTGTCAAAGCGCGCAACCGGGCGGACCCTTTATATTCTGGACGAGCCGACCACGGGCCTTCACTTCCATGACGTGGCAAAGCTCCTGGATGTCCTTCAGCAGCTGGTCAGCCAAGGCAACACGGTGGTGGTCATCGAGCACAATTTGGAGGTCATCAAGACCGCCGATTGGGTGATTGACTTGGGGCCTGAGGGTGGGGACGGCGGCGGCGAGATCGTGGCGTCCGGCAAGCCGGAAGCTCTGATGAAAGTGAAACGCAGCCATACCGGCGAATACCTGGCCGAGCTTTTGGACCGCCGCGGCCCCCAACGTCAGGCCGCGGAGTGATCGCCTGAGGTGGGAAAAAGGGCTGCTTGCCTGCCCGTATAGGACCGACTCGAACCGGGCTCTGGAACATTGCCCGAGCCTTTCCTTCGCAACTGCAAAAAGATCAACTCAGGCATGAATTTCTAGGCGGTCAAAGTTCGATCGCTAGCACGCATATGCCTCGTGACCGGAGGGCGATCGTATTGCGAAACGCCCGAGAGGTGTGTGTGTTACCCATTGGGACTATGGAGAAAATCATGTTTGATCAAGTCGTGCGCGCAGTCCACGATTGGCGCGTCCGCATCGAAACCACCGAGGAGCTTTCCCGTCTTTCCGACGATCAGCTTCGCGATATCGGTCTGTCTCGTGGCGAGATCCCCGACGTGGTTCGCGGTCGCGTCGCGATGTAATGGGTCGCCGTTTGGCGCGACTTCATAACAGGGACGGTGGGCAGAAGCTGGAGCTTTAGAATCTCCGGTTTGTCCGCCGTCTTACCGTCTTTTGTATTCTGAATTGTGGAGAACGATTTCCCCGGTTCGATCTGCCGGCGTGGCTGTTAAGATGAAGGCCATAGTGGAGGGTCCTCATGGCCGGCAGCGTTAACAAAGTCATACTGATCGGCAATCTGGGTGCTGATCCTGAAATCAGACGCACCCAGGACGGTCGCCCCATCGCAAATCTTCGTCTCGCCACGACTGAAAGCTGGCGGGACCGCAACACTGGCGACAGGCGAGAAAAGACCGAGTGGCACCGCGTGGTGGTGTTCTCGGAAGGTCTTTGCCGTGTCGTGGAACAGTATTTGCGCAAAGGCTCCAAGATCTATGTGGAAGGCCAACTGCAAACCCGCGAGTGGGAAGATCAGCAGGGCCAGAAGCGCTACACGACAGAGGTCGCCTTACAAGGTTTCGGCGGAACGCTGGTGATGCTCGATGGGCGCAGCGGCGGCGGCGACGCTGGCGGTTCCTATGGTGGCGGCGGATCCTACGGCTCCGATCGCGGCAGCAGCTCGGGCGGTCCCAGTGGCCCCGCCTCCCCCGCAGATGCCCCCTATGACGACGATATTCCGTTCTAAGCCCGCGCCTTAGATGCTGGTGCAGGTGAGCGCGGTTAGCCATCCCGGCCGCGCCGAACGAGCCAATGAAGACGGCTTTGGCGCGCAGGAAAACGTTGCCTGGGTCATCGACGGGGCAACGGGCCTTGGCGATGAACAGCTCTTGGCTGGCCCCAGTGATGCGGCATGGCTGACAAGCGTCCTGGACGGATCCTTGCGTAAGAACGTGGCCGCCGAGCGCGACCCGGCAGCGCTCCTTTCAATGGCGGCTGCCGAAGCTGAAGCGCGTTTTCATTCCGAACGCCTGCGCTCACCAAAGGAAAACTACGAAATCCCCACCGCTGCGGTGCTGGTGGCCTCCTTTCACAGCGATCGGGTCGAGATTGTGGAGCTTGGCGACTGCGCGGTGTTCATTGAAAGCGCTGAGGGTCTGGCGCGGTTCGGCGGCACCGAACAGGGCCGGGCGCTCGAGCAGGAGAACGCAAGGCGGTTTATGGGTTCCGGCAAAGGCCGTAGCCCCGAGGTGGTCGCCCTCCTGCGGAAGGTGCGCAACCTTGCCAACACGCCGGACGGCTACGCCATCTTCGCGCCCGACGCGGCATCCACAGAACGCGCCCGACGCCATACCCATTCTTGGTCGGGCACGGGGCACGCTCTTCTCGTAAGCGATGGTTATGAGGCTGCCAGCGAGGACTATGGCCTTTTCGATGGAGCGGGTCTTCTGGGAGCTGCTTTGCAGAACATCGAAGGACCGCTCACCGCGCTGCGCGATGTGGAGCGGAACGATCCGCACTGCACCCGCTTTCCGCGCTTTAAGCAAAGTGACGACGCCACGGCTCTCCTGGTGCGTTTTGGCGACGTTCAGGCAGCTTCCACCACAAGCGCCACATAGCAACGGGATGCCCGCGATGAACGCACGTCAGATTTTTTGCGCCGCCACCATCACCCTGTTGGCCCTTTCCGGCCCGCCAGCTGCCGCCCAGTCCCTGGCGCCGGGCACCTATAATGTCGTGCCGGAGCGGTCAGCGGCCAGCTTGACCCTGCGAAGCCCCCTCGGGCCCGTGAAAGCGGAGCTTCAGGTGGCTGAGGGCACCATCGTGGTCGGAAATGGCGGACGCGTTCGCGAGGCGCGCACGGTGATGGATGCGCAATCGGTCTACACCAGCACCGAAGCGGCGGTGGATCTGATCCGCGGCCGCTCTGGACTTCACATCGAACGGTTTCCAACCATTACCTTTGAAGCATCAAACATGGTGATTAACGGTGACAACGTGCGGGTGCGCGGCAGTCTGACGGTGAAGGGAAACACCCGGCCGGTGTCGTTTACCGGAGAACTCTTGCGCGCCAATGATCGCCGGTTCAGCGTTGCCCTTCAGGGTAAGATCGATCGCACGGCGTTCGGAGTGACAGCAGGTCGCCCGCTCTACAGCAAGGACGCCACAGTGCGCTTGCGCATCATAGCCCGTAAGCGCCGCTAACCAGCGTAATTATCGGATTTCTGCCCTGCGGTTTTGCGGGGTATCGAGCGGTGAATGGCGGCGGTTCTGGCCTAGCGATACGCCTCGGAATCCCTTAAATTCCCAGGCGTACGACGAGCGTAGGATCCCATCCATTGAGTGACGAAAATCCCACCGGACCCGCCGGCGGCGAAGGTATTTCCGGCGTCTCCATCACCGCAGAGATGGAGAAGTCGTTTCTTGGCTATGCGATGTCCGTCATCGTCAGCCGCGCGCTTCCCGACGCCCGGGACGGTCTAAAGCCCGTTCACCGGCGCATCCTCTACACGATGCACGAGAACGGGTACGAGTGGAACCGACCCTATAAGAAGTCGTCCCGTGTGGTGGGCGACGTCATGGGTAAATACCACCCGCACGGTGACCAGGCGATTTATGACGCCCTGGTGCGCATGGCGCAGCCGTTTTCCATGCGCGTCCCCTTGGTGGATGGACAGGGGAATTTCGGCTCGGTGGACGGCGATGCGCCGGCGGCGATGCGCTACACTGAGGTGCGCCTTCAAAAGGTCACCAACGCGCTCCTGGAAGATATCGACAAGGACACCGTCGACTTCCAGGATAATTACGACGGGTCCGAGCGCGAGCCCTCCGTCCTTCCAGCACGCTTCCCGAACCTTCTGGTGAACGGTGCCGGCGGCATTGCTGTCGGCATGGCAACGAATATCCCGCCACACAATCTGGGTGAGATCATCGACGCGACGGTGGCGCTCATCGACGATCCGGCGCTCTCCATCTCCGACCTCATCGAATATGTGCCGGGGCCGGACTTTCCCACCGGCGGGATTGTGCTGGGCCGCTCGGGCATCCGCACCTCCTACGAAAGCGGGCGGGGCTCGGTGTTGATGCGCGGCAAGGTGCGTATCGAAACCATGCGCGGTGATCGGGAAGCGCTCATCGTCGACGAGATTCCCTACCAGGTGAACAAGGCCACCATGGTGGAGAAAATCGCAGAGCTGGTGCGCGAAAAGCGCGTGGAGGGCATTTCTGACCTTCGCGACGAGAGCGACCGCGATGGCATGCGGGTGGTGATCGAGCTGAAGCGCGACGCAAACGCCGATGTGGTGCTCAACCAGCTCTACCGTTTTTCGCCGCTCCAAACGTCCTTCGGCTGCAACATGGTGGCCCTCAACGGCGGCCGTCCGGAGCAGCTCAATCTAAAAGATCTTTTGACGGCCTTCATCGCCTTTCGCGAGGAAGTCGTTGCGCGGCGCACCAAATTCCTCCTGGGGAAGGCCCGCGACCGGGCTCACACCCTGGTGGGTCTTGCGGTGGCGGTGGCCAATATCGACGAGGTGATCCGTCTCATTCGCACCTCGCCCGATCCGGCGACCGCCCGCGGAGCGTTGATGGAGCGGGATTGGCCGGCCAAGGACATGGGGCCGCTCATCGAGCTGATCGATGATCCGCGCCACAAGCTTTCTGACGACGGCACGATCCGCCTCTCAGAGGAGCAGGCCCGGGCGATCCTTGACCTCAGGCTCCAGCGTCTCACTGCCCTAGGCCGGGATGAAATTGGCGATGAGCTGAAGAAGCTCGCCGAGCAGATTGCCGACTATCTGGACATTTTGCGCAGCCGGCTACGGGTTCAGAACATTATTAAGGACGAGCTGAAGGCGGTGCGGGACGAGTTTGCGACGCCTCGCCGGACCGAAATCGTCGATGGCGGACCGGACCTTGAAGACGAGGATTTCATCAACCGGGAGGACATGGTCGTCACCGTGTCCCACGCCGGTTACATCAAGCGCGTTCCCCTCGACACTTATCGGGCCCAACGGCGGGGCGGCAAAGGCCGGGCTGGGATGTCCACCCGTGACCAGGATTTTGTAACGCGGCTGTTCGTGGCGAACACCCACACCCCGGTGCTGTTCTTTTCTTCACGGGGCATCGTCTACAAGGAAAAGGTCTGGCGGCTCCCCCAGGCTGCGCCCCAGTCGCGCGGAAAATTCCTCAACAATATCTTGCCACTACAGGAAGGCGAGCGGATCACATCCATCCTGCCCCTGGTGGAAGATGAGTCCTCCTGGGGCAACTACGACGTGCTCTTCGCCACCGAAAAGGGCAACGTGCGCCGCAACAAGCTCTCCGACTTCACCAACGTGAACCGAGCCGGCAAGATCGCCATGAAGCTTGATGATGGCGATGGGATCGTCGGCGTTCAGATCGCAACGCCCGACCAGGATGTGCTTTTCACCACGGCGGCCGGACAGGCGATCCGCTTCCCCATTTCCTCCTTGCGCGTGTTTGTGGGGCGGACCTCCACTGGAGTGCGCGGCATCTCCCTTGCCGAGGGCGACCGGGTGATCTCCATGAGCATCCTTCGCCACTTCGCCACCAGCAGCGAGGAGCGGGCCGCGTACCTCAAAATGCGCCGGGCGGTGGCGGGCGAAACCGAAGCCCCGGGCGATGCCGAGGAGGGCGCCGAGGGCGCGGCCTTCATCGATACGGAGCGTTATGCCGCCATGGGCGCTGCCGAGGAACATATTCTTACGATCTCGCAAAACGGCTACGGCAAACGCACCTCATCCTTCGAGTACCGGGTGACCGCGCGGGGCGGTAAGGGCATCCAGGCCATGGTCGTCAACGAGCGGAACGGACCGCTGGTGGCCAGTTTTCCGGTGGAAGAGACCGATCAGATCATGCTGGTGACGGACGGCGGCCAACTCATCCGCGTTCCTGTTGACGGAGTCCGCATCGCCGGCCGCGCCACCCAGGGTGTCATTGTGTTCAATACAGGCGCCGAGGAAGCGGTGGTGTCGGTGGAGCGCGTCAGCGAAGACCCCAACGGCGTGGACGACGGCGAGCTGGACGGCGGCGACGATGACGCTTCGGAGGGCGATGGCAGCGCCGACCCGAGCGAAGGCTGAAACCCGATGCCCTCGGGCGGGTTTCAGTGCCATGGGGTCGTGTTGCGGCGTGAACGTTGAGCAAAGACAAAAGCTTAAGACAGGGTGGCGTGATCGTTTGATCACGTGCTCTGCTTTCATGCCGTTCCGGCCCCACAGGAGTCCGGTCAAATCGGGAAGGATGGTTCGCTTATCTCGTCAGTTTAGCGAACGTCGAGACCTGACCTTGACTTGCCTGTGTCCGGTCAGATGAGCATTGATCCAAGCCGCGCTGGGATTGGCGTTTCGCTATGCAACGTTGAGACGTGCACAAAATAAAAGCGGCCCTTGGACGGGGCCGCTTCGGGAAGCTCTTGGAGCCAGATGGTGCTGTCGTTTAGCGCCCAGTGACGTCTTCGCGAATCAACTGCGTGATCCCGGCGTCGGTGTCGTGGCGGGCTTCGGTGGCGAAAGTGCGATCCATGGCATCTTCACTGCCGGTGCAATCAACACTACAGGACACTTTGGTGGGGAGCATCAGGCGATCGCCCTTCACGCCCACCTCAGAGGTCGGTTGGGTAATGGAACTCGCCGCAACCGCGGCCAAAACGATAAAGCTGCCCGCGGCGGTAGCAAGGACCGAGCTCTTCAATTTGGGCGTAAACATGGCTAAATCCTAACTTTCCAAAGCCATATATAGAGAGTTTTGACACTTTCGCAACACTCGAGTGTAAACGTTAGTGCAATATAGTACCCAAATTGCAAAATCGTGTTGCGATATCAGTTTGTCGTGATCTCGCGGGTACGCGTTAGCGTCGTTGTACCTGCGCCATCATCCGTTTGGGAGAACGTCACGAAACGAACGCGAGCGTTGGAGGTGGGCTCACCTTCCTTCCAGGACAGGCACTCGGGCGTCAGGTTTGGCCAGGACTGACCCTCGCACAGCTGCTCGCCCACCACGGCAAACCGGTCCGATTTCACCGCCGTTTCCTGGCTGCCTGCGATTGTCCCACCCACGGTCGCGGCTCCCACGATCGCACCGGCGATCAAGGTGGCTGCAACTGGTGTCAAAATGCGGCGATCGGCGGACATGTCAGGCTCCCGTGTAACTTCGTCTGCTTCACAAGTTCAGTTAACGGCGACTTCACTGGATCGTTGTGATTCGCGTCACAAACTGTGCGATACTCTTCGAAACTCTTGCGAAAATAGTGCGACTATCGTTGCGACGGCTTACGGAACCGTGCCGGTCGGCAACCCTTCGTTGCCGCGTCCCACATGTGGGATGCACAATCGCAATTAAAATAGTCTCCACCTCCACAAAAAAATTTATTTCGGCATGATTCAGAAAAATTAATTTGCCGTGAACTGAGCCGCTAAAATCGCGCAATATTTTGTATGTGTTTGCAAACCCTGCCACTGGACCAAGATCTTCCCCGAGACGATGGTCCGGCCAAAGGCGTTTGCTGAATTCAGAGGCATTTATGCGCACTGCTTTTTATCCAGGCACCTTCGACCCGGTCACCAACGGTCACTTGGACGTGTTGATGCACGCCTTTGCGGTGGCCGACGCTGTGGTGGTGGGTGTGGGTGTCCACCCCGGCAAGACGCCTCTGTTCTCCTTTTCGGAGAGGGAAGCGATGCTGAATGAGGCGGTGGGCGCCATCGACGGGGCCGCGGCGGGGCGGCTCAGTGTGGTGTCGTTTTCCGGGCTGGTGACGGAAGCGGCTCGTAGCGCTGGCGCAACGCTCCTCATCCGCGGGCTGAGGGACGGCGCCGATCTCGACTACGAAATGCAGATGGCGGGCATGAACCGCACGCTCAATCCCCATATCACCACGGTGTTTTTGCCAGCTTCAGCCGAAGTTCGGCACATTACCGCCACGCTCGTGCGTCAGATCGCCAAGCTCGGTGGTGCGGTGGACGCGTTCGTGCCACCACATGTCGCGAAACGGCTCGCCGAGCGCGTTGCAACTGGTTCCTGATCGAACCCGGTTGCGCCGCGTCGGTCCCAAACTGCCCTGAAAGGAATGAGAATGATCAACCGACTGCTCGCCGCCGCGGCGATGGCCCTTTGCGCCTCCGCCCATGCTGCCGCGCAGGATCCCGAAAACACGCTGATCCTGGAGTTGGAAGACGGCCCGGTCGTCATTGAGTTGCTCCCCGATGTGGCGCCGAACCATGTGGACCGCATCAAGTCGCTGGCGCGCGAGGGCTTTTATGACGGTGTTGTGTTCCACCGGGTCATTCCCGGGTTCATGGCGCAAACGGGCGATCCCACAGGCACCGGCGCTGGGGGTTCGAAGCTGCCCGACCTCAATCAGGAGTTCAACGCCACCCCCCACACCCGGGGCATCGTCTCCATGGCGCGGACGCCAGACCCCAACAGCGCCAACTCGCAGTTTTTCATTGTGTTCGACGACGCCACGTTCCTGGACAACCAGTACACGGTGTTCGGCAGGGTCGTTGACGGCATGGAACATGTGGATGGGCTCAACGCCGGCCCCCGGGAAAACAACGGCGCCGTCGCCAACCCCGACAAGATCGTGAAGGCGCGGATTGCCGCCGACAGCTAAGCGACCGGCTGTGATTGAGGGGCGTGCCGGCGACGGCACGCACCTCAGCGACTACGACTATGCACTTCCCGAAGAGCGTATCGCCCTTCGCCCGGCCGCCTCTCGGGACGGGGCTCTTCTTCTGGTGGCACCGCGCGATGGTCCCTTGGAAGACCGGGTGGTTGCCGACTTGCCGGAACTCTTGCGGCCGGGTGATCTCATCGTGGTCAACGACAGCCGCGTGATCCCCGCGCGGCTGTCGGGCGAGCGCGTGCGCGGCGAATTCCGGGCGGCAATCGAAGTCACGCTCCTGGAAAGCGAGGGCGAGGATATTTGGCGCGCATTCGCCAAACCTGCCAAACGGCTCCAGCCGGGCGATGTGGTACAGTTCGGCAAGAGTGGCGCGACGGTTGAAGCGCGGGTCTTGGACCGAGCGGGCGCGCAGGTTCGCCTGGCGTTCGGCGCTGATCCTCTCCCCTCGGGCATGATGCCGCTCCCCCCTTATATTGCGAGCCGGCGCGCCCCTGATCGGCACGACGAGGCCGACTACCAGACCGTTTACGCCGACCCGCCGGGTTCAGTGGCGGCGCCCACCGCGGGTTTACACTTTACCGACAAGCTCATGAGCAGACTGCAGCAAAGCGGCATCGACATTACGCGCGTAACACTACACGTGGGTCCCGGCACATTTCTTCCGGTGAGCGCAGAAAACCTCAACACCCATGAAATGCACGCTGAACGTGGCATCGTCTCGGCGCGGGCGGTTTCCAGCATCGCGCTGGCGAAGGCCCGTGGTGGCCGGATCATCACCGTTGGGACCACCGCCCTGCGTGTCTTGGAAAGTGCGGCTCGCGGTGGTGATCTTGCGCCCCTTGACGGTGAAACGAAGCTCTTCATCCGCCCGGGTTTTCCATTCCGCGTTGCCGACGGGCTGATTACAAACTTTCATCTGCCGCGCTCGACGCTGCTCATGCTGGTGGCTGCGTTTGTGGGTCTACCGGCCACGCGCGCCATCTACGACCATGCCCTCGCGGGGGAATATCGCTTCTACTCCTACGGCGACGCTTCGCTCCTTTGGCGGCAATGACGTTCCAGCACATTCAGTCCGACGGCTTGGCACGACGCGGCCGGCTCACCACGCTGCACGGCACGGTGGACACCCCCGCGTTCATGCCGGTGGGAACCCAAGCGACCGTCAAGGCGATGCAAACCAGGGACGTTGCCGCGACAGGCTCCCAGGTGGTGCTCGGAAATACCTATCACCTCATGCTGCGACCGGGCGCTGATCGCATTGCAGCGTTCGGCGGCCTTCACCCGTTCATGAATTGGTCGGGAACGATCCTTACGGATTCTGGTGGCTTCCAGGTGATGTCGCTGGCCGCTCTACGGAAGATCGATTCGGACGGCGTAACCTTTAAGAGCCACGTAGACGGCTCCATGCATCGCTTGACGCCGGAAGATGCAGTGCGGATCCAGTTGAAGCTCGGCTCCGACATTCAAATGCAATTGGACGAGTGCGTCGCGCTGCCCGCTAGCGAGGAGGCCGTGGCACGATCGGTCACGTTAAGTCTCGACTGGGCAGCACGCGCTCGGCGTCAGTTTCTCGCCGACGCTCCGTCCGGTCGGCTTCAGTTCGGTATCGTGCAAGGGGGAACCGACGAGGACGAGCGACTGCGGTCAGCCGAGGGGCTTCTTGGCATCGGGTTCGACGGTTATGGGGTGGGCGGGCTGGCGGTGGGCGAGCCGCAAGAGGCGATGTTCCGAACACTCGACCATACGCTAACTGCGTTGCCGGAAGATCGGCCGCGCTATCTCATGGGAGTGGGCACACCAGGCGATATCATTGGCGCGGTTGCGCGGGGCGTGGATATGTTCGACTGCGTCATGCCCACCCGGGCCGGGCGCCACGGCGTTGCCTATACTTCGGAGGGAAAGCTTAATCTTAAAAATGCGCGGTTTTCTGAAGATGAACGGCCCCTCGACCCCCAGACGCCAGTGCCGGCCGCGCAGGAGTACAGCCGTGGCTATCTTCACCACCTCGTCAAGGTGGGTGAACCCCTTGCCGCAACACTCTTGTCCTGGAACAACCTTGCCTATTACCAGCGGCTGATGGGGATTTTGCGCGAGGCCATTGAACAGCGCCGGTTCGACGTTGCCGTCAAGGAGCTGTTGACGGTGTGGCGCTAGAGCGGCTCTCAATCAGGTTGGATCACGTGATCGAGAAAAAACGTCCTAGATTCAAAGGGGCAGGCATCTCGTCTGTGCCCAATTGGGCGCAGGATGCTCTAGCGCGCGTTTCAGCAACATGGAATCCGCTTGCGGCTCGAACCGCACGGAAAGACTAAAGACTTAGAGTGCATGGGGCGATCCTATGATCGCGTGATGTGCTCTAAGGAGCAAGCCGTCTTAGCGCGAGAGACCAGCGTGCACATAGACCCGATCCATTGATCGCTACAGTATAATATCATCAAGAAGCTGGGTCTCCCGTATGTCTTCAACCACCACCACGTCGCCATTGCCAAGACTGATTCTTACATCATTACCGGAGTTCGCTGCTCTAAGCATGAATCCGGTGCGTGTCAGGTTGAAGTCGGATAGATCCAGTACATCGAGGTTGTTCTGAAAATCTACGATTCGATCGACACCATCCCTGCGATCAAAGTTGAAGCGATCTCGACCAGCCCCGCCGTAAAGCCGATCGTTGCCGGACCCACCATCGAGGAAGTCGTTGCCGTAATTTCCGTAAAGGATATCGTTGCCGTTACCGGCATTTAGTGTATCGCTACTGTTCTCACCCATGAGGACGTCGTTGCCATTACCTCCGAGCAGTAAATCCCTATCAAGGCCGCCGCGTAAAAAGTCTGCGTCGTTTCCTCCCGAGAGGGTGTCGTTGCCAGAATCGCCCTGCAGGGTGTCGCGGCCCTGGACCCCCACAAGCACATCGTTATTGGGGCCGCCGAATACTTGGTCGTTTCCGTTACCGCCGTTAATGGTGTCGAACCCGAAACTCCCCCGCAAGATGTCGTTGCCGTTGTCCCCGAACATCCGATCGCTACCGTAGCCACCGTCGACGATGTCATTGCCGCGCCCACCATAGACCGTATCGTTGCCGTGGCCTGCATAGATGTGGTCGTTGTCATCGCCGCCAACCAGCAAGTCGTTTTCTGTCTCGCCGAAAAGTGTGTCGTTGCCGGACGTACCGTAGAGGCGGTCAAGGCCGGAGCCGCCGCGCAAGACATCGGCGCCGGCGCCACCATTTAGTGTGTCGTTGCCCGGATCGCCAAAGATGAAGTCGTGATCGGGCCCCCCTAAAATGCTGTCATTGCCGACACCTGCACGAAGCTCATCGGTGCCACTGCCACCGTCGATGGTGTCGTTGTGGAGGCCACCGTAGATGGTGTCGTTGCCGGCTTCCCCAAACAGCCGGTCGTTCTGGTCGTTGCCGACCAAATAGTCTGCGCCATCGCCGGCACGAAGAACATCATGCCCGAAGCCGCCCAAGAGCCTGTCATTGCCCACACCGCTGAGCAAGATGTCGTTGCCGCCATCTCCGATCAGCTGGTCGTTGCCATTCCCGCCGAAGATGGTGTCGTTGGCACCCTTACCATCGAGGATGTCATTGCCGTTACCGCCGTAGAACAGGTCGGCCCGGCCGCCCCCCGTAATGGTGTCGTTGCCGTCCTCACCGTCAAGAACCCCGCTGACGAACCCGTTGCCGACCTGCCTGAACTGATCACTATTGCCGCCAAGGAAGACGCTACCGCGGATGGCACCTTCGTTGGTGATGAGCTCTCGGCCATCACCACCGCGAACGGCTACGGAGTTGTCGGACGCTGCGTTGATGGACCCTTTGTTGGAAAGGGTTGCTT
>JBCCYN010000090.1:0-20195 GCA_039189655.1 Pseudomonadota bacterium | reverse complement strand
GAGAACGGTCGACTGAAGCGCATGGTTGCCGACCTGTCGTTGGACAAGGCAATGCTGCAGGATGTTCTGGCAAAAAAGGTATAGCGCCTGCGAAGGGTCGGCAGTTGGTTGACTATGTCCGAGGCGCATTCCAGGTCTCGGTTCGCCGAGGCTGTACCGTGCTCGGGCTTCAGAAATCAACGTACTTCTACAAAGCGCGTCGGCCCTCGCAGGCGGCTCTGCGAAAGCGGATCCGGGAGATTGCTGAAACCCGTATTCGGTACGGGTACCGGCGGATCCACGTGCTCTTGAGACGGGAAGGCTGGCCGGTGAACGCCAAGCGTGTCTATCGTCTCTATGCTGAGGAAGGCCTCGCGATCCGCAACAAGCGACCGAAACGGAAAGTCGCTGCGAAACTCCGTGAAGATCGAAGAAAACCAGCTGCTCCGGGCGATGTGTGGGCGATGGATTTCCTGTCAGATCAACTCTTTGACGGAACGAAGATCAGGGTACTGACGATTGTCGATACGTTCTCGAAGGTGTCGCCCGCTATTGACGTGCGCTCCCGCTATACCGGTGCGGATGTTGTGAAGACGTTGGAGCGGGTGAGTGCCCAGCATGGCTACCCCCGCTCCATCCGTGTCGATCAAGGGCCCGAGTTCATCTCGAAAGATCTTGATCTGTGGGCTTACATGAATGGCGTGATCCTGGACTTCTCCCGGCCCGGGAAGCCGACCGACAACGCCTACGCTGAGGCATTCAATGGGAAAGTTCGAGCCGAGTGCATCGATCAAAACTGGTTCTTGTCGCTCGACGATGCCCGGGTAAAATGTGAAGCGTACCGCCATGAGTACAACAACGAACGACCGCACAGCTCAATCGGCCATAAGACCCCGGTTGAGTTCATGAAATCCATCGGGGCCACCTGCCAACCGATGGGCTAGGATGATGGGAAGGCGCTCAGGCCGCCGGTCCAGCGTTCGGGGCAAGTCCAGCAAGTCCAAATCAGCCCGAATGCTCGCATAAGAGCCGGACCAAAGATCGGGTCAGGTCCAGGCTGGTCCGCTTGCGCCTTCGCAGTAGACCGCAACGCGGGGGAGCCGCTCGCCCCAGAACCCGCACAAAGCGTTGACGGTGAGATGAAAGTTCTCATCCCGGAGATACCGCGCAGCCAGCGCAGTCCTACCCCGCCGACGATCTGTGCGAAGACTTCTCATCAGCCCACGGCCGGGTTACCGACCGACTTTATCTGTTGAGGCCCGGCGCGTCGCCACGCAAAACAAGCTGCAAACTTCAGCGACCGGCCGCTCGATCCGCCTACCTGGATGGATCTTTGAAGTGCACGCAAATCAAGCGCCCCCAGCAGTCGCCGGGGGAGGATTTTGGGATCCATGGTAGCAAGGCGGAGCGGGACAGTGTTTTGGAAGTGTCTCTTCGCCCGGATGATGGCGCACGCGGTCACACCGTGCTCCTCATCGGTGTTACAGGTCTTGCGGGCCGCGAAGTATTGAAAAGGCTGCTGCGGCCGGGACGACACAGCGCTGTTCTTGGATTCCCCGAAGCCGGGAAAGCCATTGCCGGGGGCCGTCTGGAGGTCTGGGAGGCTGATCTGTCGGCGCCCGGTCTTGGGCTTTCGCCAGCACAGCACGAAGACGTCACGCAAAACGTAGGCACGATCCTTCATTGCGCTGCCGATCTTTCGTTTGCACACCGCTGCGATGACCTGCGGGCTGTCAATGTCGTGGCAACCCGCGATCTCATCGCGATTACGGGTGTGGGTTTTTCCAAGCGCATGGTGCTGGTGTCCAGCGCATCGGTGCTTGAGGCCCCTCTTCCCCATGGGCACGCCGACGAACGGGAGCGGCCAACGCGGGAAGAGGCAAGTCCATTGCCTGCGCCAGAGGACCTTCCGGTGGCGTACGCCCGGACAAAATGGGCGGCCGATACCCCCGGCGCCGCCGCACAACGCGTTGGTTTTGACGTCACAATCGTGCGGCTACCCTGGATCACAGCGAACGGGGCGACGACGCGCCTTACAACGGGAATTTTCTGGATTGTTTTACGCGCGCATGTCTTGCGGCTGGCTGCCTTTCCAGGAGGTCGTTCTCCTGGAACGTGGTCGATGCAGGCTTTCTGGCGGACGTGGTGATTGAAGCTGCAAGGCAGCCGGGTGGGGTCTGTCTGTTTATGAAGCCGTTCCGCCACTGGAGCTGGGCCTACCGGCGGATGCATTGCCCCGGGTGGGCATCTTCCTCAATCTGGATGACGTGCACGTCAATCGCATTCCCATCTAAGGCAAAGTGGTTGCCACCGCCGCGCGCGAAGGCGCGTTCATCCGGGCATGGCAGCCGGCGTCCGCAGAGCGGAACGCCCGACGCTCGGCACTGATCGAAACGGACAACGTGCAGCAGGTAGTCGTGCTATAGTTGGTCGGCTCTATCGCCCGGTGCATCGTCTCCCAACTGTCCCCCGGGCAAGCGGTCAAGTTGAGGGCGCGTTTTGGCGTTATCGCGTTCGGCAGTCGGTTGGACGTCTACCTGCCGCCCTCACAACGGCTCTTGTGGGTGTTGGGCAGCGGGTGGTGGCCGGTGAGACGGCGCGAGCTTACGGCGCCCTCGGTGGCCATTGCGGCAAGTCCAGCCATCGCACCGTTGTTCGGCGCCATTTTGGGCGGGTTTCTTGGATGGCGAACAGTCTTCTGGTTGATGGCGTGCTTCGGGCTTGGGGTCCTCCTATCGTCCCGGTGAGGTCTGCCCGATACGTCACGGCCGAGCACGGATCGGCCACGTGTACGCCTCGGCGCAGCGCTACATCTTCTTCGGCAGTGCTCATATATATTCTTCAAGTTGACTGCCGCATTGATGATCTGTGCAGTTTTCGCATTTATGACGGCGTCGCCTTTGCTGTTTGTGGAAGGTATCGGTTTCACCCCCATGGCATACGGCCTTGTACAGGGCGGATTTGCCGTAGCGTACGTGTCGCAGCTGCCCTCAGCGCTCTCCTCGCGGATCGCGTTTCGCCGCGGGCGATGATCCTTTGTGGGCTGTCGATCTTTTCGGTGGGGGTAACCATTTTTTGGCGCTGCCGGCGTTGTCGCGGGCGCGGCAATTTCCTCGGCTGGTCTCGGCCTACAGATGAGCCATGCATGGTTCATGGCATTCCAGAACGTGCCACCGGATCACTACGGGAGGGCGGCTTCAATCTCGACGCTCTCCGAATGACTTGCAACGACCGGCACCAGCGCTGCAGTTGTGCTCCTTCCGCTCACCGATATCGTCAACCTCGTCATTGTGCTGGGGGAATGTACGGGCCTCGCTGCAGTTTTGGCGAACCTTGGTTTGTCCGACTTGCGTCAGTCCCAGCACTTGACCGCTGGCGACAAAGGATAGGTTGGCATAGGCGGCGCAGGGTACACGCATCACCTTGGACAGGACACAAAGGAATTCGGCGATGAATGAGCAAAAGCTCAGGACAATCCGTCAAAGATTCGATGGCGAAAACGCAAGAAAGATCTATGACCCACGCTTTGCTGCCGTTGCGTCGCACATTTTCGACGACGCCGGCACACGCGTCGCCCCTTTTGCCGGCCTCCCGACCCTCCTTGACGCACCGTACAGGTCCATCGACTGGCGGGCCCCCGATCTTGCGGGAGTGGACGTGGCACTCGTCGGTGTGCCGATGGATCTTGGCGTCACCAACCGCAATGGCAGTCGCTTCGGGCCACGCGCGATCAGAGCGATGGAACGCGTTGGGCCCTATAATCACGCGCTAAAACTGATGCCATCAGCGGACCGCAGCGTATTCGACCTGGGGGATGTGCCGTTCCGCAGCCGGTTTGACCTCAGCACCTGTCACGAGGACATCGAGCGGGGAGCGCAGGTGCTATTTCCCGCGACGGTTCCTCTTTTTGTCGGTGGGGACCATTCTGTCAGCCTGCCGATCCTCCGCGCGATTGGCGCGGCGGCACCGGTTGGCATGGTCCACATCGACGCCCACTGCGACACGGCCGGCCCATTTGACGGTGAGAAATTCCACCATGGCGGACCTTTTCGTCAGGCGGTTCTCGATGGCGTTCTGGACCCAGAGCGGACCATCCAAATCGGTATCCGAGGGTCGTCGGAGTATATCTGGGAGTTCTCCCACGAAACCGGGATGACGGTGATCCACGCAGAGGAAATCGACCAACTCGGCATCCCTGCGGTCATCGAAAAGGCGCGCGCTGTGGTGGGAGACGGTCCCACGTATGTGTCCTTCGACATCGACAGCCTCGACCCCTCCATTGCGCCGGGCACGGGCACGCCGGAGGTGGGCGGACTGACCTCCCGGGAGGCGATGGCGCTCTTGCGAGGTCTTGCTGGCATCAACATCGTCGCCGGCGACCTTGTGGAGGTGGCGCCCCAATACGATGCCACCACCAACACCGCCCACGCCGGCGCACAGATGCTCTTTGAAATCTTGAGCCTCGTGGCCCTCACTCCCCGCGAATAGTCACGCCCCGTAAACCGTGCGGCCTCCGACAATCGTTCTCGTGACGGTAGTGTCGCGGATTTCTTCTTCCGGACAGGAAAAGTAATCGCGATCCAGAACGGCGATATCGGCAAGCTTACCCACCTCCAACGAGCCTTTGATTGCTTCCTCGCGGCCCGAATAAGCGCCAAGGGTGGTGTAGCAGGCGAGTGCTTCAGCTCGGGTGATCTTTTGGCTCCCGTCGAGATCGGCGCCCGTATCAGTTTTGCGGGCAATCAGCGACCACAGGGCCGTGAACGGGTTTGCCCGGCAGATCATTGCATCCGAGTGGCCTGGCGCTGGCACGCCCGCGTCGATGAGGGAACGGTGCGGCCACATGTGGGCAATGGCCTCGGCGCCGCGGTTCTTTCTGTAGGCGTCGCCCAGATCATACATGAAACCGGTCGCTGAACTGTCGATCACACTCAGCCTCTGTAACCGCTGCAAGATCGCGGGGGTGACGTAGCAGCAGTGCTCGACCCGCATGCGATGGTCCGGCACCGGATGCGCCGCCAAGCAGGCCTCGATGGCGTCGAGGGCGAAGTCGATGCCGCGGTCGCCCACCCCCTCGATCATCACCTGAAGTCCGGCCTTGTGGGCGGCCATCGCCCGGGCAGTGAGGTCCTCCGCCTCGTAAAGGAGCATTCCCGTGTTGGGGACCGGTTCGCCGAGCGCCGGCGTTCCCACATAGGGTTCATAGTAGGCGGCGGTGCGACCCGAGGTGGAGCAGTCCGGGCACCACTCAACGCCGATAATGCGCACATCGTCATCGCCAAACCCGGAACGGATGCCGGACGCGATCATCGCCTCCACGAGGCCCTCCTCGCGCCCCGACACGATGATGCCCACACGCATCGTCAGGGCACCCGCCGCCTTCATCATCTGGTAGGCGGAGATCCCCTTCGAGCCGGTGAGGGAATTGTAGACGCTGGTGATGCCCAAGGCATTCCACTCGGCAAAGACCTTGCGCAGGCCGTCCGCGATGAGGTCCGGTGTATCGCTGGCTTGGATGGTGTCCAGGAAGAGATGGGCAGCGGTTTCGCGCACGCGGCCGGTAAGGCTGCCGGTCGCCGGATCGCGGTCGAAGGCGCCAAAGGGTGGGTCGGCAGGATCCGTGCCGAGGTCGAGGGCAGCGAATGCCGCCGAGTTGGCGAGCCCCACATGGCCGTCGGTGCGCAGAACGAAGAGCGGGCGGCCGTGCGCGGCGTTGTCCATCTCCTCCAGGGTGGGATAGCCGCCAGACTTATTGTCATCGAAACGGTAGCCCACCACCCACTCGTTTTCTCCGCGCGCTTTGGCCAGCTCCGAAATGCGGCTCAGCAGTTCTGCGCGCGAAAAAATGCGGTCAGGGCTCAGCAGCTCCCAGGTGGCAAGTCGGGCGGCGTAGGAATCGGGATGGGCATGGCTGTCGATAATGCCCGGGATAGCCGTCGCGCCCCCAAGGGCAATGCGCTCCGTTCCGGGACCTGCGAGGGCTTCCATCTCACCGTCGGACCCAACCGCCACGATCTTCCCACCAAGGATCGCAAGGCCTTCCACAGTGCGGCCCTCACGGTCCATGGTGGCGATCCGCCCGCCGGTCAAAATGCAGTCCGCATGAAGTTCAGGCATGACAATTGCTCTTCGTCTGGCAAACTGACGTTCAGCCACGGCGACGCCAGGGTGGGAAGTGAACGTCAATGTTCGATTCAGGAGTTTAAAGATGACAGTCCCTGCATGGCAAAATACGGTTGAGGCGCTGCGGTGCGCCGATCCGTGGTTCGCCGTGGAATGGCTGCCGGCCGGCATTGTGCGCATCTGGGAGCCCCATGTGAACCGGCTCCTTCGGGCAAACATGTTCTTGATTGCAGGTGCCGATAGGATCCTGCTCGTGGACGCGGGAATGGGCATCGCCAGCTTAAAGAACTTCATCGCCCCGCTGGTGGACCGACCGCTCACGCTGCTTCTCACCCACTCTCACGTGGACCATGTGGGTTCGGCGGCCGAGTTCGCTGGGGACATACTCATCCATCCGTCAGAGGCCGAAATCATCAAAACCTCGCCGGACTGGTCGCTATCTTATCAAAACGAGTCCGAGGAACGGAAGAAGGCTCTCCAGGCCTCGGGTTTTGACACCAACGGTGCGCTCATCGCAGCGCTTCCCCACGCCAGCTTCGACGCTGCGGGTTGGAAAATTGCGCCCGCCGAAGCGACGGGTACAATCGACGAAGGGGATGTGATCGACCTTGGCGACCGGCGCCTCACCGTGCTTCACCTGCCGGGCCATACCCCGGGCTCGGTCGCGCTTTTTGAGGAGGAGAAGGGTATCTTGATCGGCGGCGACGCGATTTATGATGGTCTGATTATCGATACGCTGCCGGAGAGCGACCCGAAAATCTATTGCAAGTCGATGGAACGCCTCAAAACCCTTGATGTGGATGTGGTCCACGGCGGCCACAGGGAGAGTTTTGGCCCGGCAAAGCTGCGTTTGATTGTCGATACTTATCTTCAGTCCGCGGGCCGATAAGATCAACGTGTCAAAAATGCTTCCATCGCGACGTTTCGTTCTTGCCGGCGCCCCTTTGCGCCACCGACCATGGGTGACGGCGTGACCCAGGGGACCTCTCACGCCCTCTCCCTAATGGGCCTCACCAAGTACTATGGCAGCCTCGCAGCGGTCAAAGATGTCGACCTTGAGATCGCACAGGGTCAGTTTTTGACCATCCTCGGCCCGTCCGGGGGTGGCAAGACGACAGTCCTCATGTCCATTGCAGGCTTCGTGGAGCCGAGCGCGGGAACAATCCTGCTGGATGGCAATGACATCACGGGCCTTCCGCCGGACAAGCGCAATTTCGGCATGGTCTTTCAGGGCTACGCGCTGTTCCCGCACATGACGGTCAACGAGAACCTTTGGTTTCCCATGCGCGTGCGCGGTGTTTCGCGGGCCAATGCCAAGGAGAAAGTGGCGAGCGCGCTCGATCTTGTGCAGATGAGCCATCTGGGCGAGCGCTACCCTGGCCAGCTTTCTGGGGGCCAACAGCAGCGCGTTGCCCTCGCGCGGGCCATCGTTTTCGAGCCGGACCTCCTCCTCCTCGACGAGCCTTTGTCGGCGCTCGACAAGAAGCTACGATCAGAGCTCCAATGGGAGCTGAAGTCGCTGCACGAACGGCTCGGCACCACCTTCATCTACGTCACCCACGACCAGGAAGAAGCGCTCTCGATGTCCGATGAAGTGGTCATCATGCGCGAGGGGCGGATCGAGCAGCAAGGTGCGCCCCACGCCCTTTATGAGCGTCCCGCCACGCGCTTCGTTGCCGACTTTCTTGGAAAATCCAACTTCATCGAAGCGCGCGTGGAGACCAGCGAGCCCGGCGGCTTTCGCTACGCCGCAAACGGGGCGAGCTATTTCCAGGAAAGCGATACGCCCGTCACCGAGGGCAGCAACATCGTTGTTTCTCTCCGGCCCGAAAAACTCGCCATCACGCCGAAGGATGCGCCGCCGGAAACTGTAAACCGTATCGCCGGAACAGCCAGCGCAGTGAATTACTTTGGCTCCAACGTACATTTTCGCGTGGAAACAGAAAGTCTTGGCGACTTTCTTGTGGCCACAACCGCGTGGTCTTGCCCCGTGGAGCAGAGCGCCGGCACGCCGGTTTGGCTCGGCTGGCGGGCTGATGCCTCCGTTCTGGTGGAGCAAACCTGAACGACGATCCTGAAGAACAGCAGTGGGAGATGAGCAATGACAATCCTGAAATCGCAGTACGAAAAGGATCTCTACCCCGAAATTGAAGACGCCTGCGCGGCGGCGGGCGACAATGACTTTGCCCGTGACTGCATCGAGATCGCCGCCGAGAAGCTGAAGCGCGGCGAGATCAACCGGCGCGGTTTCCTGGCGGCCGTCACCGCCATGGGCGCCGTCGCAACGACCGGCTTCGCATCGGACGCCCTTGCCTCCGATTCCGAGTTGGTGATCGTCAACTGGGGCGGGCCGGCCGTGGACGCCTACCAAAAAGCCTGGGGTGAGCCCTTCACCAAAGAAACCGGCATCAAGGTGGTCGTGGACGGCACGGGGCCGCTTCTTTCCAAGATCCGCGCGATGGTGGAATCAGGCGCTGTGACCTGGGACGTGTGCGACACCGGCGCCGGCACGACCCTTGTCCTTCAAAAGGCCGGCGTGATTCAACCCATCGACTATTCCATCGTCGACAAGAGTAAGATCGTCCAGGATTATGCTTACGAGTATGGTGCGGCCAACTATCTCTTCTCGTTTATTCTCGCCTACAACAAAGCCCGCCTTGATGCTGAGCCGCAAAACTGGGCTGATTTCTGGGACGTGAGCAAGTTCCCGGGAATGCGCACGCTGCGTAAGCAGCCCAACGGCATGATGGAAGCGGCAATGTTTGCCGCCGGTAAGACCAAAGACGAAATCTACCCCATCGACTTCGATCTCGTCCGCGAAAAGTTTGCCGAACTGCGGGACAACGTGATCGTGTGGGGTTCTGGCTCTGAAAGCCAGCAGCTCTTCCGCAATGGCGAAGTGGTTATGGGGAACATCTGGCACACCCGCGCAAACCTTCTGAACCAGGATATGCGTGGCGACGTCGTGTGGACGTGGAACGACGGTATTGTGACGGCGGGCATGTGGAACGTGCCCAACAACAACCCTGGTGGCACAGAAAATGCCATGAAGTTCATCGCCTCCGCCCAGAATCCGCAAGAACAGGTGGAGCTCTTCTTAATTATGGGCAACGGTCCTGCAAACCCGGCTGCCGCGCCCCTGGTCCCAGAAGATCGCCGGTTTGTGGACCCGGGTCAGCCGGACAATTTTGCCAAGCAGCTGAAGCAGAACGCCCGCTGGTACGAAGCCGATAGCGGCAAAGGCGATCTCACCAACGATGCGTTCTCCCGTGAGATGTATCTCGACGTGATGTCCGGCTGACCGAGGCCGCGATGACCGCGAATTCGACGGGAGCACGTTTGTGACGCGCGTTCTGCGCTTGCAATACTGGCTACTGATCGCCCCCGCGGTCATCGCAATGCTGGTCTTCTACATCTGGCCACTCGGCGAAATCTTTTGGCTCAGCATCAGCGAACCGACACTGGGCCTTGGCAACTATGCCGAGCTTTTGACCAACTCTACCCTCCACGCCATCTGGCTGACGACGCTGCGTATTTGCGTCGTCACCACCGTCATCACCGTTGTGCTTGGCTACATCGTGGCGTTGGGCATCACCATGGTGGGGCGAGGGCAGCGCACGTGGATGATGTTTTGTGTGCTCCTCACCCTTTGGCTCAGCGTTTTGATCCGCGCCTTTGCCTGGATCATGCTTCTCAACAATCAGGGCCTCATCAACGAAGGTTTGATGGCCATCGGGATCATCGATCAGCCATTGCGCCTGGTTCGCAATGAGTTTGGCGTTCTCGTCGGCATGGTTCACTTCATGCTGCCCCTCGCGATTCTGCCCATCTATTCCAACATGAGCGGGATCCAGCCGGCACTGGTTGCGGCCGCCCGAGGGCTTGGCGCTTCGCCTTGGAAAGCGTTCCGGCTGGTTTTTCTGCCGCTCTCAAAGCCCGGAATTATTGCGGCTTCCATCCTCGTTTTCGTGTTTTCGCTAGGCTTTTTCATCACGCCTGCGCTGCTGGGCGGGGGCCGGGTTGTGATGATCTCCGAGTATATCCGCGTCAGCTTTGAAGAAACGCTCCGGTGGGGTCAGGCCTCCATGCTCGCGACCTCGCTCCTCTTTGTGGTACTCCTCGGGCTTGCGCTGGTGGCGCGGTTCGTGGATCTGCGCCGCGTGTTCGGTGCCACGTGAGGACGTCAAGACGATGGGGGCAACATGAGCGATAAGCGCGCCCTTTATGGCCGCCTCTTCGTGCTCGGCGCGGCCTGGACCATCCTTGCCTATCTCGTGCTGCCGATGGTCGTGGTCTTACCCGTCTCGCTCACGGACCAATACTATCTGTCCCTCCCGCAAGAAAGTATTTCCTACGAGCACTACGCAGCTGTCTTCCAGGGCGACATCTGGCTGCCGGCCGCCCTCGACAGTATCATCGTCGCCGTCAGCGCCACGATACTCGCGCTCATCCTCGGCACGCTCTGCGCCATAGGCTGCTGGCGCATTGCATCGCGCACCTCAGAGATGGTGCGCCTCTTCATGCTGACGCCGATCATCGTACCGGTGATTGTCCAGGCGCTCGCCATCTATAAGTTCTGGATCGACCTTGGCATCATCGACACCTACATCGGCGCGATCATCGCCCATACGCTCATCGCCGTGCCCTACGTCGTCATCACGGTGTCGGCCTCACTCATCAATTTCGATCCGAGGATCGAGCAGGCAGCGCGTAACCTTGGGGCCTCCACCCCTCAGACGGTGCGGCTTGTCATCTTGCCGTCCATCACGCCGGGCATCCTGTCTGGGGCGCTTTTCGCCTTCACCATCTCCTTTGACGAGATTGTGGTGATGCTCTTCATCACGAGCCGCAATGTCTATACGCTACCCAAGCGCATCTGGAATGGCATTCAAGATCACCTCGATCCGTCCATTGCGGCCATCGCAACGATGTTGATCGTGCTGACATTCATTCTTCTCGTGGTGGAGCTGCGCACCCGAAAAGCGCGGGAGGCGCGGACCTCCACCAAGACCTGAGATCACGAAAGGGACCAACCATGAGTGGCGCTGTCAGCGAGTTCGAGTATCGCTACAATATGACGATCCGCAGCTTTCCAAGCCATGCGGAGCCGCCATTCGAGTCCCCCGAGCAGCAAGAAACGGTCTGGGGCCGCCGCTGGGGCTGCGACAATGACGTGGGCCAATTGCGTATGGTCCTAATGCACCGCCCCGGCGATGAAATGAGCATCGTCGATCCCACCAAGAAGATCGAAAGACTGAATTCTTACGGCGACGAAGAGGGTCAGACCTGGTACTGGCGCGGAAACCGGCTGCCGGATCTCGCCACCCAGCAGGCGCAGCACGATGGATTGACGGCAGCGCTACGGGCCGAGGGCGTCGAAGTCGTTCTGCTCGATGCCGCGGCGCCAGGAAAACACAAACAAATCTATACGCGCGATTCCTGCATCGGTGTAAACGGCGGCGCCATCGTGACGCGCTTGGGTCCCATCGTGCGGCGCGGGGAGGAGCTGCCGGTCACAAAGAAGCTTGCTGAAATCGGGATGCCGATCCTGCGCACCGTATCGGGCACCGGTCTCATGGAAGGCGGTAGCTTTGTGTGGCTCAAACCCGGACTTGCCGTGATCGGTCGATCCTCCCGCGTCAACGAGGCCGGCACACGGCAGGTGGAGGGCGTCCTCAACGAAGCCGGCGCTGAGGTGATCCGCGTCGACCTTACCGGCTACCGGCTCCATATCGACGGCGCCATCGTGATGATCGATGTGGATACGGCGATCATCAATCCCACACAGCTCCCGTTCTGGTTTCTGGAACAGCTGGATGAACTTGGCATTCGCACCATCGAGGTTCATCCGGACGATGCCGTCGGCTGCCTCAACTGCCTTGCGGTGAAGCCTGGGCGGGTGGTGATGCAGGCGGGCCTCAGCCCCCGCACCGCCGACCGGTTGGACAAGCTCGGCATCGAGGTCGTTCCTGTGGAGTACGATCTCGTCTACGAGGGTGGCGGGGGCATTCATTGCTCCACCTCGCCACTCATCCGCGATCCCATTGCGTGAGTGGGCCGGATCGGCTGTTCCGCGAAGTGGGGAGTTTTATGGGCGTTCCCCAGCGCCAGGACGTGGGGGACGCCAAAGCGGCCATCGTGGGGCTCCCGTTCGATAGCGGGTCACACCCTCGCCGGGTCGGCGCGCGCATGGGACCGGCCGCAATCCGCTACATGTCCACGGACATGGTCCGCCGCTACCGCCCGGAAAACAACGGCCTCGATCCCTTGGAGGAGCTGGGCCTAGTGGACTGCGGCGATGCTGCGGTCGTTCATGGCGACACGGACGCGTCGCTTCAGATAATGGCGTCGGCCCTCAGCGCGGTCATCGACGCCGGCGCGGTTCCCATCGGCCTTGGCGGGGACGGGATGGTCAGCGTTCCCATGATGGAGGCGCTTTCGGCTCGCCACAAAAATCTCGCGGTGATCCACTTCGACAGCCACACCGACGCTTACCCAGAGCCCGGTGGACAAAACGCGATCCATCTCAACCCTGCGACCACTTTCGCATATGCGGCCGAGCGGGGTTTTGTGGACCCTCGCCACTCGGTGCATGTGGGTTTGCGCGGCCTTTCCTACGTGCCCGGCGTCTTCGACCATGCCGAGGCGCTCGGCTACGAGATCATTCCCATCGCCCTGATCGAAGCGGAGGGGATTGCGGCGATCCTCACGCGGATCCGCGAGCGGGTGGGGACGAACCCAGTCTTCCTTTGCTTTGACATGGATGTGTTCGATCCATCGGCGGCGCCCGGCGTATTCACGCCCGCTTGGGGCGGCCTCACGGCGCGGGAGGGTCTCGCCTTCATAAAGGGCCTTGAAGGGCTCCATATCGTGGGCTTCGACATAAACACCATGACGCCGGGTTTTGATGTGGGCGGACAGACGGCATGGCTCGCCGCCACCATCGCGGTGGAGTTTTGTCACCTCCTTGCCGCCAAAGAGGGGATCGGTGGCTGAACATGGCTGACACGCTGGCTAGCCGTCTCACGGCGCTTCTGAGCGCTTACGGGGTCGACATGGTTTTCGGCATTCCCGGGGTCCACACGGCAGAAATCTACCGTACGCTCCATGAGCACCGCATCCGCCATGTGACGCCGCGGCATGAGCAGGGCGCGGGCTTCATGGCGGACGGCTATGCGAGGGTGACGGGGCGACCGGGCGTCTGCCTCGTCATAACCGGACCGGGGCTTTCCAACATTGCAACGGCCATGCTTCAGGCGCGCGCCGATTCGATCCCGATGCTGGTGATTTCGAGCGTTGTGCAGCAGGCAGACATTGGCTCCGGCCGAGGCGGCCTCCACGACATGCCAAGCCAGGAGGCGCTTGCTGCGGCGCTGTCGATCTTCTCGCGCACCGTCACATCCGCGAGCGCCCTCGACGAGACCATTGCCCGAGCCTTTGCCCTCTTCGAGAGCGCCCGTCCGGGGCCCGTGCATATCCAGATCCCCCGGGACCTCCTCGGCGCGCCCATCGAGGCGTCAGCCATTCGCCGTGCCATGCCAGCACGTCCGCCCGTTCCGGACACCGCGGCCATTGCCAAGACCGTCGCGATGATTGATGAGGCTCAGTCGCCGGTGATCATCCTCGGCGGTGGGGCGCGGCGTGGTGGTACTGCAGCGCTGGCGCTGGCGGAAAAGCTCGACTGCCCAATCCTCGGCACGGTGAACGCGCGCAGCCTTTTACCCAGGGACCACCCGCTCACCATCACCTCCGGAGTCAATCTGCCGGCAACTCGAGCGCTGGTGGACAATGCCGATCTTACCCTCGCGTTCGGCACCGAAATGGGACCCACCGACTACAAAGACTGGACGACCGGCGAGATGATCGTGCCGCAGTGTCTCATCCGCGTGGACATCGACCCCGAACAGCTCTTTCGGAATGCCATCCCCGACCTCGCCTTGCTAGGCGATGCAGCGGCAACGATTGCCCAACTGCGCGACGGCGTCACTGCGGCGGCCCGCGATGGCGCGCTGCTTGCGCGTGGGGTTCAGCGCGAAGTTGAGGCCAACTGCTCGGCTGACCAAAAACGCCTTGCGGCAGCGCTGGAAGCAATACGCGCAGCGGCGCCGACGGCAGCTTTGGTGGGCGACTCCACCCAACTCACTTACGCCGGCAATGATTTGTTCGCAGTCGGCGATAAAGGTCATTGGTTCAACTCCGCCACCGGTTTCGGTACCCTTGGTTATGGCCTTCCAGCGGGCATCGGTGCCTCCCTCGGCCGGCCCGACGAACCGGTCGTGGTGTTGATTGGCGACGGGGGCATCCAATTCACGCTGGGTGAACTCGGCGCGTTAAGGGAAGTCGCTGGCCCTATGGTCGTCGTTGTTTGGAACTCCGACGGCTATCTGGAAATACGCAAGCACATGGAGGGGAACGGGATTGACCCCATCGGGGTCGATCTACCAGCGCCAGACTTTGCCATGGTCGCGAAGGCCTATGGCCTTGGCACTGAAGTGATCGAGAGCCCTAGCGGACTTGGTGAGGCCGTCGCCCGAGGTTTACGTGAAGGACGACCGTATCTCGTCGAGGTGCAGGGGGTATAGGGACCACCGCTTCCGATGAAACGCTCAATCCCGGTAGCTTGGATCGATCCTGTCGAGCTTGCGCAGAAGCGCGGGCCACATGCGTGCGCCCTTCGGCGTCGACCGGCTGAACTGCGATGCGGCATGGGCGACCACATCGTCGGGCGGAATGGAAAGCGGCGCCCCGGTCTTCTGCGCTTCAAGCTGAATGCGGCAGGCCATCTCCAAATAGTACATGTAGTAAAAAGCCTCGGCGACGGTACGTCCAACGGTCAGCAGTCCATGGTTTTTCAAGATCATGGCGGGCTTGTCGCCAAGGTCTCGCTCGAGCCTCTCACGCTCAGAAAGGTCCCACGCGATGCCTTCGTAGGCGTGGGTGGCGAGCTGGCCGTGAAACTCCATGCTCATCTGGTTCAGCATGAGAAGCGGGGAATCCAAAGCAGCGATCGCCATGCCGGCAAGCGTGTGGGTGTGCATGACGCAAACAGCGTCTTCGCGGGCATTGTGGATCGCACTATGGATCGTGAACCCGGCCGGGTTGACGGCATCCGATCCGTCGGTTGCGTAGCCGTCACCGTCCACCGTGACGAGATCGCTGGCGCAAATTTCGTCGAAAGTCATGCCGTAGGGATTGATGAGGAAACCATGGTCGGTGCCAGGAAGACGCACCGAAGTGTGCGTGAAGATGAGATCATCGAATCTGTAGTGGGCAAGCAACCGATAGGCTGCCGCAAGGTCGATGCGAAGCGCGAGTTCTGACGGTGCAAAAGCCTGATCCAAAGAACATCTCCAGCGTTCATACGACAAAGGATTTACGCCATGACGGAGCTTGAACGCCAGCTTCTTTCCGCCATTGAAGAGAATGAAGCGACCTATGTGCGCTTCTTCCAAGCATTTCTGCGGGCCAAAAGCGCCAATCCACCCGGGGACACGCGACCCGCAGCTGACGCGATCTGCGCGTTCCTGGCCGAACATGGTGCCGACCATCGAGTTGAAGCTGCCAAGGCGCATATGCCCAACGTCGTCGGCACAGTCAGCATGGCGACTCCCGGAAAACATCTCGTCCTCAACGGCCACATCGACGTTTTCGCGCCCATTGACGACGCCACGGCCTGGACCGGTGAAATCAATCAAGGGCGCATCTATGGCCGCGGTGCGTCCGATATGAAGTGCGGGACGGCGGCGTCGGTAATCACCTACACGTTGCTCTCACAAATGAAGGATATGCTCGCGGGCGAACTTACCCTCACGTGCGTGTCCGATGAGGAGACGGGTGGGCGCTGGGGCACGCTCTGGCTGATGGAGCAATTCCGCGACGAGGTGATGGGCGACTGCTGCCTCAACGGCGAACCATCTGGCCTCAACAATATACGTTTCCTCGAAAAGGGAACGATACGCATGACTGTAACCACGCGCACCCATGGTGGTCATGGCGGTTACCCCCACCTCAGCGAGAACGCCATTTTGCAGGCCGCCGAGATCATCGCGGGCATCCGCGAACTTCACGGCCGTGAGCCAGAATTGCCCAAAGAAGTCGCCAACGCGCTTCTCTCAGAGGCCGGTATTCAAGGCACGGAAGCTGGAATGGGAGAAGGTGCTGCGAAGGTGGTGCGCAGTGTGACAGTGAATGTGGGCACCATCACCGGTGGCCTAAAGATCAACCAGATCCCCCACAAGTGCGTGACTGAAATTGAGATCCGCTACCCTTGGGGTTTTTCGCATGACGAGATGCTTACCCATGTCCATGAAGCGGTCGCAAAGGTGCCCGGTGCGAGCGTCGAACTCGACGAGAATCACACCTATCCGCCTAGCATGGCCAACCCTTCCCACGAGATGGCCGGCATCCTCGCCGACGTGGTGGAGGAACTTGGAAAGCAACGCCCAATCCTTCTTTCCAGCCTAGGAGGGTCGGACAGCCGATACTGGCGCTGGCGCGGTGTCCCGGCATTCCTTTACGGCCCGAGCCCGGTCACCATGGGACGCGCGGATGAGCATGTGACCCTTGAAGAGTTCGTCCATGTGGTGAAGACCCACTGCATTGCCGCCGCCCGCTACCTGACGCGGTAAGTTTCTTGGCATGATCCAGCTAAGATTTTCTGAGGGCGCGTAACGTTTCACTGAGCTACCATCGAGGAGGGTGCGCCCAACGCCAGTAAATCCATAGTAACGCCGGCGGAGAAGGTTTTAATCAAATACTGGCATTTGATGCGCTCTCGGAGCGGGGCGAGTCGCTGGATTGACCGCTCGGCGCGGGGCAGCGAAACCCCATCATGGGGCAGGGCGGTCCGCGCGGGCGACCACCGCATGAAGCAAGATGTCGATCCCGGCGCGAAAGTCTTCCGGTGAACAACTCTCTTCATTGTTGTGGGTAATACCATTGCGGCAGGGTGCGAAAATCATTGCCGTGGGACAATGGGTGGCCAGTTGGTAAGCGTCGTGACCGGCCTGGCTTTCTATGTCGCGCCAGTTGTAGCCCATGCGGATCGCTTCTTGCCGCAAAGTATTGATGAGCGCCGCATCAAAGATATCGCCGCCCCAAACCCATTCATCCTCCACTGTTGCTTTGCAGCCGCAGCGGGCAGCGCTTTCAAAGAGCGCGCGGCGCATTTTCTCCGCCATCACGCGGCTCGTGGCGGGGTCTGGATGGCGCACATCGCAGACCGCCTCTGCGGTGTCGGAAAGGATGCCTGCCTTGTTCGGCCAGGCGGTGAGCCGCGCTGCCGTTGCCTTGCCGTCATGGACCGCGAAATCCCAGCCGATGTCGTCGACGGCGGTCAGCCACCTTGCGCCAGCGGCGAGGGCATTTTGCCGTAGATCCATGGGAGTCGGCCCGGTGTGCGCCGTGCGACCCGAGAACGAGGCGCGCATCCCATGGCTCGGGTAGCTCCCGGTCACGATGCCCACCTGCCGGCCATCGCGATCGAGGATTGGACCCTGCTCAATGTGAAGCTCGATGTAGGCGTCAATCTCACCCGCCTTGCAGGCCTTTTGGCCGCGATAGCCGATACGGTCCAAAGCATCGCAAAACCGAGCGCCATCATCGGCGACGAGGCTGTGCACCCAATCGACACTGTACCGTCCGACGAATGCGCCAGACGCGACCATGGGCGGCGAAAAACGCGCCCCTTCCTCGTTGGTCCAGTTCACGATGACGATGGGCCGGCGGGTGGTATGACCAACATCGTTGAGCCGACGGACCACCTCCAACCCCGCCATAACGCCGGCGATACCGTCGAACCGGCCGCCGTTGATTTGCGTATCGAGGTGGCTGCCCACGAGGACCGGCGGCAGATGATCTTCCGCGCCCGCACGGCGCGCGAAGATGGAGCCGAGTTCGTCCACTTCCACGGCGAGACCGTCGTCCTTGCACCAGGACACGAACAGATCGCGCATTTTTCCGTCGTCATCTGAAAGGGCGAGACGCGAGAGGCCGCCGGGCCGACCTTTGCCGATCTCTGCCGATGCCGCGATGGTTTGCCAAAAGCGATCGAGGTTGCAGCGAGTTTCCGAGTTGAAGGCCAACGGGCGCTCCTTTGGAACGTTTAAGTAGTCGGTCGCGCCCATTGCGAGAAGGTCGACCCACGTAGGCAATGGGACTGGCGCGAGATATCATCGGTTAAGCGGCGTTCACCAGGGGTCATGGCCCCCGCTACGGCAGAAATGGAAGCCGGCCAGCACCTTTACCTGTCTGGGCCACTGTGAATTCGTCCAAAAAAATCTTGGCCGTTCGGGCCGTTCAGGCTTGGCTTTGCTTACGTCCGCCGGCCCCAGAACTTTATCCGAGGGCCGCTCCATCCGCCCCGAACTGATGCACGCGGCGTTCCGGCAAAGTCAGGTGCAGGGTGTCGCCAGGGGAACTCTGATCGTCGCCATCCGTCTTGACGACCACATTCATCCCATCGTCAGTCTGGGTGTAGAGATAACTTTCACCGCCGAGCTGTTCCTTGACCTTGATCGTCGCGCGGATGCCGGTGGTACCGATCTCGATGTGCTCCGGGCGGATGCCAACGCGTTTCGCGCCCGGTCGTGCTGCCACCGCACCGCCTAGCTCACTCGTCACATCAACGATGTTCATCGCCGGCGACCCGATGAACCCTGCAACAAACTCGGTTGCGGGGCGATGGTAAAGGTCCAGCGGCGCGCCCACCTGTTCCACCCTGCCGCCGTTCAGGACGACGATATGGTCCGCCATGGTCATGGCCTCGACCTGATCGTGGGTGACGTAGATCATGGTCGCGCCCAGTTGCTTGTGTAGCGATTCAAGCTCAATGCGCATTTGCACGCGTAGCTTTGCGTCAAGATTTGAGAGCGGCTCGTCAAACAAAAAGACTTTTGGATTCTTGACGATGGAGCGCCCGATGGCCACCCGCTGACGCTGCCCGCCAGAGAGCTGGGACGGCTTGCGGTCCATATACTCGCTAAGCTGCAGTATGCGCGCAGCGTCAGCCACCCGACGGGCGCGTTCTTCGGCCGCGATCCCATTGACCTTCATGCCGAATTCCATATTCGCCCGCACGCTCATGTGGGGGTAGAGCGCGTAGGATTGAAAAACCATCGACAACTCGCGATCGGAAGGTTCAAGCCCGGTCACATCCCTGTCGCCGATCTCGATGGTGCCGCCGTCAACCGCCTCAAGCCCGGCTATACAACGCAACAGGGTGGACTTGCCACAACCCGACGGTCCGACGAACACCACGAACGACCCGTCAGCCATGTCGAGCGAAACGTCGGCCAGGGCCTGGAGCGAGCCATAGAATTTGTTGACCGTCGTGAGCTTGACCGTTGCCAACGCTGAGGCTCCCCACTCTTCCCCGCCGGCTATCGGCTGCCGCCAGCGGTGTCATCTTGACTTTTGAAGTTTTCTTACATTTGTATGGATGGCAATACAAATGAATGTCAAGACGTCTCGTAGGGAGGATATCCATGAAACTAAAGCAACTTCTAGTAACGACCGCTCTCTCCGGCGCCATCGCGCTGGCAAGCACCAGCGCATCCCTCGCGTGGAGCTTGAAAGAGGCGGCCGCACCTTACGCAGGTACGACGGTGGACGTCGTGTTCCTGCTGCGCCCCGGCTATGAGGCCATTGAGGCGATGCTGCCGGAATTCGAAGAGGAAACCGGCATCAAAATCAATATCATCAAGCACCCGTACGAGAATGCGCTCGGCGAGCAAGTGCGCGATTTCGTGGCCCAGGGCGACCTTGATGCTGCTCTCATCGACCTCGTCTGGATCGGCAACTTCGCCGAGAACGAGTGGATCGTTCCCGTCGACCAGATCATGGCGGACTATCCCGACATCATCGATCCGGACCTTGACCTGGACGACTTCTTCCCACTCGTCCTCAATGCGTTCGGCGGATGGAACGGCACAGTTTATGGCCTGCCCTTCGATAACTACTCAGGCCTCTTGTTCTATAATCGCTGCATGCTGGAAGAGGCCGGCTTCGATGGTCCGCCCGAAACCTGGGCAGATCTGAAGGATGTCTACGGCCCCGCGCTTACGGGCGATGGCAAGTACGCGTTCGCGCTCCAG
>JBCCYN010000089.1:0-20297 GCA_039189655.1 Pseudomonadota bacterium | reverse complement strand
GCGAAAATTCACGCCGCTTAAGACTGTTTTTTAGTAAATAGATATCTTGAAACCTAAGGCCATTATTAAGAGAAAAAATGTTGTAATGGATAGTCTAACCTAACGTTTAGATCGGTTTAGATTTCTTGAGCGCCTGGCAGATGTTCGCGAAGAATAAGGTTCGGTCTCAACAGTAGGCCTTTGCTGCCGATAACGCACCGATGCTTCCAGCCATGGGCGAGGAAAGACTGAGATAAGGAAACCGTGCCCGCTCGGTGTCGCTGGGCGGAGAGCGGACTAGAGGACAAGCAACTTGGGCGAGCACAATTCGCTGGGGAAGCCGAGTTCGGACTCGCGGGGCCAGCAGCCCGGCCTGTCAGTTCTGGGGGCCGGTGTGCTTACGGCGCTCGCGCGGGGGTCATCCCAAGCAGCGCAACTCACCATCGTTATTGTTGCGGCTCGCTTTCTTTCCCCCGCAGAGTTTGGGGTTATCGCTCTCGTTGCGGTGATCGCACTGATGGTACTGGGTATCGCAGAAGCCGGCTCAGCGGATTTCATCGTGAGCTGGCAAGGCAACGAGCGGGTCATCGACGCGTGCCTTGTGCTTGGCGTGCTGGCTGGTGCTGTGGTTGCGCTCGGAGGTGTTGCGCTTGCCTATGCCACGCCTCTTTTCGGCCATGTGACGAGCGATCTTGTTGCACTGTCGGCACTGTGGACCTGCATCGCCATTGTCGCCTCGGGGCAGGGTGGGCTGCTGGTAAGGGCCGAGCGCGTCGAACTAAAGTCGGCTGTGGTCATCTTAAGCGAAGTCATTGGCATCACCGTCGCGCTGTTGAGCCTATTTCGGGGACAAGGGGTTCTTTCACTCATCTACGGTAAGCTCGCTCAACAGGGAACCGAACTCGTCGTTCTTAGCGCCATCAATAGGCGGCTCCCAATCTTTGTTCCATCCCACCAACTTGTGCGTCCCGTGGTGCAATACTGCCAGCATATCCTTGCAACGCGGGCGCTTTCGGTGACCCGAGCCTCCGTGGCGCCCCTCCTGGTGGGCGCCTTCCTTGGACCAGCGGCGGTGGGGCTCTATCGTGCGGGTGAGCGGCTGATTGGCGCGTTCGCAGAGGTCGTGGGTGAGCCGGTTCGCATGGTGGCTTGGCTCCTCTTCCGCCGTGCCGCGCGCATTGCCTCTTTCAACGGACAGCCCGTCACCTCGGCGATCTCCTCGGCTTCGGCGATCTTCTTGCCCGTCGTTCTGGCACTTGCGGTTCCGGCGTTCATCTTGGTGGGTATTTTCGCAGACGAACTGGTGGTTTTTTTGCTTGGCGAACCCTGGCGAGGCGCCGGCGCCATTGCGGCCGTCCTTGCCGTTGCCCGTCTGTTGACTGTACCGGCAAGTATTACCGATGTGGTGTTGTCGTTGACCGGGCAGATAAAACGGCTGCCCCGCGTTTCGTTGATCAACTGCATCGTTGCGATTGGCGTGGTGGCGATCACCGCACAGTTCGGGGTGCTTGCTGTCGCCTATGGCGAAGTCTTTGCCGGTTTGATCGCATTCGGCACATCGGTTTGGTTGCAATCAAATGCCGGTGTGAACTGGGCGCAAGTTGCAAGACTGTCGGCATTTGTCCTGCCTGCCCTCGCGGTAGCCATCGCGGTTGCCCTTACCGCGTGGTGGACGATCCCATCGGGGCAAGTTCCGGAAATCGTTCGTGCCGTACTATCGGGGTTCGCCTCGCTATGCGCCTACTGTTTGGTGATACTTGCCGTAAGGCCCAAAGCGATGCGCGAAGTGTTGACACTTTGGATCGATCAGAGAGCGGCGGTGCGTGCATGACCATCCCAATGGAGGCGAATGCCATCCGCGTTTCCATGGGCGCTCTTGCCACGGCGTTCGCCAGCCGAGCGCACATGGGCTATTTGGCTGTGGCGGGCCGGCTCGACTTGTTTGGAAAAATTCGTTCGGTGCTCGACGTGTGTGGGCACGTGGGAACAAGTATCTGGGCCGTTGATCCACCGCTGCGCATTGCTGAACGGGTGCGGTGGATCGTTTGCGAAACCGCACCGATGGCAGCAGCCGGTGAACGGCGGACCTGCGCCGAGCGGCTTTTCCGTTCCCGAAGTTTCGTGGATGATCTGGCCACTCCCGAGGGGGTTATCTTCCTGGCATCAGGCTCATCCCAACACTATGACGGCAAGTTTCAGGATCTTCTCAGCGCGATCCGTCAGCGGCCCAGACACGTGCCGCTGAACAGAGCTCCCGTTCAGGACGCCGCCAGTATCGTAACGCCCGAATGGCTTTGCGCTGCGAGTGTTCTCGACCAAATCTGCGATCGCAAGGCCTTTGCTAGAAGTGTTGCCGCCGCTGGATGGAAATTCTCGGCAACTGAGTCATTTCGTCTCGATCCCATCGTACTCGCCCCCGCCCACACCTGGGTTCAAGCATAATTATGGAATTTTAATTACGGTGGACAGAGTATCCGCCAGAGGAAATTTAAATCATGGCAGCATTTTTAGCTCGACTAAGTATCCTCATAGCTGTGGCCGTACTCGCCGTAGCAACTGGTTCCTGGCATAATTTTGCCCATGCGCAGACCAACTATCGGCTGGCCGTCGGCGACATGGTGGAGTTTGACTTCCTACACGATTCCGACGAGCCCCACCGCGCCACCATTGCTGACGATGGTCGTGTGCAACTCCCGCTAATCGGCGGCGTTGCCATTGCCGGTCTACCGCTATCGGAAGCTCAAGAGAAGATCCGCAACGAATACGAAACGCGGCAACTGCTGGTAAATCCGATGGTGAGCCTTTCCATCGCGGACTATCGGCCGATCTTCGTCCTTGGCGATGTGCGGAGCCCGGGTTCGTACCCGTTCAGGCCGTTACTTACTGTCGAACAGGCGGTGGGATTGGCGGGTGGTCCGTCAACGCTTGTGGGCAACGAAGAAGACCGGATTCTATTGCGCCAGACAACGCGCAACAAACTGAGCAATCTCCGCGCCGACCTGGCGCGGGAAGCGATCTGGGTTGCGCGCCTGAAGGCGCAGATCGACGGCCGCCATGCCATTGACGAAACCGATGTGCCCGGCGATGCACGGCCGTTGCTTGAGCAGACCTTTATGGCCGAGTTGAAACGGGTGGAGGAGCAAATTCTCGACACCGAGCAGCAAGCCTTCGAGCGCGAGCGGGAACTTCTGAAAAACTCCATCGGCGAGGCCGAAGAGGGCATGAAACTCCTTGACGGTCTCGTGGAGAACCAAAAGCGCACCATCGGATACTTTCGCGAGCAGGTGCAACGGTCAAAGGAGCTTCAAGATCGAGGCATTACCGCACAGAGCGAAGTTTCCCGCCGCGAACAACAGGTGCTTGAAGCCGAGAGCCGCCTCCTCCAAGTCTACGGGGAAATTTCCCGCAGCCGTCGCAGCTTGAGCGAGATGCGGCGCCAGCTGGATCGTCTGGAAGCGGACCGCAATGCGGAAATCCTTCTCCAGCTTCAGACGCGTCAGGTCGAAATCGAGAAACTCCTTGCAGACTATCGCTCCCATGAAGACCGCTTGACGCTCCTTGCCAGTTGGACCGAAGCGGACATTGAAAACAACGGTGCGGCGACGTTCCGCTTTGCTGTCAGACGAAACGACGGCGACCAGGCGGTTTTCATCCCGGCGACAGCGGTTACTCAGCTTGTCCCGGGGGATGTCCTCAGCGTCGCCATTGAGCGGCCAGAGCGAGAGCGGGCTGTTGATCGTAGCTAGAAATCCCCGTGGCCAAGGCGCAATTCTTGGCGCTGAGGACGTTTCAGGCCTATCGCGGATACTCCACGGCACAAATGGGTTGGTCGTGGGCCGGGCATTTAGCGTGAATAGGCAACGTCCAACCTCAACGGGAGAATGGGGGGCGCCCCCCATTCTCCCAACCACCGACTTTGGTCCTTCAGATCAAATCCGGAGGTCTCGTGTGAATACGGGTGCGGTTTCGCCGACGTCGGCGAGCTTCTCCCGGACCATCTCGCAGCAATTCTCTAAATATCACTCTATTGATGCTTCTGAACAAGCCATGGGCTGCCAATAGTCGTGGAATTATTTCCGGTCACACTACCAATATTGATCATTCTTGCCGTATTTGTTTCGCGCGGCAGTGATCAGGTGCTTGCTTTTGTTGTCGCCATGCTGCCGTTCGGTATGCTGGCGGCATTTGCCTTGCCATCGGTGGGTGGGTTTTCGCTCCTTGCATCGCACGTGGGTGCTGCCGTACTCGTCGGACTCGTGGGTCTAAGGGCGGCACTCGACGCGATCCGCGGACACCGGCCGCAGGTTCCGCTGGAAGCTTTGATGCTGGCGATATTTGCGGTGTACTCCGTGTTTGCCGCAACCGTGCTCGTACGCTTGTTCGAAGGACAGTTTGACGTCTTTACCCTCGGAAGAGGTGCCACCGGCGTCCTGGTGAGTTTCCACTTCTGGTCGGTTCTAGTGCCGGTTGGGCCGACTAGCTCGAACATATCGCAAAGCGCCTATATCTTATTGACTTTCCTATTCTTTGTGGCTGCGACATCCGTGTTGCGCAAGACTGGATTTGCCTTTGCTGAGCGATGGCTCAGGATCGCCGCGATCACCAACATTGCCCTTGGCGTGCTAGATTTTATTGGGCTTGATGCGCTCCTGGCACCACTAAGAACCGCGAGTTTCGCGTTGGCGAACAACCAAGTCCTTGCCGGTTTGCCGCGAGTGATTGGCGGATTTCCCGAACCTTCATCTTATGGCGCCTTCACCGCAGCAATATTTGCCTATTTTTGTTCCTGCTATCTTTACTCTGGTCGGCGTATCGACGGACTTGTTGCTTTGGGAAGTTTTATTCTTGTTATCATGTCCACAGCGGCGACGGCATTCGCCGCACTTGGTGCGGTCTTGCTCATTTTACTGTGGCGGGTGCGGGCAACATTATATGCATCGTTTCGGCGGGACTATGCGATGGTTGGCGGCGTTGTGTTGTGCATTGGTATTGCCATCACCAGCAGCGCGGTTATCGCCACACCTGTTCCTGATTTGATCGAACGCATCTTTTTGGAATCGGTGGTGAACAAGGCGGTCAGCGAGTCGGGTTTGGAACGAGGAGCTTGGGCAGCAAACGGGATCGAAGCGTTTTGGCGAACCTACGGGCTTGGGGTCGGGGTGGGATCACTGCGTTCCAATGGAATTCTATCGGTACTTCTGGGTTCGGTCGGTTTGCCTGGTCTCCTGGCCTTCGGTGCGTTTCTTGCGCTGGCGTTCCTTCGCCCGATGCCGAAGTGGGCGAGTGGTGAAGCACGGCGGGCCCATAGCGCAGCGTACACTGCCGCAGTTGCCGTAGTTGCGGCGATGTTGGTGAGCGCCACCACCCCGGATCCTGGTCTTCTTCTCGTCCTACTGGCAGCGATCGCCCTAACGGCGCGAAGCCAAACCAGCCTTTCAGTGCACGAGCGCGGTACCTCCCAGCACTAGAACCCGGCCTCCAGAGCATTACCCGGCGGACACAAAAGGCCCGTCCTTAGTACGATGTGGCGAAGACCAGATTAGAGGCTGCAGGTTCGATGTAGTCGGATGGGACAGCCGCCGGGGCGTGCATTAAATAAGTATAGCTGAAATCTGCTGAACCAATATCAGCGACCAGTCGGCTATCGACTGTGTTCGCGGTCACCGACATTGCGTGCGAGTAGAATTTTAACGCTCCGTCCAGCGAACGCGGCTCGGCTTAACGGGGCAAGTACCTGTCACAAAACACAAATTTTCGTTTCACGACCGGCCCAGTTAAGGGTCTAGCGGGTGGCTCACAAGGCCGTTCAACCGGCAGAGAATGTTAAGTTGTTATGTGCGCGAAGTGCTTGTTAAGCGTGTGCGCAATGAAGTATCCTGCTTAACATGGTTGGGTGAGTTCGAAGAGCGTCTCCATCCCCAAGCCACCAATTTAATCTGCGGACGGTGCGTGTCGCGGCACTGCGAGCGCCCGCGTTCATTGAGAGGTATTAGTATTATGCACATCGAGCAGGAAGCGCGGGGATTTTTCGAGGCGGCTCTTGCAGAACACACCGCTGTTCCGGTGCAATCCTTCAGTGACAGTCCGATAACGTTCGCCGGGCATTTCTGGTTCAAGCGAATATTTGATATTCTTGGTTCTGTTGTTGCGCTAGCATTCTTTGCTCCGTTTTTCGCCGTTATCGCAGTCCTGATCTTTCTCAACGACCGGGGCCCCGTTGTCTTTGGTCACGTGCGGGTCGGCCGCGACGGGCGTAAATTCAAATGCCTCAAGTTCCGCACCATGGTGCAGAACGCCGACGAGCGCCTAGCGCATCTCCTGGAACAGGACGAGGCAGCACGGGAAGAGTGGGCTGACACGAGAAAACTGAAAAATGATCCGCGGATACTAAGTATCGGGCACTTTTTGCGGAAATCTTCGTTGGATGAACTACCGCAATTGATCAACGTTCTTCGTGGCGAAATGAGCCTCGTTGGCCCGCGACCAATCCCGGAAGATGAGCTGACGGAGCAATACAGTGTAGAAGGTCGGAAGGTATATTTGTCGTGCAGGCCTGGGCTTACCGGATTGTGGCAGGTGAGTGGTCGGAACGACACGAGCTACGCCCAACGCGTTTGCTTCGATGTGAAATATTACAATCAACAATCAGTTTTGCTTGATACTCAAATTTTGTTTAAGACGGTTGGAGTCTTGTTGTGGGGTCGAGGAGCTTATTAGGCAAAGAGAAAAGTAATAGAGCGTGCCATCCAGATAGCTTGTATGGCGCAGTTCGGCCGACGTCCGATCCCGGCGAATGCGCGGACCAGAAGCCTTCAAGTCTAAGTGTCGCCGACCGGTCGACCATCACGGCGTCGTTCGCCGAATGGGGCGCTCGGACCCCGGACCATGTGGCGGTGCTTCACCAGGGCGGATCGACCACTTACGCTGAGCTCTCAGCGATGGCCGATCGGATTTCCTGGGAGCTGGTATCGCTTGGGTTGGCGAAGGTGACTTTGTTGGCGTCCTCGCCAGCCGGTCTCTGGAGACCATTGCGGGGCTGCTTGCCGTTTTAAACTGCGGGGCAGCATTTGTCCCGCTGGATCCCGCATATCCATCAGAGCGTCTTGGAATGATGCTCCAGGACTGTGCGCCGAAGGTCGTTCTGGTCGATGGGGCCTTTGTGGACCTTGCCTGTGCGTTACCCATCGGGTGTCAAGTCACTCTTGCCGTCGACCGTCGTGGGGATGACCGGAAAGCATTTCCTCGCGCCCACCTAAGCAGTGGCTCACCAGCCTACATCATCTATACATCTGGCTCCACCGGGCGGCCGAAGGGGGTCATCGTACCGCACAAAGGCATTGTGAACCTTTGCCGCGATCAGAACTTTTTCACCATGGGCGCCTCGCAAACCCATTTGCACATGGCGCCCATGAGTTCGGACGTGAGCCAGCACGAGATCTGGATGCCACTCCTCAATGGGGGCCGATGTGCGGTCTTGGAGATGGCGAACCCATCCTTGTCCATGATCGCCGACGCGCTCGTGCGCCACAACGTGACGATGGCGGGGATGACGCCAGGTATCTTTCATCTTCTCGTTGACCATCATTTGGAGGCACTGGGCAGCGTTGCCCAAGTGGTATGCGGTGGCGATGTGGTCTCGCCAGGGCACGTTAAAGCCCTTCGGGCAGCATACCCGGACAAATCCTTTCGCAACGTCTACGGCCCCACGGAAAATTCCGTCATCAGTTCGAGCTTCTTTGTCCCGACCGACTGGGATGGTGCCGCTGTCCCCATAGGGAAGGCCGTGTCGCGTTGCGGGATGGCTATCGTGGATAATTCTCGACAGCCGGTAGTCGATGGCGAAATGGGAGAACTCGCCGTCACCGGTGCGGGGTTGGCAATCGGCTATCTCAACCGACCAGAAGAAACCGCTCGCAAGTTTGTGCTGCTCGATCTCGGCGACGAAACGCCGACGCGCGCCTACCTTACGGGCGACCTCGCTCGCCGCCGGCCGGACGGAGTTTTCGAGTTCTGCGGGCGCGCTGATCGGCAGATCAAGGTCATGGGGCGCCGCATTGAGCTGGACGACGTGGAGAACGCCCTTCGCGCCGATTCCCATGTTGCCGATGCTGCCGCATTGGCGGTGGCGGATCGTTCGGCAGGCAAGCGGATCGTCGGCTTTGTTCGGCCGGCCTGTGCCGCCGCCGCTGATTTTTCTGACAAACTGCGTGCTCGGTTGCTGCGTACCATTCCGGAATTCATGGTTCCCAACGACATTGAGGTCGTGGAATCTTTTCCGCTTACGCCGGGGCGAAAAGTTGATCGAGACGCTCTTGGCGCAGCGTTGGCAGCCCGGCAGGCGAGCGAGTCCGATCGTCGGACTGAGGCAGAGCAAGGAGCGGAATCTTCGTCCGTCGAGGCGCTCATCGCTGATGTTTGGCGGGAAGTGCTGCAGTGCCGCGAGATCCGTCCTGACCAAACGTTTTTCGATCTGGGCGGCCGCTCGCTGCAGATGATGGAAGCCCACGCTGCTCTTCAAAAACGCCTCGGGCGCAGCTTCGATATTGTGTTGATGTTCCGCCATCCGCTGATCCACGATCTTGCTGCTGCCATTGAAGGTCTCGTCCGCGAACCGGCAACGCAACTCCTACGGCGCGTCAGCGCGTCCATCCCAAATGGTCCACGGGCGGAAAAGACATCTCGCCTGCAAAGCGTGCGCCGGGCACGATGAATATGCACGCCGGAAGTTTTACTGCGCCGACCGACCTCGATACCCACGAGCCAGCTTTGGGTTACGCCGTTGTTGGTATGTCGGGTCGCTTTCCGGGGGCCCCGGACGTCGCGTCCCTATGGGCGCATCTCAAAGGCGCCAAGACGCTCACGACGCATTTTGAGCCGGAAGAACTGGAAGACTGCTTCACGCCCACACAGCGATCATCCAAAGATTATGTAGCGTCCAAGCCAGTATTGGATGACGTCGATTTGTTCGATGCAGGCTTCTTCAACATGTATGCCAAGGAAGCGGCGCTGACAGATCCGCAGTCGCGCGTTTTTTTGGAAATCTGTTGGGAGGCGCTGGAAGACGCGGGGCTCGATCCGTCACGCTATCCAGGGGCGGTGGGGGTTTGGGCGGGGTGTAGCGCGCCCACTTATTTTTGGCATCACGTCCTTCGCGACCGTGCCACCATCGAGGAATGTACGTCGAACTATCAGGTGGGGTGTTTCCCCATGCTGGTGGGGGCGAGCGTCGATGGTTTTGCCACACGCGTGGCCTACAAGCTCGACCTGCGCGGGCCCGCGGTCACGGTATTGACCGCATGCTCCACCTCGCTGACGGCAATTGCCCAAGCATGCCAGGCCCTAAGCCTTGGCCACACGGATGTGGCCCTCGCCGGCGGTGTGTCTATCACCTTTCCCCAAAGACGCGGATATTTTGCGCAAGACGGGGGGATGGTGTCCGCTGACGGTACCTGCAGACCCTTCGATGCCGCCGCCAACGGAACCGTTTTTGGACACGGCGCCGGGGTGGTGGTCTTAAAGCGGCTCGATGATGCCTTGGCCAATCGCGATCAGATTTATGCGGTGGTTCGTGGCTGTGGGATCAACAACGACGGGTCCGACAAGGTCGCATTCACCGCGCCGAGCGTGGGTGGGCAGGCCGAAGCAATCCGCCTTGCCCACGCTGATGCTGGTATTGACCCAACCCAGGTGGGATATGTGGAGTGCCACGGCACCGCGACCCCGTTGGGCGACCCCATTGAGTTCCACGGCCTGGTTGACGCCTTCGAAGGTGCTGGTCGAGGTTCCTGTGCGCTGGGCTCGGCGAAAGCCAATATTGGCCACCTCGACGCTGCGGCGGGGGTGACGGGTTTCATCAAAGCCGCGCTCATGGTGCGAGATGGAGTGATCCCGCCACTCACCCATTTTCAATCGCCCAATCCGGCCATCGATCTGGATCATTCGCCGTTCTACGTTCCCACCGCGCTCACAGACTGGCCGGAAACCGGCAGTCCGCGCACTGCTGGTGTCAGCTCCTTCGGCGTCGGCGGCACAAACGTTCATGTGGTTTTGCAGGAGCCGCCGACCGGGGCCGGTGCTGCTGCGGAGGAAGCAATATCGCTCCTTACGCTTTCGGCCCGCACGGAAGCTGAGCTTTCAAGGATGCGTCATGCGGTAGCCAAAAAGCTGTCGGCGAATGGTGACCTATCCCTCGCCGATGCAGCGTTCACCTTGCAGTGCGGCCGCAAGGCGTTCAGCCATCGCTTCGCCGCGGCAGTGGCCAGTCGCCAAGATGCCATTGATGCGTTGTGCGATGAGAAACGTAAGTCGCGAGAAGCGGAATCCCACGTTCCGGTGACATTCCTGTTTCCGGGGCAGGGCGCGCAGTACCCCGGCATGGGAAGCGGGCTCTACCGGAACGAGCCCGAGTTCGCCCAGTGGATCGACCAAGGCGTCGCCATGCTTGAGCCGCTGATTGACTGCGACATGGCGAGGCTCCTTTGCTACGGCGAGGTGAGCGACGCCGACGCCGCCCGCGCCCTCAGCGAAACGCGACTGACACAGCCGGCCCTCTTCATCACGTCCTTCGCCCTTGCAAAGCTTTGGGAGTCCCGCGGCGTTCGGCCGGACGTCTTGGTGGGTCACAGCGTGGGAGAATTCGCGGCGGCGGCCTTCGCAGGTATCCTCACCTTCGAAGAGGCGCTACGGCTCATCGTCCGCCGGGGCGAACTGATGCAAAGCCTCGAGCGGGGCGCCATGTTGTCGGTGCGCGCGGCCGCCGAAGAGGTAGAAGCGGCGCTGGTGGATGGCGTTGATGTTGCCGCGGTGAACGCGCCCAACCTTTGCACCGTTGCCGGGCCCGACAATGCCATCGCGCAGATGGAGCAAATTTTTCGCGGGCGGAACGTCGCCGCCAAGCGGCTTCACACGTCCCACGCGTTCCACAGCCACATGATGGACGAAGTCGTCGGACCGATGACCGAAGCGGCATCCAGCGTCGACATTCAGCTGCCAAGCATCCCGATGGTTTCCGCTGTCACTGGTCGGTCCGTCACCGCCCGCGAGCCATGGTCCGCAGCGTCCATCGGTGAACACTGTCGGGCGTGCGTTCGCTTTGCCGACGCCATCGCGTTCGCCGCAGGAGACAAGCGACCGGCGATGATCGAGATGGGGCCTGGTCGTACACTTCTTGCGTTTGCTGGCCAGACCGTTGGTCGATCCGGCACCCGGGCGCTTACCCAGTCACTGCCCGACCATAACCGAGACGCTGACGATCAGGTGACGTTCGAGGCGGGCATCGGAGACATTTGGTGCGCCGGTGCGCCGGTGGCGTTTGACGAATGGCCCAGGGGCGACGTGCACCGGGTGTCATTGCCGCACTATCCGTTTTCGCGTCAGCGGCACTGGGTCGATGCGCCTGCTCCCACATATCAAGTGCAATCAAAGATTGTAGGTCGCCGCGCGATGCTTGCGGAAGAGGCTCCTGCTCCAACCCGGGTGGAGCGGAGGAGAGAGGCGCAGATGTCGTCATCCACACCACCAGAAAGCGAGGTGGAAGCGGCGCTGTCCGTGGCACTGATGGAGACCCTGAGCGACTTGTCAGGCGAGCCGCTTGGCATCGAGGAGGCGCATTCGACGTTCTTGGAGTTGGGTTTTGATTCGCTTTTTTTAGGTCAGTTCTCGCAAAGAATCGGCAGAGACTACGGCGTTGAGATTACCTTTCGACAGCTCCTATCCACCGTTCCAAGTGTCGCTGCCCTCGCCTCGGATATCGCGCCGACTTTGAGCGCGGAAGTGGTGGCCACGCTCGTCGGCGCACCAGCGTCCGCCTCTCACACGGATGCTGAAGGAACCCAGGCGGCGGAACAAGCGCCCTCAATTATTGATCGCGGAAGGATTGAAGTCCCGGCGACGACAATGCCGTCGACCACTCAGGCCAGTGCTGGCGAAGGGGCTGACGTTCAATCGTTGATGGTTGCCCAGGTCCAGGCGATGCAGGCGCTGTTTGCCCAACAGCTACAGTCGTTGGAAAGCAAGGCGGGGCGTGTTGTGCCGACCCCAGCGCCTGCGCCGACCTCCGCGACTGCGCCGACGCTTGCATCAACGCCTGCGAAAAGAGCGGTGCCGGTCTCGGCACAAGACGTTCCGGACACACCCACCGATGCCCCAACGTTAGCCCAGAGTAGTTCGTCCCGCTTTGCCCTTGCCGGTATTTCCCAAAAGGGCGCGTTGGACCGTACGGCGGTGCAGGATCAGTATATCGCCGATCTCATCGCGCGGTACGAAACGCGCAATGCCGGATCGAAGGCCTACGCCGCCAAGCACAGAAAGCACCTTGCCGACCCACGGTCCGCGGCCGGTTTTCGTGCCGACTGGAAAGAACTGGTCTTTCCCCTCGTGGGCGCGAAGGCGAAGGGTTCGCGCATCTGGGACGTCGACGGCAACGAATACCTTGACCTCGTAAACGGCTATGGCCAGACCGCGTTCGGGCACGCCCCTGACTTCGTGCTGGAGGCGATAGCGGCGCAAGCGGCAGATGGGTTTGCCATCGGTCCCCAGGCGGTCCTTGCCGGCGAGGTGGCTGAGATGATCGCGCAGATGACCGGCCACGAGCGGGTCACCTTCTGCAACACCGGATCCGAAGCTGTGATGGCGGCGATGCGGGTGGCACGCGCGGTCACCGGCCGCGAGCGTGTGGTGGTATTTTCCAACGACTACCATGGCCAGTTCGACGAGGTGCTGGTGAAAGGTCGGGCGCGAGGCACCGACCGGACCGCGCTGCCCATCGCGCCCGGCATCCCGCGCAGCTCGGTGAGCAATATTACCGTGCTCGGGTATGGCGATTCGGAAAGCCTCGAATGGATCCGCGCCCACCGAGATGATCTTGCCGCCGTGATCGTGGAACCCGTCCAAAGCCGCCATCCCGATCTGCGGCCCGAAGGATTTGTACGCGAGCTGCGGGCCATGGCGGATGAGGCCCACTGGGCGCTGGTGTTCGACGAGGTGGTGACAGGGTTTCGCGTGCACCCGGCGGGTATGCAGGGGCTTTGGGGCATTAAGGGCGACCTTGCCACCTACGGAAAGGTCGTGGGTGGGGGCATGCCGGTGGGGCTCCTCGCCGGCGACGCGCGCTTTATGGATGCCCTCGACGGCGGCCACTGGTCCTATGGCGATCAGTCCGTGCCGGAGGTGGCGCCCACGTTCTTTGCCGGGACGTTCGTCCGCCATCCGCTGGTCCTTGCGGCCATGAAGGCGACCATCGAGCACATCAAGGGCGACGGTGCGGAACTCTACGGGCGAGTTGCAGAGCGGACGAAATCGCTCGCAACGGCGATCAATGGCGACCTTGCCGCGCGCGGCTGCCCCGTAACGGCAGAGATGTTCTCCAGCTGGTTTACGGCTGCCTTCTCCGGGGCGCACCCGCTGGCAAGCCTCATCTACCCAGTCCTTCGGCTCCAAGGGATCCATGTTCAGGAGGGCTTTGCATGCTTCCTGACGACGGCCCACTTGGAAGATGACTTTCAGCGCGTGGAAGCTGCCTTTCGCGCCGCCATCGACGAACTCCAGTCGGTGGGCATTCTCACGGCCGATGGCGAGCCGGCGCGCAGTGCTCGGCCGGCGAGCCCGACGACGCCGATGACCCAGCCGGAAGCGTCGCTCCCGGACGAAGTGCCGTTGACGGCCGCGCAGACGGAGGTGTGGCTGGCGGCTCAGCTAGGTGACGAGGCGTCGTGCGCCTTCAATGAATCGCTCTCTCTGGAACTGAACGGCCGCCTCGATCGGACCGCGTTGATCGCAAGTCTCAATGGTGTCGTCGCCCGTCACGATGCACTGCGGCTGGTGTTTTCTCGGGACGGCACTCATTTTTCCGTCGCCGATCCTTCGCCCCTTGAGGTGGATTGGATTGACCTTTCGGGGAAGGACGATCCTGACCCGGCCTTCCGCGACGTCCTTGCCCATGACGCGGAAAAACCCTTTGACCTTGGGACCGGAACGCCGCTGCGGGCTGCGTTGGTGCGACTTGCTGCGGAGCGCCACATCCTGGTGGTGACGGCTCACCATATCGTTTGCGATGGTTGGTCGCTCAACATCATCGTCGACGAACTCGCCGCCCTCTACAACGAAGCTGTTTCCGGGACGCCGGCTAGGCTTGCGTCCGTACCCGGTTTTACTCGCTATGCCGTCCACGAAGCGAGGACGCCGGACAAAGGTCTGAAGGAAGAGGCTTTCTGGAAAGACGTCTATAAAACCGTCCCCGCGCTTCCGGAATTGCCGCTCGACCGGCCCCGTCCACCGGTGCGCAGCTACGCCGGCGCAACCACCACGTATCACCTGGGCTCCGACCTCCACCGCGCAGTGAAGAAGGCCGGCGCGAAGCAGGGTGCGACGCTCTTCACGACCTTGTTTGGCACGCTTCAGGTACTCCTGGCGCGGCTCTCGGGCGAGCGGGATATCGTCATCGGATGTCCGACGGCGGGGCAGTCCCTCTTGGACGATCCCGCGCTGGTGGGGCACTGCGTCAACTTCCTTCCCATCCGTTCTCCGATAGCGCAAGGAACCACGCTGGGCGCGCATCTCGCCGCGACCCAGGCCAAGGTTCTTGAAGCATTCGAGCATCAAGATTTCACCTATGGGACCCTGGTGCGGGCCCTCCAGTTGGAGCGGAGTGTGGGACGCCTTCCCCTCACCGAATACCAGTTTAATCTTGAGCGGATCGGCGGCGGAGCATCGTTTGACGGCCTTGAAGCGAAGGTTTCTCCGAACCCGAAGTCTCGTTCCAACTTTGACGCCTTCTTCAACGTCATTGAAGGCGATGACGGGCTGCGCATCGACGTGGACTACAACAGCGAGGTGCTCGACGAGACGACGGTGCGCCGTTGGCTCGGCCATTGGCAAACGCTACTGAGCGACCTGGTCAACGATCCGGAACAGGCGGTGGACACTGCGCCGCTCCACACCGTTTCGCAGATCCACGAGCTGGTCGAGGGCTTCAACGCGACCGCCATGGCGTTCGATCGCAGCGCCACAGTCCTTGATCTCATCAGGGCGCAGGTGGAAGCCAACCCGGACCGCATGGCTGCGGTGCATCAAGCCGAGGTGATCACGTACCGAGAGCTTGGCGAGCGGGTTGATGAATTGGCGCACCGGCTTTGCACCGAGCTACCGGATGGTTCTGGGCGAGTTGCTGTCGCCGTGGAGCGGTCCATCGATATGCTGGTGGCGTTGCTGGCGGTGTGGGCAGCGGGCCGAACCTACGTACCGCTCGATCCGCGTCATCCACCCGCGCGCCTTGCGATGATCCTTGAGGATGCCGCGCCCCTCGGGCTGATCGCTGCAACCGATGGGGTCGCCGCCCTTGCCGATGGCAGCGATATGGCTCTCGTGCGCCTCGACGTTGAACGCAAGGGTCCCAAACCTGCCGTCGCGCCCGTGCTGCCTACCGCTGAAGATGCCGCCTATGTCATCTTCACATCCGGCTCCACCGGCAAGCCCAAAGGGGTCGCGGTTCCCCATCGGGCGGTGGTAAATTTTCTCCATTCTATGGCCCGGGAACCTGGACTTTCGCCGGACGATACACTTCTCGCCGTGACCACGGTGTCCTTCGACATTGCAGTCTTAGAACTCTTCCTGCCGCTCACCGTGGGTGCCAATGTAGTCATTGCGGACACCGAAGACGTGCTCGATGGCTTCCGCCTGGTGAAGATGCTCGACACTGCGGCCATCACGGTTTGCCAGGCGACGCCGACGCTTTGGTCCATGTTGCTTGAGGCGGGGTTTGCGCCAAGCAAAGAATTGAAAATCCTCGCCGGTGGTGAGCCGCTGCCATCCGATCTGGCGGCAAAGCTCGCGTCAGGCGCGCAATCACTCTGGAACATGTACGGCCCGACCGAAACGACGATTTGGTCGTCCCTTGCAAAGATCAACGCGCCCGCCGACCAGATCACAATCGGCAAGCCCATCGCCAACACCGAGATGCACATCCTTGACCCCAACGAGCAGCTGGCTCCCATTGGTGCCGCTGGCGAATTGTGGATTGGCGGGGACGGGCTTGCGCTCGGCTACCACCGGCGCCCGGATCTCAACGACGCGGCGTTTCGCATGATTGCCCTGCCGGGACGCGCAGCGCCGATGCGTCTATATCGTACGGGCGATGCGGGGCGCCGGCTCCCGGACGGCACCATTCAGCTCCTTGGCCGGCGCGACAACCAGGTGAAGTTGCGTGGCTTTCGCATCGAACTTGGCGACGTGGAGACGGCCATGCGAGCCGTTCCGGGCGTCACAAAGGCGGTCGCTGACGTTCGCGAAAACAGCGCAGGCAACCGCCAACTCGTAGGGTATGTGGTCGCTGCGGATGGTGCCGATCCGACACCGGAGATTATCTCGATGCAACTGGCCCATCAGCTACCCAATTACATGGTGCCTTCAGTATTCGTAGTTCTTGATGCTCTGCCGCAAACTACAAACGGCAAGCTCGACCGCAAAGCACTCCCGATGCCTGCCGCCGTTGCAACTGGCGCAGGCCGGAAAATTGTGTTGCCACGAAACTCACTGGAACAGTCACTCCTAGAGATCTGGAGCGAAGTGTTGGGGGTCTCCTCCATCGGAACCACCGACAATATCTTCGCACTCGGGGCCGATTCCCTTGATATCTTCCGCATCGCTGCGCGAATGACTGATCGAGAACTCGGCTTGGAAGCGCGGCACATCTTCCTCCATCCGACCATTGGTGAGCTGGCGGCCGTTGCGCCGGCTGCGAAGGGTCAGGCGTCTGCCTTGCCGTCGCTGAGGTCGTTCCGCGGCGGAGCGCGGCGAAGCGTAGCGGTTCTCGCATGAGCCCGGCCGATTCCCTTGTCCCCGCAACTGCACCGAGCGATCACGTGGAGGGGTCGTTTCCGGTCTCTGCGGCGCAGGAGCGTTGTTGGTTCTTGGACCAACTCACCCCGGGCAATCCGGCGCTGAACGTTGCATTCCGTTGGGGCGTCAAAGGCGAGTTCGGAGCGAAAGACTTTGAGGCGGCGTTCCGCCTCGTTATCGACCGGCACGAGATCTTGCGCACCCGCTTTGTCGATGATGGCGGGCGTCCGATACAGCAGGTCATGGGATCGGTTGAGTTCAATCTGTCGGAAATCGATCTGCGAGCCACGCCCAGGGAAAGCCATGGCGCGCGGGTGGATGCCATTGCCCAGGCCGACGCTGGAAAGCCCTTCGATCTTTCCAGGCCCGGTCTGCTTCGCGCCACGCTCATCCGCACGGGGCGCAACGAGGCTACGCTTGCCATGACCGTCCACCAAATCGTGTTCGATGGGTGGTCGATGAAGGTTCTGGGGCGTGAACTTGGTGCAGCGGCGGCTGCGCTGAGCGTCGGGCAACGTGTGGAACTCGACGAACTCCCTTTGCAGTACGCCGACTACGCTTTGTGGCAGCGCGAATACTTCCAAAGCGCTGTGTATTCAGAAGACGTAGCGCACCTCGCGAAACGTCTTAAAGACGCACCCTATTTTGAATTGGAGCCGGATCTCCCTCGGCCTGCCCAGCGAACCCCCGCATGCCATCACGTCACCGCTGATCTTACGCCGAGTTTTGCCAAACGTGTCGAGGCCGCCGCGAACGCTTGTAACATCTCGCCATTTGCCTTCAGCGCTGCCGTTCTGAGCGCGATGCTCGCGCGGGTAACGGGCTCCTCGGACGTCCTCTTCGGGACCCAGGTTGCAGGTCGTATCGACGTGGACCTTGAGGCGATGATTGGCGTCTTCATCAACAACCTTGTGCTGCGCATTGATGTGGATAGCGCGAAAACCTTTGACGCTCACGCCGCCGGTGCGGCCGCAGTGGTTCGCGATGCGCTGTCGCGTCAAGGCGTGCCGTTCAACAGGTTGGTGGAGGCGGTCAATCCGGTTCGCGATCCCGCGCGCACCCCGCTCATCTCCATCAACCATATGTTCGGCAGCGAATTCATGGAGAGGGCGCAGTACGGCACGTTCGAGCTGCAGAGCCTGCTGTCCCCTGCACCGGGCGGCATCTACGATCTCAACTTTCAAGTGGTGAACCACGCTGGCGGCTCGCGCTTCGTGGTCGAATATAACAGCGACCTGTTTACCCAGTGCACCGCAGAAGCCCTCCTGGAGGGATGGCAGTCTGCCTTTGAATTCGCGTTGGAGCATCCGGACAAGCCCGTGGGTGAACTACCCCTTGCTGATGGGGCGTTCAGTTCACGGCATCGCGAACACGACGGTGTCGCAGCCATGGAAGCTGTGCTGCGCCAACACGATAGTGTAGACGCGGCCGCCGTGGTTGTTCAGGCGGACGTAAGCGGCAAACGCTGGGCCCATGGCTTTGTCACAGCGTCAGCGTCCGTATCGATGCCCCTTGAAGCGTTGCCCGTTCGCCTTCTGGAGGATCTTCGAGGGAAGAACGAACCAGACTTCGTGCCCGACGGCATAAGCATCCTGCGGGCAATGCCCCGCGACGGTTCTGGCCAGGTCGCGCGCGCCAAGCTTGTGGTGCCGCGTGTGCCCGCCGCACTGGCAAAAACCTACGCCAGCGACGGCCTGGACGCGACACACATCGAACACCGGCTCATCGCTATCTGGCAAGATGTTCTGGGCGTCACAGACGTTCGTCCCACATCGAACTTCTTCGATCTTGGTGGACACTCCCTTTTGACGGTGCGGCTCCTGGCGAAGATCGACGCGGAATTTGGCCACAAGCCTGATCTTGCAACCCTCTACCGCCGCCCGACGGTGCGCGATCTTGCCGAAGAAATCGCCCGGGCGCGGCCAAGCTCCCCGCAACCCGAGGCCGGCAGCGATGACGATGAGTGGCGGTTGGTTGAACTATCGCCAGCCGGAGCCAACGCAACAGCCATCGGCGTCAACAATGTCAGCATACTGCACGGCCTCCTCGGAACTCCCGCGGCAGACCGGCACATATTTACTGTGCGATTTTATGAGCCCGGGCACGATCATGGCTTGGCCGGTCTCGACTTTCCACAAATGGCAGCGAAGTACATCGCCGTCATGCGACAGAAAGAGCCCCACGGGCCCTACATCCTCTTCGGTGAGTGCGTTCACGGTGTACTTGCCGTCGAGATGGCGCGACAACTACGCGAAGCGGGTGAGGACATCCTGCTCCTTGCGACCGTGAATATGTGGCACCCAAGCTACGGGGCTTCCATGGGCTGGCTGCAGCGTTGGCAGGTGCGCCTGCGGGCGGTGCGAGACAACTTCAAAAGTGTTCGTAGCGGTCAGAAGACGGTCATCCAATTCCTTGGCAACTACTCAATTCCGCACAAGCTGAACTTTTTCCACATCCTCAAAGCACTGGGAGTAATTCGTGCGATCCCGCCGCGCACCGGCTCCGTGGAGCAAGAGGATTTTCTGTTGACGCTGATGGGGGCTCGCAACGCTTACCACCCGGACGTGACGGATCTTCCCATCTTACAGATGCTCACCCCAGACTCGCCCATGGGACCGGGATATGACCCGAGCCTTGGTTGGACAAGGGTCGCCGTCGGCCCGCTGGATGTGGTCCACGTTCGCCCTCACGGTACGACAAGCACTGAACATCCGCAGCTTCCGTCTATCGAGGAAACTCTTGAGCACAAACTGACGCAGCTCGATCGCTCACGGCATAGCAAAGCGGCCGTTGCGCCATGAAAACCGTAACACTCTCGCGACGGACCATTTTTTCGGGTTTCGGCATTGCTGCTGCCGGTGCACTGGCAACCCTTTATGCGCCGACCATAGCATCCGCTACCAAAGACCATTTGCGAAAGCTCGTCTATTTGCGCAATACGCCTGCGCCGACCGGGCCATACGGTGTGGCTAGGGCGGTCTTTCGGGCGCATGTGTCGGGGGACACCATTCCGGTGGATATGTGGTATCCCTCGAAACGTTCCGCAGTGCACCGAGAGGATTGGCGGGCCGGCACAATGTTGGCCACCGCTGATGTCACTGGTGCGCAGGTCGCGCAGGCGGAGCCGCCGCTCGAAGGGCGGAACTCTGACAAGCCGCCGGTGGTTTTGAGAGGACAGAAAAAACTGATTCTATACCATCCAGGCGGTGGATCGGTGCGCGACGACAACGCCCTAATGTTGGCAAATTTGGCGAGCCATGGGTTCGTCGTGGGCGCCCTGGATGACCTGGAACACCTGCCCAGGGGCGTCCATGGCTACGACGACGTTCCTCCCATAGCCGAGAACTCGCCGGACCTTTTTGCCCTGCGAAATGCGGAATCGGAGCGTCGTGTGGCGGCCGCTGCCGCGCTCTCCAAGACGGTCATCGACGCGTTGGCGCGCGATGAAGTTTGGAGTGCGATTTTGGATTTTGAGAAAGTCGCGG
>JBCCYN010000088.1:0-20356 GCA_039189655.1 Pseudomonadota bacterium | reverse complement strand
GAGGAGCCGGACTACACCGTGGAAATGGCTGAGGGCTCGTTCGAGGTGCGTCAGTACGCGCCGATGCTGGTGGCAAGCACCAACGTGTCCGGGGAGCGGCAAGAGGCTGCCAGCAAAGGATTTTCCCCGCTGGCCGGCTTCATTTTCGGCGACAACAAGCCGAAGGCAAAAATCGAAATGACCGCGCCCGTGGTCCAGGAGCCCGAGCGCGAGGGCGCTAAAATAGAGATGACCGCGCCGGTGGTGCAGGCGCCCTCCGGGGACGAGCGCTGGACCGTCTCGTTCGTAATGCCCAAGGCGTTCACATCCGAAACTTTGCCGGAGCCCACATCGGACACGGTGCAGGTGACGACGATGCCGGCGGAGCGGGTGGCAGCGGTGCGCTTTTCTGGCGTGGCGCGGGATAAAGCCCTGGCGGAGCGCACCGCGGCGCTTGAAAAATGGATGGCGGACAACGGGCTCACTCCGGCCGGTCCGCCTCGCTACGCCTACTACGACCCGCCCTGGCGGCTCCCCTTTTTGCGGCGCAACGAGGTCATTGTGCCGCTCGCACCCGCCTCATCGGAAGCAGGCTAATGGGCCGCGCCGGGCTGTGCCGGCAAAGCCCGGCCGGCGGATCATTTTAGAGCCAAAGAAGGCCGCAGTGATGCGGGCGCGCAGTCTCCAGCTCGCAGTTGCAGTTGTGGTCCTCGCCCTGGAGCGGCCACAGATACGGGGAACGGTTGCCCCACTTGTCCTTCGCCGCGCGCAGCTTCCAGGTGTTGTAACTCTTTGAGTTCACAGTCCCTTTCTTGGATTGGTTGCCGCCAAGCAGGTGGAGCTTGCGCGAGCGTTTGCCGTCCACGTCGCCCCTCGGATTGGCTGGCAGGTCGTCATCCCCCCACTCGTCGAGGAAGGCGACGTGGTCGTAAGAGCCGCTCTCGCACACGATGACGCAGCCGCGCTTGGGCTCCGGCAATGCCTCAAAATCCCAGTACTTCCGCTTGCGGAAAGACATGGCGCCGGAACTGCCGGTGTGGCTGTAGCCGGCGGTGTGAAGGCAAAAGTTCACGAACGCCGCGCACCAGGCGTTGTTGTCGATGTTGCGTGGTGCGCCCGCTTCGTGGCGCCGCTTGCCGAAATAGGGGCAGCATTCGAAATAGCCTTCGTCAACGTCGGAATTCTTCTCCCAGATGGGCTTGTTGCCCTGGCGCCAGTGGGTCGTCATCTCGTCCTTGGCGATGTCCATCCAGGGGTTGTCGAAGTTGGTGGTGCGCACCCGGCCCACGGGCGCGCGGTGGGGCGGGCCTTTGGGGAGCCAATGGGGCGCCGGCACGGCTCCATAGCCATATTGCGTGGCCGGCAGCATCCGCCGCCATGTCTCGTTGCCAAGCTTACCGTCCGGCTTCAGCGGCTTGTGGCGGCTCTGCCAGCTCGCCACCAGTTCGCTAAAATCCTCTGGCGTCACCTGCGGGCTCGCAACGCCGAGCGCTTGACACACACCGTTCCAGCGGCCGCTCCATCCCACGCGCCGAGCCCGTTTCTTGTTATATTGGCCGGCCTCGATGGCTTCGGCACGCGAAAGTATCGCCACGCTCAAATCTCCCATAATTCGCTGGCCGCGCCCTGCTGCTGCAGGGCGTCGTCAGGCCGTTTCCAGTGAGTGATGACCGAAGCTGCGGCATCAAAAGGCCCTCGCTTCGATGCACGGGAATTGGCCGCAAACCGCGACAAATACGATGATTGACATCACAAATGGCGCAATTGGTGAGAGTTGGGGTCTCGTTGCGCAAGAATTGTGACGTACCATCCATTTGCGCGGCCGGGCCCCATGGACCCCGAACGCCGGCGGTGGATGACGGGGGCGGGCGCCATCAAGGCCATTGCCAGCAGCCCCGGCGCCGTCCATGAGAGAAACGTTAATTGAGCGCGGCTGCTGGGGTGGCGCCTGGGGCTCGGCACCTTGCCCGGCCTAAGAGGAGTGTTGGTGAGCGAGGATCTAGTCCCCCCCGACGAAGAAGCTGTCGACCTCAAGGAAGCCCTTGAGGAGCGCTATCTCGCCTATGCGCTCTCCACCATCATGCACCGGGCGCTCCCGGACGTGCGGGACGGCCTGAAACCCGTCCATCGTCGGCTGCTCTTCGCCATGCGCCAGCTGCGCCTTGACCCGGGTCAGGCCTTCAAGAAGTCCGCCCGCGTCGTCGGGGACGTCATCGGTAAGTTCCACCCCCACGGCGACACCGCGGTCTATGACGCGCTGGTGCGGCTCGCCCAGGATTTTGCCGTCCGCTACCCGCTGGTGGACGGGCAGGGCAACTTTGGGACCGTGGATGGCGATGGCGCGGCGGCCATGCGCTACACCGAAGCGCGCCTCACCGATGTCGCGAAGCTTCTGCTCGACGGCCTCGACGAGGACGCCGTCGATTTCCGCGACACCTATGACGGCTCGGAGCGGGAGCCGGTGGTGCTGCCCGGCGGGTTTCCCAACCTCCTTGCCAACGGCGCAGCCGGCATTGCGGTGGGAATGGCCACCAATGTGCCGCCCCACAACGCCGCCGAGGTGGCGGATGCGGCCCTCCACCTCATCAAACACCCCAAGGCCGGCCTCGGCACGATCCTGGAAAAAATCCCGGGCCCTGACTTTCCCACCGGTGGCATCATCGTTGAGCCGCCCGATGCCATCGCCGAGGCCTACCGCACCGGCCGCGGCGGATTTCGCACAAGGGCGCGTTGGGAGCGGGAGGAAACCGGACGCGGCACCTGGCAAATCGTCGTCACCGAAATCCCCTATCAGGTCCAAAAGAGCCGTCTGATCGAGCGCATCGCAGAACTTTTGGAGGCGAAGAAGCTACCCCTCCTGGCCGATGTGCGCGACGAAAGCGCGGAGGACGTGCGCGTGGTCCTGGAGCCGCGCGCCCGCACCGTCGACGCCGAGCTCTTGATGGAGAGCCTTTTTAAGCTCACTGACCTCGAAAGCCGCATCTCGCTCAACATGAACGTCCTGATGCAGGGTCAGGTGCCCCGTGTCGTGGGACTGGTCGAGGTCATCCGCGCGTGGCTTGACCACATGAAGGAGGTGGCTGTGCGCCGCGCCGAGCACCGGCTCGGCAAGGTGGTCCATCGCCTGGAAATCCTCGACGGCTTCCTCATCGTCTATCTCGATCTCGACCGGGTGATCAAAATCATCCGTGAGGCGGACGATGCCAAGGCCGAGTTGATCGACGCCTTCACCCTCACCGATGTGCAGGCGGAAGCCATCCTCAACATGCGCCTGCGGTCCCTGCGCAAGCTGGAGGAGATGGAGATCCGCCGCGAACATGAGCGCCTCACCAAGGAACGGGCGGAGTTGGAGGCACTCCTGGCGAGCGAAGGCAAGCAGTGGGACAAGGTGGCGGCGTCCATCCGCCAGGTGCGAAAAATGTTCGGCAAAGATACCCCGCTTGGGGCGCGGCGAACGACGTTTGCCGACGCGCCCACCACCAGCGCCGACGTGGTGGCCGAGGCGATGATCGAGCGCGAGCCGGTCACCTTGGTGCTATCCCAAAAGGGCTGGATCCGGGCGCTGCGCGGTCACGCCAAGGATGTCGACGGTCTCGCCTTTCGCCAGGACGACGACCTGCGCACCTGGCTCCACGCGGAAACCACCGACAAGCTTCAGGTGCTCGCCAGCGACGGCCGGGTCTACACGTTGGGTGTCGACAGGCTGCCCGGCGGGCGTGGCCATGGCGAGCCGTTGCGGCTCCTCCTGGAACTGGACGGAGGCGTCGAAGTCGCCGCCATTTTCTTGCACGAGGACGACGCCCAGTGGTTGCTGGCCTCGAAGGCGGGGCGGGGCTTCATCGTGGCGGCGGATGATCTTATCGCCACCACCAAACGCGGCCGCCAGGTGATGTCGCCCGCTGACGGCGACCAGGCTTATCGGGCCGTCCGGGTAGACGGCGACCATGTGGCGGCGGTGGGTGAGAACCGCAAACTCCTCATTTTCCCCATCGAGCAGGTGCCGACCCTCGCCAAAGGCCGTGGCGTGCGCCTCCAGCGCTACAAGGACGGCGGCCTCTCCGACATTGTTACGTTCACCGCCGAAGCCGGCCTGAACTGGACAGACTCTAGCGGCCGGCGCCACACGCGCAGCATGGAACAGCTGGCCGAGTACCGGGGCGAGCGCGCCTCCGCCGGCCGCATGGCACCGCCCGGCTTCCCCAAGTCCAACCATTTCGAGCCCTAACCGGCCAATTTCCTTGCGTGCAGGTCGTAGATCGTGTGCCATGAGCCCCTGTTGGGGGTGTCGATGCCGTTATTGAGCGCGTTCGACGTGGAGCCGATGGTGGACGGGCGCCAGTCCGCCGCAGCTCTGAAGGTGCGCAGGGGGATTTTTAGGCTCCTGCGGGAAATGGGCTTTGCCGCCGTTCCAGAGCTGACCCTTCCTTCCGGGCGCCGTGCCGACCTCGCTGCCATCGGTTCAAATGGCGAGATCTGGATCGTGGAAATCAAATCCTGCCTCGCCGACTACCGGGCGGACGACAAGTGGCCCAGCTACAAGACCGCGTGCGACCGGCTCTATTTCGCGTCGGTGCCCGAAGTGGGCGACATTTTTCCTGTCAGCGAAGGTCTCTTCATGACCGACGGCTATTTCGCCGACATCGTCCGCGAAGCGCCGCTGCGTAGGCTCTCCGCGCCGGCCCGCCGCGCCATGACGCTACGCATTGCCCAGACCGCAGCGCGCCGCCTCCACGAGATGGAAGACCCGTCCGAGCGCATTGCCGTTCCCAACTGACTCCTCGACCAAGCCAAGGACACTTAGGGCCAACGCACCGATGGCGGCATCGAGGAAAGGATCGAGACCGTATTGCCGCCCGTCTTGAGCCCAAAGATGGTGCCGCGGTCGTATAGGAGGTTGAATTCCACGTAGCGGCCCCGCCGCACCTGCTGCTCGTGGCGGTCGGTCTCGTCCCAGGCCTCGTGCATGGTGCGGCGCGCGATCTCCCCGTAGATGGCGATGAACGTGCGGCCGATGTCTTTGGTGAGCGCCAGATCCGCATCCCAGTCGCCGGAGGCGTGGTAGTCATAAAAGACGCCGCCGATGCCGCGCATTTCGTTGTCGCGGTGCGGCAGGGAAAAATACTCGTCGCACCAGGCCTTGTCGGTGGCGTAGTCGCGCACGCCGTGGCGGTCGTAGGCGGTGCGGAAGGCTTCGTGGAAGGCCACGGTGTCGGGGTGGTCCTGGCCGCGCCTGCGGTCGAGCATGGGCGTGAGGTCGGCGCCGCCGCCGAGCCAGTTGCGGGTGGTCACCACGTAGCGCGTGTTCATGTGCACCGTGGGCGCTTGCGGGTTCCAGGGGTGAGCAATCAGCGAAATGCCCGAGGCCCAAAATCGCGGATCCTCTTGGGAGCCCGGGATCTGTCCTCGAAACGCCTCAGAAAAGGTGCCGTGGACGGTGGAGGTGTGAACCCCCGCCTTTTCGAAGAAGCGCCCGCGCAGCATCCCCATCACGCCGCCGCCACCCTTCGCGCCGTCGTGGTTGGTCCGCTCCCAGGGCTCGCGGGTGGCTCGGCCCGGCTCTGCGGCGTCCGGGTGGGCCGGCGCTTCGTCCTCCAACGCCTCGAAAAGGGTCAAAATGTCATCGCGCAGGGCCTCGAACCATGCCCGCGCTTCGGCTTGTCGTGCGCTCAAAATCTCCGGGTCGGGCAACTGTGCGCCTTTTTCCTTCGGGGCGGTCATGCAAGGCCTTTCTGTTCGATGGACGCGGTGGCCGCGAGGGCGTGGAATGCGGCCATGGCAACGGCCGCCGAAAGATTGAGCGATCGCGTGTCCGGTGCCATGGGGATGCGCACCTTGTGCACGCAAGCTTCATGGACAGCCTCAGGGACCCCGCTTGATTCCCGTCCGAACAGAAGCGTGTCGTCCGGGCGGAATTTGAAAGCCTGAAGGGGCGTTGCCGCGCTGGTGGTGAGCAAGACGATTCGGCGCGCCCCAGCCTCAAAGGCGCCGAAACTGTCGTGACGCTTGATTGCAGCGCGGGCGGCGTAATCGAGGCCCGCGCGGCCCATGGCGCGATCGGAAAGGTCGAACGCTGCCGGCCCCACGACATGAACATCAAGGTTGAGGCACACCGCCGTGCGCAAGATGGCCGCGGTATTTTGTGGAATGTCAGGTTGATAAAGCGCGATGTCCATTACCGAATAAAAAGGTGCGCTTTTTCAGCGTGGCGGGCAAACAAGGGTCGTCGATGGGGCCACCGTCGGGCCCCTTGACCGTCCGAGCCGACGGTTTGCGACAAGGTGTCAGTGCGCGCTTGCACTTTACAGGTCTGGCTCAGCAATGCATGTGACCTAGAAAGATTGTAAGGTTGGGCGACAGGAGACCCGAGTGACGACCACGGACAACGCCGCGCACGGTGGTGAACCGACGAGGCGTGACTTCCTCTATATTGCCACTGGCGCCATGTCAGTGGTCGGATTGGGCGCGGTGGTGTGGCCGTTCATCGACCAGATGAACCCCGACGCGTCTGCCCAGGCGCTCGCCTCCATCGAAGTGGACGTCAGCTCGCTCCAGGTGGGCGAAGCGCTGACCGTCATGTGGCGCGGCAAGCCAGTCTTCATCCGCCGCCGCACGGAGGAAGAAATCCAGGCCGCCAAGGATACCCCGCTCTCCGATCTTCCCGATCCGCTGGCGCGCAACCCGAACAATCCGGACGGCCCCGACGGGCCGGCAACGGACGTGAACCGTGCTGCCCTGGAGCGCGAGGAGTGGTTGGTGATGATTGGCATCTGCACCCACCTTGGTTGCGTGCCCATCGGCAGTTCTGGGGATTTTGGCGGCTGGTTTTGTCCCTGTCACGGCTCCCACTACGACACTGCGGGCCGCATCCGCAAAGGGCCGGCGCCTACCAATCTTGATATTCCGCCGTACGTATTTGCGTCCGAATCCACCATCGTTGTCGGCTAGGGACTGAGATAAGGAATATGGCAGGACACGGTCACTCGTCATTTCAGCCCAAGAACCCGGTGGTGCGCTGGGTCGATTCGAGGCTGCCCATTTTCTCGCTGGCCAACGAGCAGGCCATAGACTTCCCGACCCCGAAGAACCTCAACTACATGTGGACCTTCGGCGCCATCCTGACGTTCATGCTGATCACCATGATCGTGTCGGGCATCACGCTGGCGATGCACTACGCCGCCAACACGGAGATCGCCTTCGACCGCGTTGAGCACATTATGCGCAACGTCAACTACGGTTGGATGATCCGCTATATCCATGCGGTGGGCGCGTCGATGTTCTTCATCGCGGTCTATCTGCACATCGCCCGCGGTCTCTACTACGGCTCCTACAAGGCGCCGCGCGAAATCCTTTGGATGCTCGGGGTTATCATCCTGATCCTCATGATGGCCACCGCCTTCATGGGTTACGTCCTTCCCTGGGGGCAAATGTCCTTCTGGGGCGCCACGGTGATCACCAACCTCTTCTCCGCGCTCCCGCTGATCGGCCCGCCGATCGTTGAGTGGCTGTGGGGCGGCTTTGCGGTGGACAATGCGACGCTGAACCGCTTCTTCGCGCTCCACTATCTGCTGCCGTTCATGATTGCGGGCGTTGTCGTTCTGCACATCTGGGCGCTTCACGTGGTGGGCAACAACAACCCTGCGGGCGTTTCGATCAAATCGAAGAAGGATACGGTCCCGTTCCACCCGTACATCACGATCAAGGACATCTTCGCCCTTCTCGTGTTCTGCCTGCTCTACGCCTACTTCGTATTTTATATCCCGAACTACCTGGGCCACCCGGACAACTACATTCAGGCGGACCCGCTGGTCACCCCGGCCCACATCGTGCCTGAATGGTACCTCCTACCGTTCTACGCGATCCTCAGGGCGGTGCCGTCAAAGCTGGGTGGTGTGCTGTTGATGTTCGGTGCGCTGCTGGTCCTCTTCATCGTGCCTTGGCTCGATACCTCTAAGGTCCGCTCGGCAGCCTATCGTCCCCTCTACCGGATCGCGTTCTGGCTGTTCGTTGTCACCTGCATCATACTGGGTTGGCTAGGCGCCCAGGCGGCTGAGGGGATCTACGTTCTGCTCGCGCGGGTGTTCACCCTCTACTATTTCGGCTTCTTCCTGGTGATCATGCCGGTGCTCGGCTTCATCGAGAAACCAAAGCCGGTGCCCAATTCCATCGCAGAGGCTGTGCTTGCCAAGCATTCCGGTGGTTCCGGCGATGGAAAGGCTGGCTGGTCTTTGGGCGGGATGCGAAAACCTTCCTCAGCCCTTCCGGGATCCCAGTCCGGCGAGTCAAAGGGTGGCGGCGTTGCCCAACCCGGCGGTGCTCCCGCAGCACCGAAGAAGGACTAAGCCCATGGGACTGGCACGATCCGGTCTGGCAAAGGCCATGGCGCTCGTCGCGGGTTTCGCGATGTTCTCCGGTGTGCCCGCCATGGCGGCCGGAGAGAGCGGTCATCACGTCACCAAGCAGGCGTGGACCTTCTCCGGCATTTTTGGGCAGTACGATCAGGGTCAGCTTCAGCGTGGCCTAAAGGTCTACCGCGAGGCCTGCCAGTACTGCCATTCCATGGAGCTGGTGGCGTTCCGAACGCTCACGTCTGAGCAGGGGCCTCATTTGTCGGAGGAAGCGGTCAAGCAGATCGCCAGCGAGTACACCATTACCGACATTTCCAACGAGACCGGTCAGCCGTTCGATCGCCCGGCTGTTCTGGCGGACCACTTTCCGCCTCCCTATGCGAACAAGATCGCGGCCGCCGCTGCCAACGGTGGCGCCTACCCGCCTGACTTTTCGCTCCTTGCCAAGGCTCGGGCCGAGCATCGCGGGTTTCCCGGCTTTGTGATCGACGCCTTCGCCAACTACGCCGAGAACGGTCCGGACTACATCTACTCCCTCCTCACAGGCTACGAGGACCCCCCTGCCGACGTCGAGCCGGTGCCCAGCAAGTGGTACAACAAGGTCTTCCTCGCCGGTGATTGGATTTCCATGCCGCCGCCCTTACGGGACGGTCAGGTTGAGTACACCGACGGTACGCCCGAGACCCTTGAACAGTACTCCGCTGATATCTCCGCGTTCATGATGTGGGCGGCCGAACCAAAGCTTGAGGAACGCAAGGAGATCGGCTTCCGGGTCATGGTGTTCCTGGCGGTGCTTGCGCTCCTTTTCTTCCTCACCAAGCGCAAGCTCTGGCGCAACGTCGAACACTGACTGCAAAAGTCCGGCCGCCCAGCCGGACTTTTTTCATTCACCCAAGGCCATGCGCTTTATGGCGGCGTCATCGTGGGCCGTTCGCAAATACTCGTTCGAATTGGTAGAAGCTTGCCCGCAGTCGGGCCGAACAGATGGCTGCCGACGCGATCTTGAAGGTGCGCCCGATGGACGCCACACGATCAGAGGCTGCCGCAAACCCATCACCGCCTGACGGGGAAGACTCAGACGCCACGCCGCAAGGAATAGGCGTTCTCTTCCTTGTGGTGGGGCCGAGCGGCGTCGGCAAGGATACGCTCCTCGATGGAGCCCACGCCGAGCTCGCCCAAGACGATGCGTTTGTGTTCGCGCGCCGCGTCATCACCCGGCCCGCCGATGCCGGGGGTGAAGCCCACGAAGCGGTGACGCCCGAGGTATTTAAGGACGCCGAGGCAAGGGGTGAGTTTTTGGTGTCCTGGCACGCCCATGGGATCGCCTATGGGGTTCGCCGAACCATCCATGACGACCTCCTTGCCGGGCGCAATGTGCTCGTCAACGGCTCTCGGGGGGAAATTGCGGCGTTCGCCCGGGCTTGGGATCGGTTGGTGGTCGTCTCCATCACGGCGCCGCCGGATGTCGTGGAGCGGCGCCTGAAACAGCGTGGGCGTGAAGATGGCGCCGACGTTGCCGCACGCCTTGCGCGCGCAGTCCCGATCCGTGGCGCAAAGCACGTGGTGGAAATCGTCAACGATCGCGACGTGGAGACGGGCGTGTCGCGCCTCCTCTCGGAGATCCTTGGGGCGGCGTACCTACCGTAGCGATTGCATAAAGCACCGTTCGAGCTGGGCTCTCGGCCGATGTGCCTGGTAAACGCCGACGCCGCCGTCATGCGCACCGGCCACCTGTCTGCCGGGATGGATGTGGAGGTCTGGGCAAGCCGGCGGCGCGCCTGCCGGCAAGGGCGCAGGCGTTCGCATCCTCGCCGAGGTGGGGAGCTCTGTGGCGGCGGGTGATCCGGTCCTCAAGGTGGTCGCTAGCTCCGCAGAAGCCCTTGAGCGGTCCACAGTCCACGATGCGGACGACCTCCTGTCCCTTGCATGACGGCCGCAACGGGTTGCGTCTGCAATCAGCTGCGATTAGCGAGCCTGATCTGCGAGGAGCGGCCCCACGACCGCGAAATGATCGTCCCAGGTTCTCGGTCGGGGGATAGCGCTGCGCAGCGCGGCGGCCCTCTCTTCGTCGCGGGCAAGGGAGAGGATTGCGTCCCGCCAGCCGTTGCCATCGAGGGGCGAAACATAAAGCGCCCCATCGCCCCCCACCTCCCGGTGCGCTGGAATGTCAGACGCCACCACAGGCACTCCCATGGCGTGGGCTTCGACGATGGGAAGTCCGAACCCTTCGGCGAACGACGGCGTGAGAAGCGCGCGGGCCCCCGCCAGGATGGGCGCTGCTTCTTGATCGTTCAGCGCTCCATAGACCGTCGTGACGCGTTGCAGAGCCGGGCATCGGTCGATCAGTTCGACTGCTGTGGTGTCGTTGCCTCGCCGGCCAACGAGCGCGAGGTGGGGCGGTTCGCCATGGGCTGCAAGTTCGCGAAAAACGTGAAGGATGAGTGCTGCATTCTTGCGCCGATTGATGGTGGAGAGGTGCACGAAGGTGGGCCTGTCAAACTGCATTGGCTCATCGGCAGTGGTGAGCGCAGGCGCCAGGGGAACGATGGTGGTGCCGTATTTTTTTGGCCCTGCGGCTGCGCTGAGGGCATCGACGGTTGCCTCAGAAATCCCGATGACATGGTCGAAGTGAGCTGCCACGGCCTCGATCCGCCGCCGGTGGAGATCGACCAGGCGTGGCGTGTCGTACTCCGGATGGGTGAGGGGGATGACATCGTGGATGAGCGCCACCTTGGCGCACGGAAGGCCGGCATAGTTTTGCGGCAGGTCGAGCCCGTCCTGGCTGACGTTGAGGTAGACGGCCCTTCGCCCATCCAGCTTCGGCCGGTGGGCGCCAGCCAAGACCCGCCACCTTGCAATCCGCGACACCAAGCGCTCGCCATAAAACCGGAGAGCCGACCGATCCTCCCTGCCGAAGCCAGGCGGTGCATCGGCATGCCAGCGCCGTTCGAGCTCGCCGAAGATTTTTTCTGCCGCCGGCAGCGGAATGGCGAAGAGGCCCGATCGGCCCATCGCCACCGGCATAGGCTCAAAGAGCTCCTGGCGCAGGAGCCAGCGGGCATACTGAAAATCGACGCGATCAATGCCGGTGGGACCGCCAAAATACTCAAAGCGGCGGACAAGGCGGCTGATGTCGAGTAGGAGAACGGGGCGAGACATGCGCGGCCCACGTGCCGCGCCATGGCGACGGCGTCAACCGAAGAGGGGAGCGCGTTTCGTGCAGAAGATGGGAATTTTCGCGATCGTGGTTTTGCCGCTCGTGGTCGCCAGCGCGGCGCAGGCGAGGCCCTACGTGTTGGAAACCCGCGACAAGAAACGCTGCACCGTCAACGGCATCTGCGGCCAGGATCCGTTTTCTGACCTGCCGGGGTTCGGCGATTGATGGCACGTTGCCTCGTTGCGGCGCTCTTCCTAGCGTTTGTGGCACCGATGGTTGCCGCCGCGGCTGAGGCTGAGCCGAACCCGGCTGTCGGGCGGCTCAACCACGCCGGCTATTCCAAGAAGCGGCACTGCACCTTTGTGGCGGTGGCGCCGCGAGTGGCTTTGACCGCAGCCCATTGCGTTGACGATTTGCCGGTGGACGAGTTGCACCTGTTGTTTGGCTATCAACGCATGTCCTTTGCGGCGAAAGCGGGCGTTGCGGAGGTGCACAGGCTGGGGCGCGATTCGGCAGCCCTATGCCTTGGTTCCGAAGCGCCTGCTTGGATCCCCATCGGCGGGCCCGTGGCGCGGAACGATACCGTTCAATTGGTGGGCTACGGTGTGCCGAGGGTTCACCTTCAACAGTCCAACACCTGTAAGGTCTGGACCCCGGTGGGCGATGAAATCCTCCTCGACTGTGCTTCAGCGCCCGGATCGTCCGGTGCACCGGTGCTCGACGGAGCCGGAGAGGTTGTGGCTGTGGTCTCGCGGACCGGGCGTGGCTCGTCCTATGCGGTGAGCGTTTCGGTCGATGCCGTTCAAGCGTGCGAGCATCTGGGTGATGCGCAACCCGGCGAGGGCTAATCGTCCAGCACCCTTCCAAGGGTCCGGCGAGGGTGGTAGGCGAGCGGCGTTCCCCTAAAGGCCGCTGACGATGCCCGAGCTGTTTGTCGAAATTTTATGCGAAGAAATCCCTGCGCGGATGCAACGCAAGGCGTCGGACGATTTCCGCCGCCTCGTCACCAACCATCTTGTCGATGGCGGGCTCAACTACGAGGGTGCCTACGGCAGCGCCACGCCGCGCCGGCTCATTCTTTCAGTCCAAGGACTGGCTGGCCGTTCCGCCGATCGCACCGAGGAACGCAAGGGGCCACGGGTGGGCGCGCCGGACAAGGCGCTTGCCGGCTTCCTGCGGGCGTCAGGGCTGTCGTCCATCGAAGAGGCGCAGGTGGTTTCGGACCCCAAGAAGGGCGATTTTTACGTGGCGCGCATCCACACCGAGGGTCGCCCGGCCATCGAGATCTGCGCCGAGGCCGTGGCGGACGCCATCAAAAATTTCCCGTGGCCCGTGTCCATGCGGTGGGGCGCAGCATCGGCCCAGGAGGGATCGCTTCGCTGGGTACGGCCTCTGACGTCGGTGCTGGCCACCTTTGGGCCCGATAACGAAGAACCGGAGGTGGTGCCCATCGCCCTTGAGGGTGTTCCGGTGGGCGACAAGACGGTGGGGCACCGCTTCCATGCGCCCCAAGCCATCAGGGTGCGGCGGCTTGCGGACTATCAGCCGGCCTTGGCGGAGGCGTTCGTGGTGGTCGATCAGGACCGGCGGCGCGAGCAAATCCACGATGGTGCGAAAAACGCTGTCTTCGCCCTCGGGCTCGAGTTGGTGGAGGACCGGCGGTTGCTCGAGGAAGTGTGCGGGCTCGTGGAGTGGCCGGTGGTACTCATCGGCCGCTTCGATGAGGCGACCCTTGCGCTGCCGGAGGAAGTGATCCGTCTCACCATTCGGGAAAACCAAAAGTGTTTTGTGACCCGCGAGCGTGAGACGGGGAAGCTCGCCAATGCCTTTGTGCTCACTGCCAACCTTGAGGCGCGCGACGGCGGCGCTGAGATCATTGCGGGCAATGAGCGCGTGGTGCGGGCCCGCCTCGCCGATGCACGTTTCTTCTACGAACAGGATCTCAAAGTGCCGCTGGAGCAACGGCTGGACGATCTGAAAAACGTCATCTTCCACCAGAAGCTCGGCAGCCAGTTCGACCGGGCGGAACGGCTGGCGTCCCTTGCAGGCGTCCTTGCCGCAAAGCTTTCGGTCGATCCGGCGTCCGCTGAGCGGGCGGGCCGCTTGTGTAAGGCCGACCTTCCAACTTTGATGGTGGGCGAGTTTCCTGAACTCCAGGGGTACATGGGTCGCCGCTATGCCCTTGCGCAGGGGGAGCCGGAGGCCGTTGCGACGGCCATTGAGGCCCACTATTCGCCGCTGGGGCCATCTGACGACGTGCCCCGCGAGCCGGTGGCCATCGCCGTTGCTCTCGCCGACAAGCTCGGCACTTTGACCTGGCTTTGGGCCGCTGGCGAAAAACCCACCGGTTCGGGAGATCCCTACGGTCTGCGCCGGGCGGCCCTAGGCATCATCAGGATTATTCTGGAAAACAGCCTCTCCCTACCGCTTCGGCGTTCCGACGGCAGCGGCCTCATCCACGACGCCTGGGGCCGCCATGCCGGGTCGGCGCCCTTTGAGGACCTCGTGGACGGCGCAGGGGAGGGCGCGGCGCGGGATGGCGGTGAGCAGGTACGGTTCATTGTGGAACGGTTTATCGTCCAGCAGCGGGATGCTGGCGTCCCACCCGAAATTGTCCGCGCCATTGTGGATGGGCTCGACGAGATAGACCTCCTCGACATCAAGAACCGCATCGACGCGTTGCAAACATTCCTGGCATCGGATGACGGCGCGCGCCTCATGGCCGGGTATCGCCGGGCCACGAACATTTTGCGCATCGAAGAGAAAAAGGATGGGCCTTACCCGCCGTTTCAGCCGACAGGCGACCATGCGAACGAACCCGAGGACAGCAGTCTGCATTCGGCCATCGCCAAAGCGCGTTCCACTGTCGACGTCCGTCTTGCCAAGGGCGACTATACGGGAGCCATGGAAGGCTTGGCCGCGCTACGGGAGCCCGTCGACCGTTACTTCGAGGCCGTGCTTGTGAACGACGATGATCCCAACGTACGGCGCGAGCGGCTTCTCGACCTTGCATCGCTGCGCGGCGTGACGGAGTTGATTGCGGATTTTTCGCAAATCCCTGGCTAGAAGGCGTTCCGCTCAAGGGGCAGCTTATCCACCTTACGGCCAAAAAATTCCCGCTGCGCGCGGGGGCGGCACCACAAGCTGCGTACGGGCCCGGATTGGTGCGAGCAAATTTCGCAACTGCGTTTACCATTCAGAAATTAGGTTAAGCGACAAAGCCTTGCCTGTGACATCATGGTTGTGTGTCGGGGAGTTTCAGTCGTCGTGTACCTCGCCCACCTGCCGGCAGGCGCCCATCGCGCCGCCATCCGATCGCGGATCTATCTGCCCGAAAGACAGCGCCGACAGACGCTGCGATTGTGCGTTCGAGTTGCTGCTTTAGCCTTGGCGATCGGGGCGATGGTGGTCACCCCCCGCTCCATCGCAAATCAGGATGCGCTCGCCGCTGTGGATGCAGATGGACCCACCTGGGCCCGAGCGCTGCGCCAGCCCGATCCCGGCGTTGCACTGTCGCCCCATATTTTTGGCGGGACACCGGTCGCCGTCGGTCCGGGGCCGGCGCTGAGCCACAAGGGCAAGGGAGCGCGCTTGGGGGGAGCCGACCGGGGTGTGGAGCGGGCGCTCTATTCGCCCATCAACGGCCTCCTCGCAACGGCGAATGCGAACCAGTTGCCGTGGGTTTCCTTCGTGCCGGTCCCCGTTCCGTCGGCGCGACCTGACCGTCTTGCGCAGCGCGACCCATCCACCACCGCAGCGGCCGCACTCACCTCCATGCTGTCCGCATACCTTCCGGAGCGCGCTGACATCGAAGCGCCGTTCGATCTTTTGCTCGCCCCCGAGAAGGATGGCGAAGAGCGGCCCCACGGCGTCTCCGGCGGCGGTCGCGACCATTGGTGGTCCGACCGTCCGCTTCCAAAGGACGTCGCGAGCAAAAAGTCCCTGCGCTGTCTTACGGAAGCTGTCTACTTCGAGGCGCGCGGCGAAAGTGAGCTAGGCCAGCGGGCGGTGGCGCAGGTGGTGCTCAATCGGGTGAAAAATCCAGACTATCCGGACGATGTTTGCGGTGTCGTTTTTCAGAACAAGAGCTGGAGGAACCGCTGCCAGTTCACCTTCGCCTGTGATGGGATCAAGGATCGGGTGAACAACCCGTTTGCGTGGGCAAAGGCGAAGCGTATCGCAAAGGCGTTTGCGTCCGGCGAGGACTGGCTCGATGAGGTGGGCGCCGCCACCCACTACCACGCGAAACGGGTCAACCCGCGATGGGCCCGCCTCATGCGCAGGGTCAAATCCATCGACAAGCACATTTTTTACATCACCAAAGGTGGCGGCTGGACCTGACCGACCCTGCGGTCGCGGCTGCGATCAGGCGGCGGCGAGGCGCTCCATCATCTCTTCGCTCATCTCGTAGTTGGCGAAAACGCTCTGCACGTCGTCGTCGTCTTCAAGCGTATCGATGAGTTTTAGAAGGGTTGCGGCTTTTTCCTCGTCCACCGGCGTGGTGTTTTGCGGACGCCAAACGGTGCGCACGTCTCGGGGTTCGCCGAGGCGTTCAGAAAGTGCGCCTGATACCTCCGCGAGGTCGGAAAACGCACACGTCACCAGGTGGCCTTCCGTTTCCGAGGCCACATCGTCCGCGCCGGCCTCGATAGCGGCCTCCATCATGGCATCGGCGTCGGCGGCCTCGGGGGCAAATTCGATCTCGCCCACCCGGTCGAACATGAACGCCACCGAGCCGCTTTCGCCTAGCGCTCCCCCATGCTTTGAGAACGCCGCGCGCACGACCCCGGCGGTGCGGTTGCGGTTGTCGGTCAACGCTTCCACCAGCAACGCGACACCACCCGGACCGTAGCCCTCGTAGCGGACTTCTTCGTAGTTCGCGTCCTCGTCGCCGGCCGCTTTCTTGATGGCGCGCTCGATATTGTCCTTCGGCACCGACTGGGCTTTGGCGGCAGCGATGGCCAGACGCAGGCGCGGGTTCATTTCCGGGTCCGGAGTGCCCATTTTCGCTGCGACCGTGATCTCTCGGGATAGTTTTGAAAAGAGCTTGGACCGCTTTGCGTCCTGGGCGCCCTTCCGGTGCATGATGTTTTTGAACTTGGAATGGCCGGCCATGGGCGCACCCCTTCACTGAGGCATGTTTTCTGTCGGCCCCGGTGTAGCTTTTAGGGCGACCGGTGTGAAGGCTCGCCGGTTGCTCGTGGCTTACGGCGTATGGAAAACCTCTTCCATGGCCGCCCACCACTCGCCGTCCTTGCGTGTCTCCAAAGGGCGTTGCATGGGACCGCAGATTTTCCACCAATCTTGGGTGGCCTTATCTTCGGACATCTTGGCCATATCGGCGTCAAAGTCCGTGCCGTGGTATTCCCAGGTGGCGAACAGCAGGTTTTCCGGCTCGCGCAGGAAAATCGTGTAGTTGCGGATGTTGCTGCGGCGGATTTGCGCCAGCACGTCCGGCCACACCGCTGCGTGGAGCCGCTTATACTCGGCGATGTCCTCAGCTGCGATGCCGATGACGAGACCCATGCGCTGCATCGCGCCCTCCTTACGGTGTTTGTTGTCCGACCGCTTTCGACCCCACGGCTACACCAGCACGTCAAGGGCGGGGGGCTCGCGACCCTCAGCCACCGCCCGGATATTGTCGAACATGCGCGTTACGGTTTTCGCAAAATTTTCGGAGGCCTGGGCGCCAATATGTGGCGTCAGAATGACGTTCGGTCGTCCGCGCAAAGGATGATCAGCCGGGATCGGCTCCACGGCAAAGACGTCGAGACCCGCGCCGCGCACCTGTCCGTTGTCGAGGGCGGCCGCCAGCGCCACCTCGTCAACGATCTCTGCGCGCGCGGTATTGATGAACAAAACCCCTTCCTTCATCGCCGCAAACGCCTTCGCGCCGATGAGGGACTTCGTGTCCTCGTTGAGGGCGGCGTGGATCGAAACAATGTCGCTTTCCGCCAGGAGCGTCGGAAAATCCACTCGGTGCGCCCCCAGCGCCAATCCATCCTCGTCAGACAACGGGGTCGGTTTCGCGTAGAGGATGCGGCAGCCGAACCCCGCCAGCATCCGCGCCAAAGCTTTGCCGATGAACCCAAGCCCCACGAGGCCCACTGTCTTGCCGCTCAAAAGGAAAATGGATGGGCCCAGCGCACCTTTCAGCCACTCGCCGCGCGCGATCCCATCGTGGCCGGCGACAATGGCCCGGTTGAGGGCAAGGATCATCGCCAACGCCGTTTCCGCCACCGCAAGGGCGTTGCTTCCGGTGGTGCGCATGACCCGCACGCCCGCGTCCCGAGCAGCGCCCAGATCAATGTTGTCGTAGCCGACGCCCCATTTGTGCACGGCTTTGAGCCGATGCTCGGCGCCCAGGCGCATCATCTGCGCCGTTACGGGAACATCTCCCGTGATGGCAAAATCAGCATCCCGGACACCGGCGAGCTGATCTTCAAGGTCGCGGCTCTTGGTGGTGGTGAGCACGAAACCGTCCGGAACCAGAGGGCGCAGCCGATCCATCCGGGGCTGCGCCAGCGGGTCTAGCACGACAATGGTCGCGCTCACGCCGATCCGTTGGCCCCCTTAGAGGAAGCGGCTGCGCCCGGCCAGAACCGCACGCCCGGCTTTGCAAGGCCGCCGCCGTAGCCGATGACCGTGCCGTCTGCCCGCCAGCAGGCGCCGCCGGCAGCCGAGCCGTCCGCACCGAACAAGATCGCGGTCATGCCGCCGCCAATGGTTTGGACGCGCTGGGCACCGTCGCCCGGGGCTCCCACCGCATCAGCCGCCGCCTCGCCGTAGGATTCCTCGATTTCAATCGAATGCCCGTCGGTCCACACGCGCGGCGCTTCCACGGCTTCCTGAACGCTCATGCCATGGTCGACCATGTTGATGATGCCTTGGAACGCGCAGGGCATGATGCGGATGCCCCCCGGAAGACCCAGCGCAAACGCCGGACGCCCGCCGCGGGTGGCAATGATGGGCGCCATGGACGTAGGCACCCGCTTACCCGGCGCGATGGAAAGGGCGCGGCCCGGATTGGGGTCAAAATTGACCATGTAGTTGTTGGGGATGATGCCCGCCCCCGGCACCATGAAGCGCGCGCCGAAGGTCCCATTGATGGTGTGAGTGGCGCTCACCACGTTGCCGTCCCGGTCGGCGATGGTGACGTGGGTGGTGTGGGCGCCCTCATGGGCTGCAGCGGAAAGCGGTCCGGCCCGCAGACCCAGCGTGTCGAAGCAAGCCTTGGCGTAGGCTTTCGACGTATAGCGCGCCACAGGAACGTCCACGAATGCCGGATCGCCGCTCGCTGCGGAGCGATCGCGCATGGCGGTGCTGATGGTTTGGACCAGGAGCCGCACCGCTTCGGGCGTTCCAAATCCCATCTCGGCCACGTCCGCGTTCTCGATAATGTTGAGCATCTGCAGCACGTGGACACCAGAAGATGCCGGCGGCGGCGGGCCGAACACGTCATAGCCGCGGTAGCTTCCGGCGATGGGCTCACGCAAAGCGATGGCGTAGTTTTCAAGATCCGCCTTGGAAAGCCAACCGCCCCCGGCGGAGACGGCATCGGCCAGGGCGGTACCCACCTCGCCGCCATGGAGCGCTTTGGCCCCTTCCTTGGCGATGAGCTTCAACGTTTCCGCGTACTCGGACTGGGTGACGCGCTGACCTGCCGCGACGGGGGTGCCACCGGGCATGAACACCGACGCGATTGTGGCATCCTTGGCAAAATCTTCGGCACACTCGTGGACGGCGCCGCTTAGGTAAGGCGTTGCCTCAAATCCTTCTGCGGCATGGTCAATGGCCGGGGCCAAAAGGTCGGCGAGGGGAAGACGACCAAGTTTTTCATGCAGGCTCGTCCAACCCATCAGGTTGCCGGGCACGGCCACCGATGTGGCGCCCAGCTCGTTTTTCTTGCCCGCCACTTCCATGGGGTTGGAGGGCGTGGCGTTCGTGGGCTCGAAGGTGGTCTCGTGGGTGCCGGCCGGCGCCGTGCTGATGGCGTCGATGATGTGGTGCTCGCCGGCTGCGGTGCGCACATGGGCAATGCCGCCGCCTGCAATCCCCACCATCATCGGTTCAACGACGGTCAAGGCGAACAAAGAAGCCACCGCGGCATCGATGGCGTTGCCGCCCGCCTCAAGCACCTCTGCGCCCGCCTCAGTGGCGAGGGGATGGTTTGTCACCACCACCGCCGCGCCGCTCCCGCCAATCTTCTGGCACTCGAATGCGACAGGCGAGCGCCCGCGCCATCCGTCGTTGTTCGTCGTCATCTCGTCTCCGCCCGCTCGCTTTTTCTGGTGGGGAACTATCGGCGGACCCCCCGATCGGCAAGGGGCAGCAAGGGCGATGCGCAAAGGATGCGCCCTGTGCGAGGGTGGCGCGCGACAGTCAGGAGAACCTCATCATGGCAACGATTGCCTTTCTGGGCTTGGGCAACATGGGTGCGCCAATGGCCCGAAACCTTGCCAAGGCCGGGCATCTCGTCCGCGGCTTTGACGTTGCCGCCGAGGCGCGATCGGACTTTGCGAAAGATGGCACGGTGGTCGACAGCATCGCGTTGGCTGTGAGCGGGGCCGACGTGGTGATCACCATGCTGCCCGCGGGTGAGCACGTGCGTACGGCTTATGCCGAGATCGTGCCGAACGCCCCGAGCGGCGCGGTGTTCATCGACTGCTCCACCATCGACGTTGCGACGGCAAGGGCGGTCAGTGCCGAGGCCGGAGCGGCTGGTTTTTCCATGTGCGACGCGCCCGTGTCCGGCGGTGTTGCCGGGGCCGAGGGGGCGACGCTTACCTTCATGGTCGGCGGCGCGGACACCGCGTTTGCGAAGGTAGAGCCGATCCTCGCCACCATGGGGAAGACCATCGTGCACGCCGGCGGT
>JBCCYN010000087.1:0-20359 GCA_039189655.1 Pseudomonadota bacterium | reverse complement strand
TGTGTCTTAGGTACTTTTGAGCTGTTGATTTTCCGACTTTGTAGACTATTTGATCATGGGACATTTAGATAGTTATTCATCGGGACATTCTGGCTTTGACGCATTGTTCTCGAGGTCGAATTAAAATGTGGACTATTTGAACAGTTTTCTATTTGAACATCGCGTGAATTCACATATCCGTAGTCCTGCTCCATTATTATCACCGGCGCTAGCACGAGCAAAAAACTGCTTTCAGTCATACTAAACGAATCAGGAGCCGGAACAAATATCGAGGGCGGTCGGGTCGGGGTACCCGGGGACTGTGTTGAAGTGAATCCGTTAGGATTCGGTGGAGGCTGGTGGCATCCGTTGGGCCCCGGCTGAAGAGCTGGCGCACGCGATGCACATTGTTATAGAGCACAATGCGAAAAAGTGCGCCGGACTCGTCTACATAGTTGCTTGGGATGTGGATTCGTGGACTCTATTGCTTTGGTTGGGGATTTGAACCTCGCGGTGAATAATTATTATTATGGCCTTGGTAGTAATAGAGTAAGGAAACTGGGACTGGTTGGGGGCGCATACTCGATGCGCCCACGCGCGGCACCCGGTCCATTAATATTGTTGCATTGCTCGGGCATTATCATCGGTGGTTTTGTAGTGTACCCTGGTTTTATTATCGTAACATCAGCAAGATGGTCATGAGCAAGGCAGGTTTAGATGCCTACTTTCAGTAAAGTTCCGCTGGCCAAGGAATTGGAATATTAATCTTAATCTACTGACAACTGTGAGACCAAGACGCCTGCACTCTGGAAAGTTGAAAGTGTGTGGGGAGACAGTCGACGTATTGCTGACAAGGAACCTCCTCCCCCGCACTCCACGCCGGGCGAGATAGACCATCAGTAAAGTGGGCGCAAGCCCTTGCCGCAACCCGAAGCCACGCCAACCCTTGTGTTCATTGGTCAAAGCGCCGTCCCGAAAGGTCCAGCATGAAACGCTCCGGCATAACCGCGAATGTGGCGAGGCCGGCGACGGCTGGTCGAGGCTCTGTCACAAGAAAGGTGGGCGTTGGCCCGCAGATCTCCTCATGGGGCGCTTTCCCCTCAAACGCCTTGCGAAAACCGCTCGTCGGAAATCGATCCTCCAGTCGCGGGCCTATGCCGCCAGCCACAAAAACACCGCCGCGAGCCAGGAACATGAGTGCCAGGTCCCCGGCAAACCGACCAAGGTAGGTGAGGAACAGGTCGATGGCCTCATCGGCGATGGCGTCACCCTCCTGCGCGCGTTGGGTAACGTCCGCGCCGCTCGTACAAGCCGCTGGATCGGCACCGTCGGCTGATGCGATCGCGCGATAAATCCGCGCCAAGCCGTTGCCTGAGAGCACCGCCTCGCCGGTGACGCGCCCTTGGATGCGCTCCAGATGAGGCCAAATGGCGAAGTCCCGTGCGGTGATTGGACCAAAGTCCATGTGCCCGCCCTCCCCGGGCACCGGCATGTAGCGCTGGTCACCGTAGACCAGCGCCGCGACGCCTAGGCCCGTTCCCGGTCCCAGCACGACCCGCGGGGCCCTGCGCTGCGCCTCCCCGCCACCGATCTGCATCACTTGATCTTCCTTGAGGGCCGGCAACGACAGGGAAAGGGCCTCAAAATCGTTGAAGGTGATCAGTGTTTGGAGGTTTAGGACGTCCATCAAAGCGCCAGGGTCGATCACCCAGTCGGCGTTGGTGAGTTTCATTGGCCCCGACCGCACAGGCCCGGCCAAAGCGATCAAAAGCGACTTCGGCATGATCGAGGTGGTGTCGAGGACCGTCTTAGAAGCTGCTTCGGCGAAATCGGCAAAATCACTGGTTTGCACGGTGGCGAACTCGCGAAGCGTGCTGTGGGCGTCGGCAAGTACGGCAAGACGGACGTTGGTGCCGCCGATATCCGCAATCAGCACCGGAAACGCCACGGGCGCGATGTCGTTGGCGCGGCGGTGAAGGGGAGCAATCATGGGCGAATCCTCGGCGGCCTTTGGCTAGACTTTATGCTCTGCAGCCGCGCCATGAAACCAGGCGGAACGACCCGGCGCGTGCCGGCGACGGCGAATTGATGGAATTGAGAAACGGGATCGGTGGTTAACGGGCCCAAGCGAACCCCAAAATGAGCATTATCGGGCCGGACGGCCGGGCCGATTTGGGTCGACCGGCCGCCCGCACCCACCGTCCCGAAACTTGCCGCAAACTAGCTCACTTGGCGCACGACGCTGGCGTTGTGGTGCCGATTATGGCATTGGCGCTTCTTCGCATTCTCTAAATGAACCGTCTGCGGGCATGATCCGCGGGAGGCCGCTTTGAGCGAGACCGTCAACAAAACCACCCACATACGCCTGACCACACACCCGGGCAGCGGTAAAAAACTTCGCTTTCCCTTAACGTGGGGTGCGTCGGACGCGAAGACGCGCGGCCCCATCGTCGGGACCGTGACAGACGCTGCGGACCGCAACGCCATCGGCACCCATGGCGGCTCCTACAGCCTTTATCGGGCCCTCGCGGTGACGTCGGGAAACCTGAACCCCATCAAGCGGCCAGACCTTACCAACACCGCGCCCACCCACGACATCGGCCCGTTTCCGGCGTGGAGTGACCCAAAGGCCATCGTGTCCCTCGACCCTTGGGGGCACGTGGCAAGCGGCGCGTTTGCCGATGTCATCGGCGAGGGTGTCGACATTCGCCCCACCATCGCCGTCACCCGGGCGCACCTGGTCCTCCATGAGTTGAAAGACGCCGTGCGCGAAAAGCGGCTGGTGACGGACAACAAGATCGTGATGGAAAACGGCGATGTGGCCGTCACCAAGGCCGCCATCGAGCCGGTGTGGTACCTGCCGGGCTTAGCTGAGCGTTTTGGCGTGGAGGAAACGCGCCTGCGCCGGGTGCTGTTTGAACAAACCGGGGGGATGTTCCCAGAACTTGTGACCCGGCCGGACCTTTCGGTTTTCCTGCCACCCATCGGGTCCATCAGCGTCTATATCTTCGGCGAGCCGGCGGCCATCGCCGATCCAACGCGGCGGCTCACGTCCCGGGTTCACGATGAGTGTAACGGTTCGGACGTCTTCGGTTCTGACATTTGCACCTGCCGGCCATACCTCGTCCACGGCATTGAGGAGTGCATTCGCGAGGCCCAGGCGGGCGGTGTCGGCCTCGTGGTCTACAATCGCAAGGAAGGCCGCGCCCTCGGCGAAGTCACAAAGTTCCTCGTCTACAACGCGCGCAAGCGCCAGGAGGGCGGCGACAAGGCCTCGGAATATTTTGAGCGCACCGAGTGCGTGGCAGGCGTCCAGGATGCCCGGTTTCAAGAGCTGATGCCGGACGTCCTCCACTGGCTCGGCGTTAGGCGCATCGACCGCTTCATCTCCATGAGCAATATGAAATACGACGCCATTGTGAAATCGGGCATCGTCATCGGTGAGCGGGTTTCCATCCCCGATGAGCTGATCCCAGCGGACGCTGTGGTGGAGATCGAAGCGAAGAAGGCAGCCGGCTACTATTCGCAGGACGGCGGCGCCGCGGACCTCGACGCTGTGCGCGGTCGCGATCTTGATGAGTGAAGCGGCCGCAGCGCCCTCCGCCGATCTGGAGGCCGTCCGCGAGATCTTGACCGCGCGAGCGGTGCGCGAACGCTCGGCAGAGCTTTTTGCCATGATCGAGGACGGTCGCTCGGCCCATTTCACCTGCGACAAGGCTGCGCTTCACCCCATTGCCGACCGGGTTGCGACCATCACCAAGGAGAGATTTCCCGATCTCGACGTACCGCTGCACTCCAGGTGGCGCCACTTCGAAACCGGAGGGTATGACCGGTTCGCAAGCCTTGCCTCGGCGCGGGGCTGGACTTCGCCGGTGGAAAAAGCTCGAGCCATGGGCGACCTTGCCATTGTCTCGGTCCTTCTTGATGCGGGCGCGGGCCCGGCCTGGCGCTACCACGAAGCTGCAACCGGCGAGCACATTGGCCGCTCCGAGGGGCTTGGTCTTGCCTCCTTCGCCATGTTTGCGAGCGGCGCGTTTTCCGCAGTGCCCGCCGATCCGCTGCGCGCCGATGCCAGCGGTCTGGAAACCCTGACGGCGGAAGAGTTCGACGCGGGGTTTCAGATCTCGGCTGAAAATCCCCTCGCCGGCGCCGATGGCCGGGCAGCACTCCTACGCAAACTCTCCAGCGCGGTCCGGACCCATCCGGATCTTTTTGCGCTGGAAGATGACCCGCGGCCCGGCGGCATCATCGACGCGCTCGCTGCCGAGGCGCAGGGGGGCGCCCTCCCCGCCAGCACCATCTTGTCATTCGTGCTGGAGGGTCTTGGGACCATCTGGCCAAGCCGAATTTCCCTAGCCGGGATTGACCTTGGCGACACATGGCACCACCCCGCCCTCGGCGATGGCACACCTGGCAGCGACCTCATTCCGTTCCACAAACTCTCCACCTGGCTGTCGTTGTCGCTCATCGAACCCCTCGCCGCGCGCGGGGTTCGCACCGAGCAGCTTGACGACCTGCCCGGACTTGCGGAGTACCGTAACGGTGGCCTTTTCGTGGACGGCGGCGCCTTGCAGCTTGTCGATGGGCGCGCCGCCGGACGAACACATCAGGTGGACGATCCACTCATCGTTGAGTGGCGCGCGACCACCGTCGAGCTTTTGTCGCGGCTCTCGCCGATGGTTCGCGAGCGCCTGGGCCCGTCCGCTTCGGAGTTGCCGCTGGCGTCAATTCTTGAGGGCGGTACCTGGCTGGCAGGTCGCATGATGGCGCGGGAGCGGCGGGCAGACGGCGGCCCGCCCATTGCCATTGAGAGCGACGGAACGGTCTTTTGAGCGGGAAGATGTAGCACAATGCAAGCTGAGGCCGACAAAGTCACGGTGATCCACCATCCGCTGGTGCGCCACAAGCTCACCATCATGCGTGACAAGAGCACGTCCACGGCGAGCTTTCGCCAGCTCCTGCGGGAGGTGGCCATGCTGCTTTGCTACGAAGCCACCCGCGATCTCGACCTTGAGATGGTGGAAATCGAAACCCCGCTCACAACCACCGTCGCGCCGCGCCTTACTGGCAAAAAACTGGTGTTCGCGCCCATTCTACGCGCCGGTCAGGCACTGCTCGATGGCATGCTGGACCTCGTCCCGGCCGCGCGCGTTGCCCATGTCGGGCTTTACCGGGACCCCAATACGCTGGCGGCGGTGGAGTACTATTTTAAGGCTCCGGAGGACATGGGCGAGCGGCTCGTCATCGTGCTCGATCCGATGCTTGCCACCGCTAACTCCGCCATTGCTGCTGTGGACAGGCTCAAAGAATCAGGCGCCACAGATTTGCGCTTCGTCTGCCTCCTTGCCGCACCGGAGGGCGTGGATAATTTCCATGGCCACCACCCGGATGTGCCGATCGTGACCGCGTCCGTGGACGAACGGCTCGACGATAAAGGCTATATCGTCCCGGGCCTTGGGGACGCCGGCGACCGCATGTTCGGCACCAAGTAGGGCTTAACCCCGTCTATCGTAGGGCGGCGCCGGCCCGTGCCATGGCGTCGTGGCATCGCGGCGAAAGCTGAGCGGCATGCAGGCGTAAGCAGCCCATCATATTGCCGTGGCCCAGAGGCAGTTCGGGGCAAAAGCGTGAAAAATCGCCAAAGCAGGCACGCGCTCCAATCCTCACTTCTTGGCGCAGGGAAAGGGGCGGAGGAGGCCGGCGTTCCGGGGCCGTCGCTGTGGCGGCTGGGCGCGGGGCCGGCTTCGGCGCAGCTTCGGCGGCTGGCGCGCGGGCTGCAGCGCTCGCGTCAGGAGCCGCGGGCGCGCTCGCCGGGGCAGCCGCCGCGGGCTTTGAGGCCGGTGGGCTGGGCGGTCCCTTCACCGCATCGACCGCCCCTTTACATCCTGGGGAAAGCTTCGCCTCGTTCTGCTCAAGACACAAAAGCGCTCCCATCCCACCCGGGCTAACGCCCGCGCAGTTGGCGCGAAAGTCGCCGGCACAGTTGGCCCGAAGGGCATCGCGCTGCGCCTGGGTGGGCGTTTGCGCGCCCGCTGCGGTGGCGAACCCGAGTGCTCCCACAAGGGCAATGGCACCCATGGCAATGATTGACCGCATTCCTCGTCCTCCCAGCAGCAACCCCAGTGTCAGGGCCAGATTGTATCGTCTTTGCGACCGCAAGTATGTGCTCCAGCGGTGCCCGCGAACGTTGCAGAGGGCAATGTCAGCGCCTACCGAGAAACCACGTCATCGCCAGCAATTGAGACAACGATGTTTCCCACCCCAAAGCCGCAGCTCGCTCCCAACAGCTACGCCTACGAGTCTGAACCGCTTGTGAAACCCACCGGTTTCCGCGAGTACGACGCGCGTTGGCTGTTCGGAAAAGAGCTAAACCTCATGGGCGTGCAAGCGCTGGGGATGGGGATCGGCACTTTGCTGAAAGAACTGGGGAAACCGCCTGAGGTGGTGACCGGTCACGATTTTCGGAGCTACTCCGCCTCCATCAAGACCGCGCTTACCCAGGGCATGATGGCCGCCGGCTGCACGGTGCACGACATTGGCCTTGCGGTTACGCCCATGTCCTATTTTGCCCAGTTCGCCCTTGATGTGCCCGCCGTTGCCATGGTCACCGCCAGCCACAACGAAAACGGATGGACGGGGGTCAAGATGGGCGCCGACCGGCCTCGCACCTTCGGCCCGGAAGAAATGTCGCGGCTGAAGGAAATTGTCCTGTCCGCCGCCTTCAACCTTTCCGGCGGCGGCGCCTACCGGTTTGTGGACGATTTCCCGTCCCTTTACATGGACGACCTCATCAACCATCGAACGATCACCCGCCCGATGAAGGTGGTATGCGCCTGCGGCAACGGAACGGCCGGAGCCTTTGCCCCCGGCGTGCTGGAGCGCCTGGGCGTTGATGTGGTTCCCCTCGATACCGACCTTGACCACACCTTCCCGCGCTACAATCCCAACCCCGAAGATATGGCAATGCTCCACGCCATCCGTGACGCTGTCCTGGAGCACGACGCCGATGTGGGTTTTGGCTTTGATGGAGACGGAGACCGGTGCGGGGTCATTGACGAAAAAGGCCACGAGATTTTCGCCGACATCGTTGGCCTCATGCTGGCGCGCGATCTGTCAAAGCTCACCCCAGGCGCGCAGTTCGTCGTGGACGTAAAATCCACCGGCCTTTACATGACCGACCCGGTCCTCGCCGCCAACGGCGCCAAGACGGACTATTTCAAGACCGGCCACAGCTACATAAAACGCCGCGTCAACGAGCTGAACGCGGTGGCAGGCTTTGAAAAGTCGGGGCATTTCTTCTTCAACGCCCCCCTCGGCCGGGGCTACGACGATGGTCTCGTCTCGGCCATCGCCATCTTGGAAATGCTCGATCGCAACCCGGGCCAAGCCATGAGCGGGTTGCGCGGTGCGCTGCAAAAGACTTGGCAAACCCCCACCATGAGCCCCCATTGCGATGACGAGCTAAAATACGGTGTGATCGACAAGGTCGTGCGGCGATTTCAGACCATGCACGGGGCGGGCGAGCCGGTGGCCGGGCAAAGAATCACCGACCTCATCACCGTGAACGGCATCCGTGTCGTGGTGGAGGACGGAACTTGGGGCCTGGTGCGCGCGTCTTCCAACAAGCCCGAGCTGGTGGTGGTCGTCGAAAGCCCCACCTCGGAGGCCAGCATGCGCGCCATGTTCAAGGCCGTTGATGGCGTCTTGCGGGAAAACAAAGAGGTGGGCGAATATAACCAGACCATCTAGGCGCCGGGGCAAGCGGAACTAAACAAGCCGCAAACACGATGGCGCTGGTTTTTTCGAACCCGGTCACAGCCCGTTAAGGCTGTCGGAACAAAGGGCTTGCCATTGGCCGACGATGTTTTCCCGTTAACCCCTCAAAAACGCACTCAGGCGAGGTTGCGGTCCTATGGAGCCGCCGCAAGAGGGTCGCGAAAAGATGCGCAACGGGGCCGAGACAAGGAACCGGCGCCGGAGTGCGCGGCCGCCGCGGGCGGCGACGCTCACAGAGGTGCCGATGGTGGCTGCGCTTCTCGTGATGGCCGTTGTGGTGGCCACCGTGGCAGCGGGCGGACCCGTCCTCGATATGCTTTCGGGCCTGCAACAGTATTGGGTCCGCTAGCAGGGGCGGTGTCGGCGTGATCGTCGGTCGGCATGAAGTCGAGCGCTCCACGCCCGTCCACGGCGTCTCGAAAAGCGATTCTGCAGCGTTCCTGGAGCGGCTTCCGGCAGAGCACGCCACCTTCGCGCAGCTTTCCGGCTTCGACGGTGGAGCCGGCCAAATGGTGGCCCTTCCCGACCCGTCTGGCCGCCTTGCCATGGTCCTCATCGGCCTTGGCGAGACACCCGATCCGTTCGCCATTGCTGCCCTCAACCGCCTTCCTGAAGGCACTTTTGCGGTGGGGGAAGGCTGGGCGGACCACTCCGCCGCCGCCCTTGGGTTTCTCTTGGGCCTTTATCGCTACGAAAACTACACCAAGGGCAAAGCACGGGAACTGAACCTCGTGGCGCCGGACGGGATCGATGTAGTGGACGTGCGGCGCATTGCGGCTGGCGTCACCATGACCCGCGATCTCGTGAATACCCCCGCCAACGATCTCGGCCCGGCCGAACTTGCTGATGCCGCGCAAGCGCTGGGTCGAAAGTACGGCGCGCAAGTGGAGATTACCGACGGCGAGGACCTGGAGGCCGGTTTCCCGATGATCGCCGTTGTGGGCGCTGCATCGGCCCGCCCGCCCCTTCTGATCGACCTCACATGGGGTGACCCGGAAGCCCCCAAACTGACGCTCGTCGGAAAGGGCGTGGTGTTCGACACGGGCGGGCTCAACATTAAACCCGACCGGGCCATGGCGCTCATGAAGAAGGACATGGGCGGCGCGGCCCAGGCGCTCGGCCTGTCGCAGATGGTGATGGACGCCAATCTGCCGGTGCGCCTGCGCCTTCTCATCGGCGCGGCGGAAAACGCCATCGGCGGCGCCGCCTTCCGGCCCGGGGACGTCCTTCGCTCTCGAAAAGGCCTCACGGTGGAGATCGGCAACACCGATGCTGAGGGCCGCCTCGTCCTTGGTGACGCCCTCGCCTACGCCGACCAGGAAGCCCCCGAGCTCTTAATTGACTTTGCCACCCTCACCGGCGCGGCCCGGGTCGCGCTTGGCCCCGACCTTCCCGCCCTTTTCACCCGCAGCGATGCCCTGGCGGAGGACATCCGCCTTGCCGGCGAGGACGTCCACGACCCGGTGTGGCGCCTGCCTTTGTGGCCGCGCTACGAAGGTTGGCTGAAATCGTCGGTGGCGGACGTCAGCCACATCTCGTCCCAACCCTTCGCCGGCGCCTCCACGGCCGCGCTTTTCCTCCACCGGTTCGTGGAAAAGGCCGGCGCGTACGCCCATTTCGACGTATTTTCCTGGAACGCTGAGGCTCGGCCCGGCCGGCCGAAAGGCGGTGAGGCCCAGGCCATCCGCGCGCTCTACCAATGGCTCTCGGTGCGTTACAGCCCGTGAGCATCGACCCGCTCGACCCACGCCGCAACGCCATCCGTGACGACTTGGCTGACATTCGCCTCCAGGGAAAAGTGGAAAGGCCGCGCTACGCAGAGCCCGTCCGCCGGGTTGTGGCGGTCCCATCCGCCAGGTGCCACACCGCACCTGCGCTGGGCGCCTTCGACACCGAGTTCCTGTACGGCGAGGCGGTGGACGTGTTCGACGTCCTCGGCGGGAAGGCCAGTGCGTCCCACGCTGACGAGAACGGGCACATAGCGCCTGGCGACTGGTCTTGGGTGCAAAGCGCCGTGGACGGCTATGTGGGTTACGTCAGAACAGATTTTCTTGGCGATCCGGACGGAGAGGCCACCCACGAAGTGCTTGTGCCGCGCGGTGTGGTCTACGAAGACCTCACCATCAAGCAAGGTTTTTTGGGGCACCTTCCCCTCGGCGCAAGAGTGAGCGTTTCGGAGTTTGTGCACCAAGGCGAGCACTTTGCCCGGTTGGGACAGCACAAACGCACCATCGAGCCCCGGGGCGAACGCGGCCCTTGGGACCGCCCGACCGCCAACGCCTATCTCCTGACCCAGCATCTGTCGCCCCTTGGAGGCGTTCCCGATGACTGGGTTGCGATCGCCGAGCTCTTCATCGGCACCCCCTATGTGTGGGGCGGAAAAACCTGGGAAGGCATCGATTGTTCCGGCCTCGTCCAACTCGCCCTCCAAGGCACAGGCCGCCAAGCGCCGCGGGACAGCGACATGCAATCCTACGAGTTGGGGGAAGCGCTGCCGGCGGACACAAAACTCCAGCGCGGCGATCTCGTGTTTTGGCGCGGCCACGTGGGCATCATGGTTGATGATGAGCAGTGCCTGCATGCCAACGGCCACCACATGCTGACCGCCGTCGAGCCGCTCTCGCAGACTATCGAGCGGCTTGGAAAGATGGGCCTAGAAGTGACCGTTCGCCGCCGCATCACCTAGCGGGAAGATCTTGCATCTGCACGCGCGCCAGTCTTAGAGGAACGCGACCGCAGGGGATGAATCTCATGTCGCAATTTGGCGAGCCAGACGGCGAGTTCAGGCCCCATGTGGACATGGACCAGGACGACACCGTCGCCATCGCAACGCTCACCAACCCGGAGCGGCGCAACGCCATCACCTTCACCATGTGGCAGGAGCTGGAAGCCTTCGCCCACGAGGTGGCGGAGACCGCTGACATTAGCGTCGTTCTCTTCCGCGGCCACGGCGAAGTCTTCAGCGCGGGAGCGGACGTTTCCGACTTCGACACTGACCGCTCCAGCGCCGAAAACACAAAGGCGTACGACGACCAGTTGGAGCGCGCATGCCGAGCCATAGAAGCCATCCACCAGCCCACGGTCGCCCGCCTTGAGGGTCCGGTGGTGGGTGCAGCTGCGGCTCTTGCGGCGTGCTGCGACCTGCGCGTTGCTTCCGAAGACGCGTTTTTGATGGTGCCAGCGGCGCGCCTCGGCCTCGGCTTTGATCCGCGGGCAGTCGCTCGCCTCGCCCGGTTTGTGGGGGATGGCACTGCCCGCTGGATGCTGATCACCGCCGGACAATTGCCGGCCAGGCGAGCCTTCGCCAGCGGCGCTCTCCACGAAGTGGTCGAGGCCGGTGAACTGGACGAAGCCATCGAGCGCCTGGTGGAGCGGCTCATGGAAAACGCCCCGCTGACCATTGCCGCCGCGAAGGCTGCGCTGCGGGCGACAGCGAACGCCAATGAGCCAGCTCTCCTGGAAAGAGCATGGCAGCTGGTGGAAGAGGCCAACGAAAGTCACGACTACGCGGAGGGTCGCCGCGCCTTTGAGGAAAAACGTCCACCGCGCTTTCTGGGCCGCTGACCGGGTGCAGCAGGCCCCCAGCGGCTTTGTGGACTGGCTCGGCGGTGCTGCTCCACCGCGCCTTGCGGTCAAAGACATGATCGCCGTGGAAGGTCTTATCCATAGCGCCGGCCTACCCGCTTTCGCCGACCGTCGCGCCCCGAAAGATGCCGCCGCAGTCGCACGCTTTAGAGCTGCGGGGTATTCTGTGGCAGGCACCACCGTCACCGACAGCGCCGGATTTGGAACGATCACGCCGGGGCTCGAAAACCCAAAACATCCGCAACGGGCCGTGGGTGGCTCCAGCGGCGGGGCAGCGGTGGCCGTCGCGTTGGGTTTGGCTGAGGTGGGGCTCGGCACGGACACGGGCGGCAGTATTCGAATACCAGCCGCCTACTGCGACCTCTTCGGCTTTAAGGCCACCAACGGCCGTACCGCCATGGGCGGCGTCGTGGGTCTTTCACCCACCTTTGATACCCTCGGGGTCCTTGCAGACGACATTGCGACCCTCCAGGAGGCCGCAGCGGTTCTCGTTACAAATTGGGCGGGCCAGAGCGCTGCGCCCCTGTCGTTCGCCATTGATGGCGCAGCACTTGCCGCCTGCGACCCTCACGTGGTGGCGCAGTTCGAGACCATTACCTCAAGGCTTGGAATTTCCCGCGTGGTAAGGGAGTACGAACCCTATCGGAGCCTTGCCGAGGCCCACTCGCTCATCGTTTGCGCCGAGGCGCTCGCCACCCACGGGGCCGAGTGGCGGCAACGTCCCGCTGGCTTTCCGCCCCTCGTTCGCCGAGCGCTCGCCTTTGGGCAGCGCATAGGCACAACCGAACTCACCGCCGCACACGCCGAGGTCGGTGCCGCCCAACAGGCAGCGCGTGAGCGGGAACCCCTTATCTTGGTGGCGCCGTCGTTGCCGATGCCCCCAGCCAAGTCGGGAGCCGGGCTCGTCGCCATCGGTCGCCATGTGCACCCCATCACCAACGCCAATATCCGCCTGACCTTCAAGGCGAACGTCACTGGACAGCCGGCAGTGGTGGCCCCCATCGGCGGGCTCTCCGTTCAATTCGTCGGCCCTGTCAACGCCGATGAAGGCCTTCTCGCGGGCGTTCAGGCGCTCCTCGCGACATCCAGCTGAAATACGCTACCGCCGATGGACAGCGGTGCCCGCGGTGTCGAACGGACCGCCCTCATCGCTGGCAGGCCGGTTTCCAGGGTGGATCGGATCTGGCCCCCATATGGCGGCGTAGGTGCTCACCGTGGGGCCTCGGCTCTTTAGGGCGACCGCCACCACCGCAATGAAGACCCACCAGCCCAACAGACAAATCCACATCCATCGCGGGGCATTGGCCTGCCAAAGCCCTGACAGGATGGTCGCTGCGGCGGCGCTCAGCGCCACGTAGCCCACGGTCTTGTGGTAGCGCTCGAAGAGGAGGCGGCGGGGCGTCATGTCGTAGTGGTCGCCACGCATGTGGCCCCCGGGGTCCGTGGGCCCACCTTTGCTCCCCCGCAGCCAGCCGGACATGAGCTGACCGACACCGAAAAGGAGGGTTGCATAGCCCAGCACCCGGTGAAGCCACACCGTCGGCGTTATGGAGGCCGCGTGGCCGTCTTCGGAAAGCACCAGCACCAAACCAACGCCCATAAGCGCAAGCGCTGTGTACTGGGCAAGCCGGTGGGTGTTCCACCAAACGTGATTATCCACTTCCTTCGGCCAGTCCTGCCAGGGGAGCACCTTAAAGAAGCGGGCCGCCAGGATGCCGATGGGTACGCAAAACCCCCACGCAACGACCATCAGCCGGCCGTGCCAGGACAGGAGCACTCCCACCTCATGGGCCCGGGTCGGATCAATCGGGTGGACAAGCCACTCCAGCACGGCGCGCCTAGCCCTTGACGGCTCCGGCTGTCATGCCGGTGATGATCTGCCGCGAGGCAATGAAGGTGAAAATGATGGGCGGGACCGCAAGCAGCATCCCTGTCGCCATGATCACTCCCCAGTCGATGTCGTACTCGGTGAGCGAGTTGACGATGGTAACGGGGACAGTCCGGCTGTTGCGATCCGACAGGACGTTGGCGAGCAAGAACTCGTTCCAGGCAATGCGGAAGGTAAAAATGGCAGCTGCAGCAAGGCCCGGTTTGATGAGCGGCAAAACCACCATGAAGAAGGTTTGGAACGGGTTCGCACCGTCCATACGCGCCGCTTCTTCCAGCTGGATCGGCACCTGAACGATAAAACTCTGCAAGATCCAGATGACGAATGGGAGGTTCAGTGCCACGTAGACGAGAACGATGCCAGCGCGGGTGCCATCGATGCCGAACTGGAATGTCCAGATGCCGAACACGGGCACCAAAATCACCGCCGGCGGCACCATGCGCATGATGAGCGTGGTCATCGATACCGCGTCGCGCCCCATGAAGCGGAACCGCACGATCGCGTAGGCCGCCATGCATCCAATGGCGAGGGTGAGCGCGGTGGATGTGGTGGCGATGATGAGCGAGTTAACGAGGGCCCGGCCAAAGGTCTTGTCGCAGTAGGTGACGTGCTCGGGCTGGTACCAGAGGAAATCGCAAAGGGCCGTCTCGTAGTTGTCGAGGGTGGGCACGAACAGGAGGCCCGCGGTATCCGACATGATGTCCACGTTAAGGCGGAACGACGTCGCCAACATGAGCACGATGGGGCCCGCCGACATGACGATGAGGGCCACAAGGAGCGCATAAAACGCCGGGTTTGGCCCGCGTTGCGCCGGTTGGTCTGCGCGGGCCATCAGGCGTCTGCCTCCGCCCGCGCCCGCAACCGCGCCGCTCTCAATTCGCTCACCTTGGTGTAGGTGAACATAGCTAGCGTGATGACGAGAAGAAGGATCAGCAAGAGGTTCGACATGGCCGCTGCAAGGCCCAGTTCCCGGAACTCCGACGCGGTACGAAAGATCCGCAACGCCAGGATTTCAGTGGAAAGCCCGGGGCCTCCGTTGGTCATCACCAAGATCACTTCCAGCACCTTGAACGCATCGATGAGCCGAAGAAGAGCGGTGACGATCAGCACCGGCATCATCAGTGGTAGCTTGATGTAGAAAATCATCGCCCAGCCGGAGGCACCGTCGATGCGTGCAGCCTCCATCGCCGAACGCGGCAACGATTGCAGGGCGGCCAGCGACAAAATGAAGATGAACGGCGTCCACTGCCAGATATCGGCAATCACCACCGAGGCAAATGCCCAATTGCCGTCCGACAGCCACGGCACCGGCTCCAACCCGAGGGAGGTGAGTGTGCGGTTAAAAATGCCGACGGATGGGTGGTACATGTAACGCCAGATGAGACCCACCACGATGGGCGCGATCATCATCGGCAAGATGAAAATGGTGCGCAGCACAGTCATGCCGCGCAACTGCCTGTCCAGGAGCAGTGCGAGCCCGACCCCCAGCACCATCTCCACCGACACGACGATGGCAGCGAACCGCAAGGTGACCGAAAAGCTTTCGCGGAACGCTTCGTCGGACAGGAGATTGACGTAGTTGCGGAGCCCGACGAATTGCGCCTCGCCGATCCGCTGGCTGGGGTTCCAGTCCAGAAAACTGGCGTAGATCATGTAGCCGATGGGGTAGAGCAGCGCGATGACAAGCACTAGCCCGGCCGGCGCCAAGAACATGTAGGGCGTCAATCGGTTCGCGTGGGCAATCGTCATGCGGCACCCATCGAGGCAAGGATCATTTGGAGGGTTCTAGGCTGCCCGGACCGCAGGCGCGGCCCGGGCAGCACTCACCTTACTGCCAGGTGTAGTAGCCGGCTTCGTCCATGATCGCCTTCGCCCGATTGGCAACCCCGTCGAGCGCTTCCTGGGGATCAAGGCCTTCGGTCAACACCTTGGACATGGTGGTGCCGATGTCAGCGTTGATCTTGCCCCAGGTGGGGATGATCGGCCGCCAGTCCGGATCAGCATACTTGAGCGCTTCGCCGAACGTCTCTGAGTACGGGAACTTTTCGTTGAGCTCAGCATCTTCGTAGGTGGAGAAGCGCGAGGGATTTCCGCCCGCCATGGCCACGAGCTTGTCGCCCTCTTGGGAGGTGAGCCACTGCATCAGCAAGAACGCGGCTTCCTTGTTTTCCGCATTCTTCGGGATGGCGATGCCGAAACCACCGGTCTGGCTGCCACGGCGCACGCCCTCGGGGTGTAGTGCATAGCCGACGTTCCCAGCCACCGTCGACTGACGGGGGTCCTCAAACCCTGCCGCAAACGCGATGGAGTCGAGGAACATGGCGGCCTTGCCCTGCTTAAACGCCGCCGCAGCTTCTGCTGGCCCGAACGTCGTCCCGCCTTCCGGACCGCAATCGACGATGGTTTTCAGCGCGTTCGCCGCCTTAACCCCCGCTTCATTGTTGATGATCGGCTCCCAGTTTTCGTCAAAGACACGGCCACCGAGAGGCGCAAGGTGCAGGAGGAACGCGTGACTCGCCTGGTGTCCTGATGCCGCGCGGCTTGCCATGCCGCCCATGCCCGGCTCGAGCTCGGGGATCTTGCAAGCAACTTCGAGGAGTTCGTCGTAGGTTTCGGGAACTTTGAGGCCGTGCTTGTCGAAGATATCCTTACGGTAGGCAAGTACGCTGGTCTCAGAGCCAAACGGGATGCCATAGGCGCTCCCCAATTGACCCGGCAGATAACCCTTCGCACCGCCGGCAATGCCAATGTTTTCCACGTAACCGTCGATGAGATCGCCCTGATCGTAACCCGGATCGGCCAGCGACGGGTTCATAAAGTACTTTGCAAGATTTTCCAGTTGATCAGCAAAGATATAGTCGGCCTTCGAAAACACCACGTAGGCGATCATGTCGTAATCGCCGCTGGGTTTCGTCAATTCCAGAGTCTGGCGTTCGCGCATTTTCAGGTATTGGAGCTGATCCACTTCCACTTCGATACCGGTCTGTTCGGTAAAGGCAGGAAGCGCCTGCATCATCGCATCATAGTGCGGGTGTGCCGGCACCATGATGACGAGGGTCGTCCCCTCGTAGGGCTCGTAGGGGTTGGCGGCGACGCCGGTGGCAGTCGCGGCAAGTAGTGCGCCGGCCGCAACACCGGTTAGTGCCTTTGCAAGTCTCTTCATCGATTTCCTCCCATTATTGTTTGGTCGCGCAGTTTAGAGTCGAATGCCGCTCTCCCTATCAAACACCAACAGCTCGTCGACGGTGACGCCGAAGGTGTGTTTGGTGCCAGGTTTGAACGGCGTCGAACTGGTGACTTCGGCCAGGACCTCCACGTCCGCGCAGCGCGTCACGAGGACGGACTGGGCGCCAAGATATTCTGAAACCACGATGGAAAGCTCCAACGGCGCCCCCTCGGTCGCATCCGGTGCGATGGAGGAGGGCCGAAGCCCAAGCGTCACCGCGCGGCTTGCCGGCGCGGAGGCGGAAAGTCGCGCTACCAACGCAGAACCCAACGGTAGCTTAAAGCCGTCTCCGGTCACGAAGAAGTCGCCGCCCTCTTCGCTCAACTCACCATCCAGGAAATTGATGGTCGGGCTCCCGATGAACCCTGCCACGAACCGGTTTACAGGATGCTTGAACAGCTCCTCAGCCGTCCCCTGCTGCTGGATGCGACCTTCCGACATGACCACGATCCGGTCACCCAGGGTCATCGCCTCCACCTGATCGTGGGTGACGTAGATCATGTTCTTTTCGATGGTGTCTCGCATTTCGGCGAGCTCGTTGCGCATGCGCGCGCGCAGCTTGGCGTCAAGGTTGGAGAGCGGTTCGTCGAATAAGAAGGTGCTTGCATCGCGCACCATGGCACGGCCCATGGCAACCCGCTGGCGCTGACCGCCCGAAAGCTCTGATGGCTTTCGACCCAACAGATGACGAATGTTCAGCGTCTCGGCAACCCGCTCAACCCGGCGATTGATCTCCGCCCGCGGCGTACGGGCAAGCCGCAGCGCAAACGACATGTTCTTCGCAATGTTCATGTGCGGGTAGAGTGCGTAGTCCTGGAACACCATGGCGATGTCGCGCTCTTTGGGTTCCAGTGCACTGATGGGTTTACCGTCGAAGTAGATCTCGCCACCCGACAGCGTCTCAAGGCCCGCAACAATGCGAAGCGTGGTGGACTTTCCGCACCCGGATGGGCCGACGAGAACGGTGAACTCGCCGTCTTCCAGCGTCAGGTCAACGGGCGGCAAGACTTCGGTCGAGCCGTACGATTTGCGAACCTGTTCGAACACGATCTGCGGCATGTCGGGTCCAATGAGTTAGAACGACTATCATTCAGCCTAGAGCGCCCACCGAAAAGGTGTCATTTCCATGGAACTGCGTTACCGTTAACGTTCCGCGCCGGCTTCGGTCGGTATCCATGGAGGCTTAGGTGCCGCGCAAAACTGCGCCAGGACAGGCGCGCATTCACGACGTTGCGGAGGCGGCCGGTGTGTCGCTGATGACAGTTTCGCGCTCGGTGCGAGGTCTGGACGGCGTTTCGGAAACCACGCGCAGCCGGGTTCTCGCCATCGCGCAAAAGCTCAATTATATCCCCAACAGCAACGCAAGAGCGCTCGCCTCCACCCACACTCCCATCATCGGCATCTCGCTTCCTACCCTCTTCAACGATGTGTTTGCCGACGTCCTTTCAGGGATGCGTTCCACCTTCGAGCAGGCGGGCTACGCCACCATCGTCGAGACGAGCGACTACGACCCTGAACGCGATCTATCCTGGGCCGAGCGCACGCTGGGTTTCAGACCGGCCGCAATGATCCTGACGGGCTGCGACCACGCGCCAGACCTTCGGCCGCTGCTGTTGCGCGAGCAGGTGCCGACACTTGAAATCTGGGATACCACCGATGATCCCATCGATATCTGCGTCGGAATAGACCACTTCGCCGAAGGTTCTCGGCTGGGCCAGTACGCCGTTAGCCTTGGCTATAGGGCGCCAGCGTTCGTGGGAGCTCCCGAGGGGTTCGATAGGCGCGCCGACAAGCGGGCCGCCGGCATCGCCCTCGCCTTCGCCGAGGCGGGCGCAAAAACCCTGGAACGGGTACGCGTGACCGGCACCAACGCCTTTGCCATGGGCGCTGAGGGGATGGCGCGTTTGCGCGGCCATGATCGCGACGTGGCGTTTTTCCTCTCCGACCATCTGGCCTTTGGTGGCATCATGGCCCTTGAACGCGAGGGGGGCCGCGTGCCGGCGGACATGGGTGTGGTTGGTTTTAACGGGGTGGACCTCACAGCGGTGCTTCCACGAACGATGACAACGATGGTTACGCCGCGCAGAAAAATTGGTGTGGTGGGTGCCCGCCATCTGCTTGCGCGGCTCAACAACGTGAACGTCGCGAAGGTAACTCGCCTCACCTCAACTCTGGTGGAGGGCGAGACGCTTCAACACCGGTAGAGCGCGTGAGGGTTATTGGAACACATAGCCGCATTTCTTCGTGGAGTAGCGGCGTTCGGGGGTCGGAAGCGATCGACGAGGGTGCCGATTGAATTCCGCACTTCAGCTTCGGTGCGGGCAGCTTCCTTGCGCAACAGTGCCTTTCGCTTTGCAACGGATTGATCGATGGGATTCAGATCTGGGCGGTAGGGGAGCAGGCAAAAAACACCGGCGCCCACAGAATTGATGGCCCCACGAACGCCAGCGACTTTGCGGACGGCAAGGTTATCCATGACGACCACAGCGCCAGGCGATAACGCGGGCGCAACGAACTGCTTCGTGTAGGCGCGATTAGTCTCGCCTCCATGGAACCAGAGAGTACCAGCGGCACCGTACAAACACTTGCAGCCAACTTCGGCCAATTTCACCGCCTAAGAACACTCGACGGGCCTAGCACCTCCGGCAAAGCAACGCGCACTACCAACCACCGCTAGCGCGGTTCGGCGATGTCGGCGGTGCCAGGGTTGTCAGTTTCTATCCGATCAGGTAGGCGCGCCACACACGATTTGGGAGCTTCGCGTCAATGCCACGTAGAGCGCGTACACCAACGACCGATTTGGCCGCCGTAAAACCGCAACGCGCTAGAGATGTTGTGGTCCACCTGGTCAAGAATACGAAGTCCGAAGGAGAAGGATCGTTTCGAGAAGCGTTAGAGCTGAGCAACGCTGACGCGACCCGAGCGCACGTCATCCGCTTTGCACTGCCGGAGGCTGAGGCAGTCATCCGTCCGAAGGATCCCTTTCCCGAAGTTAAGGCGTCCGTAGAAATTGACGGTAGCGTCGACCTCGACCGACGGCCTTCTGTTACGATTGATGGAAACGACGCTGGGCAAGCCTCTGGACTTACTCTGGCAGGACCACCCCCGTCTACAATTCGCGGTCTGTTCATAACAGGCTTTAAGGGTTCCGGGGTCGTCCTTCATGGTGAGGGTACCCACCTTGTTGAACGTTGCGCTATATATGATAGCAGCGATCGGGGTGTGATTGTTACAAGCGATCACTGTGTACTTAGGATGCTCGAAGTTTGCGGTAATTCCAATGGTGGAATTATTGTCGTTGGAGCAAAAGGTGCCCGTATCCAAGGATGCCGAATAGGGGTAACCTGCACAGGCGAAGAGCACGGCAACGGGACAAGCGGCGTGTATATCGCGCAAGCACCAGGCAATAGTATTGGCCCTGAGAATACTATATCTGGCAATCACCATTACGGTGTTTTAATCTACGGATCAAAAAGTCGCGAAAATCATGTTTTTGGTAATCTCATTGGCACCGATCCACAAGGGAACTCGGCGATCCCCAATCTCCGTACCGGTGTCCTAATATTCAATGCGCCGGACAATGTTATCGGCGGAATCCGCTCGGATTCCCGTAAAATAATTTCAGGCAATAGACGCAACGGAATCAATATTGATGGCTCTGCTACGCGACCAGAACTAGACGGGGGAAATCCTGACAAATTTACCGAGCAAGGTGGTTGCGGTTTCGCCATCGGCAATACAGTGTGCGGTAATTTTGTGGGAACCGATTTATCAGGCACAACTGCGCTACCGAACGGAAAGCATGGTATTTTGATCTTTGTCGCACAAGGAAACTTCGTTGGTGGCGCGTCTCCTGGGCACGCCAACGTAATTTCCGGCAACAAAGAGCACGGAATCTTTGTACT
>JBCCYN010000086.1:0-20475 GCA_039189655.1 Pseudomonadota bacterium | reverse complement strand
GAGCTGCGCGTCACCATCGAGTACGAAAGCGCCCGATTTCTCAACCGCAGGGTGGGGTGCGGCAAACTCCACCTCGATCTCATCGATTATCCAGGGGAGTGGCTGCTCGACCTGCCGTTGATGGACCTTTCCTTCGCGGCCTGGTGCGCAGAGGCAGGGGTCGAGGCGGACCGAAGACCCATGGATTCCGCGAGCTGGCGTGGGCTCGTGGCGGCCACAGATCCGCTGGCCCCGGCCCAGGAGCGCACCGCCAAAGCCCTCGCTGAAGAGTTTACCGCCTATTTGAAGACCGCCCGGGCCGATCCCAACGCCCTCGCCTCCCTCCCGCCAGGGCGCTTTTTGATGCCCGGCGACATGGAAGGCTCGCCCGCGCTCACCTTCGCGCCTCTCATCCTGCCGGGCGACGGACCTGCCCCCCAGGGCTCGCTCTGGGCGATGATGGAGCGCCGGTTCGAAGCCTACAAAACCCACGTGGTCCGTCCGTTCTTCCGCGACCATTTCGCCCGCCTCGACCGCCAAATCGTCCTCGTGGACGTCTTGAGCGCCATCAACGGCGGTCCCGATGCCCTCGATGAGCTGCAGCGCGCGCTGACGTCCGTGCTCGGTTCCTTCCGCACGGGTAAGCTCACCTTTCTAGGCAGCCTCATCGACCGGCGAATTGAGAAAGTTCTCTTCGTCGCCACGAAGGCTGATCACATCCATCACACCCACCACGACCGACTAGAAGCGATCCTCAAACACCTGGTGGCGGACGCGACGAAGCGCGCGGAGTTTGCCGGCGCGCAGGTGGATGTGGCGGCCATGGCGGCCGTGCGCGCCACCCGCGAGGGCACCGCTACCCGGGGCCCTGACCTCCTTCCCACCATCATTGGAACACCCATGGCCGGCGAGCGCATCAATGGGCGCGCCTTCGACGGGGATAAGGAGATCGGCCTTTTTCCTGGCGATTTGCCTCAAGACCCCGAAACGGTGTTCCACGCACCGCGCGATGATCACGCCATCACCACACTGCGCTTCCGGCCCGGACGCATCGAGCGCTCCAATGCCGGCCTCACTCTGTCCCTGCCGCACATCCGCCTCGACCGCGTGCTCCAGTACCTCGTGGGAGATCGCCTCGCATGACCAAGCGCCGTCCCGACGTCTTCGACCTAGACACCGTTGAGATCGACGAACCGCCCGTTTCCACCGACGAGAGCGACTTTCGCGATACCGAACCTTTGGGCACCAAAGGCGAAGAACTGGTGGCCACACAAAAGACGCCGCGGAAAAGGCGCGGCTTCAGCTGGCTGTCCCTGTTTGCGGCGGGTGTATCCGGGCTTGCGGCGCTGGCGCTTTCGGTCTCCGTTTATGCGTTCATCGACGATCTTTTGGCCCGTGTTCCCTGGCTCGGCTGGACGGCAGCGGTGCTGGCGGCGATGGCGGCGGTGGGGCTCCTGGGCCTCGTTCTGCGCGAATGGCTGGCCCTGCGCCGGCTTGGCGAAGTGGAGGCGCTGCGCACGCGCGCGGAAACAGCCGTAGCCTCAGACAATCGGAAAAAGGCGCTCTCGGTGCTCAGCGAACTCAGCGACCTTTATGCCGATCGCGCCACTACCGCCCGGGGCCGGAAAGCGCTTAAAGCTCACATGGGCGAAATCATTGACGGGCGCGACCTCATCAAGCTGGGCGAGCGGGAAATTCTTGCCGACCTCGACCGGGAGGCCATGGATGCCATCGTCTCCGCATCGCGCCGGGTGGCGGCGGTGACAGCCCTTTCCCCCCGCGCCCTCATCGACCTTGGCTTTGTGATCTTTGCCGCCCTCGGCCTGGTGCGCCGCATCGCCACCATCTACGGTGGTCGGCCCGGAACCCTGGGCTTTTTGCGCGTTGTGCGGCACGCGGTGGCGCATCTTCTGGTGACGGGCGGAATGGCCGCCGGCGACCAGCTCATGGGTGAGGTAATCGGCAAGGGCATCGCAGCACGCTTATCGGCCAAACTGGGCGAGGGCATCGTCAACGGCCTCATGACCGCCCGCCTCGGCCTTGCGACCCTGGACGTCCTGCGCCCCCTTCCCTTCACCGCCACACGCCGGCCGCGGGTGAACGACATCATCACCGAAATCGCCCGCATCACGCCGTCCGAGCGCGAAACGAAGCGCGCAGCCTCCTAATGGGGTAAGCTCCGGCTGGATGGGAGCGCAGAAAAATGTTCACTCCGCTCTTTGAAGGGCTGCGGCAGGAAGGCGTTCCCGTATCGCTGCGCGAATACCTCACGCTGCTGGAGGCCATGGAAACGGGTCTCGCCGGCACCGACGTCGAAACCTTCTACCACCTCGCCAGAGCGATCCTCGTCAAGGACGAAACCAAGATCGACGCCTTCGATCGCGTCTTCTCCCGCGTCTTTAAGGGGCTGGAAGCCCTTAGCGACGACGGCGCTGACGGTGAGGGCGTCGAGCCGCAAGAACTGCCGCAAGAGTGGTTGCGGGCCCTCGCCGAGCGACTTCTCAGCGAAGAGGAAAAGGCGAAAATCGAGGCCCTCGGCGGCTTTGACAAGCTCATGGAGACGCTGCGCCAGCGCCTTGCGGTGCAGCAGGACCGGCACCAGGGCGGCAGCAAGTGGATCGGCACCGGCGGCACCAGCCCCTTCGGCGCGAACGGCTATAATCCTGAAGGTGTTCGGATCGGCCAGCACGGCTCGCGCCACCGCCGGGCGGTGAAGGTGTGGGATCGTCGGGAATTTCGCGACCTCGACGATGGGGTGGAAATCGGCACCCGCGCCATCCGAATCGCGCTGCGCAAGCTGCGCCGCTTCGCCCGCACCGGCGCTGCCGAGGAACTGGACCTTCCAGAAACCATCGCGAGCACCGCCCGAGAGGGTTTTTTAGACGTCAAAACCCGGCGAGAGCGCCAGAATGCCATTAAAATTCTGCTCCTCCTCGACGTGGGCGGCTCCATGGACGACCACGTGAGCGCCTGCGAGGAGCTGTTTTCGGCGGCACGCTCAGAATTTCGCTCCATGACCCACTACTATTTTCACAACTGCGTCTATGAGGGCGTGTGGCGCGAAAACCGTCGGCGACGCACCGACCAACTCCCCACGGTGGACCTCATCAGGACGTTTTCGCCCGATACCCGCCTTGTGTTCGTGGGCGATGCGGCCATGAGCCCCTACGAGATCGCCGTGCCGGGCGGCTCGGTGGAGCATTGGAACGCCGAGCCCGGCGCCCTCTGGCTTGGTCGACTTCTCGCGCATTTTCCAAAGGCCGCCTGGATCAACCCGGTCCATACCGACCTGTGGCCCTACACCCAATCCACGGAAATGATTGCCGAACTCATGGAGGGGCGCATGTTCGAGCTAAGCCTTTCAGGCCTTGACGGCGCCATCGACGCGCTGCGCCGGTAACGCTTGGCAAGCCTTGCGAGCGGGCGCCTAGATCGTGCACACATCGTTCTAAACGCCAGGGAACGCTGATCGTGGACACCAAGGCCGCCGCCCCCGAGCGCCGGGTCACAAGCCGCTTCATTCCGCTGACGCGCCAGGCGATCATCGCTGACCTTTGCGCCGACCCCCACAGCGGCGAGGACCGCGAGGTGTTTGCCCACCTCGCCCACCATCTTCAGCGCCATCGCGGTCGCCGCTACCGCGACCTCGCCCGGGAACTGCGCCGCTCCTATCTTCCCTTCAGTCCCGACCGGGACACCATCCGAGTCCTGTCGTTCTCGCCCCAGGAACGCCGCGAACTGGAAACGCGCTTGTCAGGCCTCACCAGGCAATTGCTGGAACGGGCCAACTACGCGCAAATCACCACCGACGAATTGAACCGCATCCTCAACGAAGAAACGCCCTACTCTTTGCGCATTGCCGTCGACCTGGCCGAATACGACGAAATGCAGATCTACGCTCGCGAGGTCTACACCACCACTGAGAGCGTGCGCCGGCCCGAAACCCTTTATCTCCTGAAGGCAAAGATCACCGCCCGGGTGTACCGGCGCCTCTTCGTCCTGTTGAAGCTGAAATCCGCCGAGGACCGGGCCGCCGAACTGGCAGCCGCCGAGGGCATTCCCTTGGAGAAAGCGCAGAAAATCGTGGGCCGGCGACGCAAGAACCTGCCACCGCGCGCTTCCTCAGATTTTATTTACATCAAGATTTTCAAAGACATGCCCGAGCATGATCTCCAAATCCTGTTTCCCCTGCGCACCGTGCAGTTTCGCCCCTTCGACAAGCTAAAATTCGCCGCCACCGCCGGGGGCGGCACGCTCTTTGGCGTCTTTTCGCTCACCGGCAAGCTCCTGGCGGCCACCAATCCCATCGCCCTTGCCGGTGCCCTCGTGGGCTTCATCGCCGTGGTGGCGCGGCAGGTCACGACCTTCTTCAACCAGCGCAACCGCTACATGATGGAACTGGCGCAAAAGCTCTTTTTCCACAATTTGGCCAACAACCGCGCGGCACTGGTGCTGCTGCTCGACCGGGCGGAGGAGGAGGATGTGAAGGAAGATCTCATCACCCTCTATTTCAACGCTGGCGAGACCGTCCCCCGGTCGGAGTTGCCGGCCCGCAAGCGCCGTATCGAAGAACTCATTGCGACGCGCTACGGCGCCGCCGTGGAGTTCGAGATGGCCGATTCCATCGACCGCCTCGTTGCCGATGGCGCTGCTGTGGAGGAGGGTGATGGCTTTCGTTTCGCCACTTTGAAGGATGCCGGTACCACCTACCGGCAACTTCTCGCCAGCGAGGACGAGCGCGCTAAGGTCAAGGTGGACGGCGCCGACCACCGGGCGGAGGTGCTTGAGGCATAAAGCCTGCATGGAAGGCCATACCGTACCGGCCCATACGCCAAAACCGGCGCAATAGAATCGCCAAGCGCGTTTTGCTTGGCTATGTGTCGATGCCAAGAACGCTTTCGGATACCCTGCCTATGTCACCTATTCGGCCGCTGAAGCTCGCCGCTCTCGATGAGGAGGACCTTGAGGTGATGTCGGCGCACGTCCAGGACGCCGTCATCAAGGTCGCCGACATCAAATGGACGCCCACAGCGGGCACCTTCATCCTGCCCATGAACCGCTTTGCCTGGGAGGAAGCCCAGCGTCCCAAACGCCGGGCCAGCAACCAGCGGCGCCGATCCATCCTTCATTTCGACCAGGTCACCAGGGTTCGCGCCCAGGGCGTTTCCGCCCGCGACAAGGATGCGGTGATCTCCATCCTGGCGCTCCTTTTTGAGGCGAGCGACGACGCGCCCGCCGGCACCGTCAACCTCATTTGCTCGGGCGAGACGATCCTGCGCATCGACGTCAACTACATCGAAGCGCGCCTCACCGACCTTGGGGCGGCCTGGGGGGCTTCCATGCGGCCAAAGCACGGTGTCGGCAGCCGCTAATGGTTGCGAGCCGGTGACCTCGGCATCCCGGGCGCGGCACCTTGCGGCGGTCACCCTGGATGAGGCCTCCATCGAGAGAGGGACGCCGGAGGTGGAGCATGAACGCGCCGTGGCGGTATACGATCTGTTGGAGGAAAACAGTTTCGAGCCCGTCGGCGCCCCGGACGGCCCCTACCACCTCACCCTCTCGATCAGCGAAAACCGGCTGGTGTTCCAGGTGGCGATGGCCGACGGCGGCCCCGTTATCACCCACCTCTTGTCGCTGAACCCGCTGCGCAAGATCGTGAAGGACTATTTTCTGATCTGCGAGAGCTACTTTTCGGCGATCAAACGCGCCGCGCCGGCTCAGATCGAGGCCATCGACATGGGCCGGCGCGGCGTTCACGACGAAGGCTCGCGCATCCTCGCCGAGCGCCTGGACGGCAAGATCGGCCTCGATCACGACACGGCGCGGCGGCTCTTTACCCTCATCTGCGCCTTGCACTTTCGCGGGTGAGCCGGTTGGAGGCTCCTGCATCAGTGCTTTTCGTCTGCCGCTACAACGCCATCCGCTCGCCCATGGCGGCGGCCCTGGCGCGGGCGGCGTTTCCCAGCATCTATACGCGCTCGGCCGGAGTGGAGAGTGGCGAGCCCGACCCCTTCGCGGTCGAGGTGATGCGCGAAAAGGGCCTCGACATCTCGGGACGCCGGCCGCGCAATATCCGCGAGCTGGGCGACACCGGGTTTGACCTTGTCATCACCCTTGCGCCGGAAGCCCACCACCACGTGCTCGACCTGTCACGCACCCAATCCTTCGACGTGGAGTACTGGCCAACCATCGATCCATCGGTTACGCAGGGTTCCAGGGCGCAGGTGCTGCAAAGCTATCGAGCCTGCCGCGACGCGCTCGACCAACACATCCGCAGCCGGCTCGACGGTTGAGGGTGGACCAAGGCGGGTATCGGCCCCACTTAGTGTCACCGGCGCTCTCGGGGCGCACACGAGTTTCACCGGCGCTCTTGCGTCGCAACCAGGATTGATCGGCGCGCCGCGCAAAGGTGCAACGCACGAAAAAAGGGACTCATGGCGAAAGAAGAGGTTTTGGAGTTTCCAGGGCAGGTGACGGAGCTTTTGCCCAACGCGACATTTCGCGTGAAGCTGGAGAACGACCACGAGATTATCGCCCACACGGCAGGCCGGATGCGCAAGAACCGCATCCGCGTGCTGGCCGGCGACAAGGTGCTCGTGGAGATGACCCCCTACGACCTCACCAAGGGTCGCATCACCTACCGATACAAATAGAAATGGCGCGCAAGCGCGGCAATTCGGTGTTGGTGCTCGCCTCCGGTTCGCCCAGGCGGCTCCATTTGTTGGAGCAGATCGGCATCGCGCCGGACCACCTTTCACCCTCCGATATCGACGAAACACCCGCCAAGGGCGAGCGTCCGGACGACTACGCCCTGCGCCTTGCCCGGGAAAAGGCGGAGGTGGCCGCCGCCCGCGTTCAGGAATTGCTGGGGCCAGCCGCATCCTTCGTGCTGGCGGCCGATACGGTGGTGGCCCTTGGCAGGCGTATCCTGCCCAAGGCCGATTCCATTGCAGTGGCCAAAACCTGCCTGCGCGACCTTTCGGGCCGCTCCCACCGGGTCAAGACGGCCGTGGTGGTGATGACCCGGGGCAAGCGCCGGGAGCGCCTGGTGGAAACGCGCGTAAAGATGAAGCGCCTCACGGAAAAAGAGATCTCTGACTATCTTTCCACCGGTGAGTGGGAGGGCAAAGCGGGCGGCTATGCGATCCAAGGCCGCGCGGGCGCTTTCGTGACCCAGATCACCGGCTCTTACTCTGCCGTGGTCGGTCTGCCGCTTTACGAGACCGAGCAGCTTTTGCGCGGTAGCGGCTTTCGCCCCGGTCCTGACCAGGGCGTCGAGGCTTGATCGAGCCGCGGCCCCCGCGACCGTGCCCGGTGTGCGGCCGGCCGCAGGAACAGTCCGTCAAACCGTTCTGTTCCAAACGGTGCGCGGATGTGGATTTGCACCGTTGGCTCGGCGGTCACTACGCGATCCCCATCGTGGAGGAGGACGGCGCCGAGGGCGCAGGGCAGGACCAGCGGCCCCCCGAAACCGACAACCGCTGACCCAGCCCCTCGTTTTGGCCTTCGCCCAAGGGCTTGATCGAGGCGCCATTTGCCACTGCGGATGATACGGTCATCGGCTGAACGTTAACCCAAAGTTTACCGCGTTCGCATTCAACTGGCGCGGACGGGGAAGCTGGTTAACGCTCGTGCAACAGACAACGCCTCCACAACGCTCGATCCGCTTTAGCGGGCGTTCATTCATGGCCTTCGTATTGGCTCCCGAGCCTCCCATCGACGGGTGGCTCGATGAGTTCGATAGCTTTGCCAAGCGCAGCCCCGGCTTCTTTGCCGGCCGGCCGGTGGTGGTGGACATCGGCCATATGCCGCCGTCTCGCCCAGAGCTGGTGCATATGGTCACCGAGCTGAAACGGCGCCACATCACCATCATGGGCCTCGACGGCCGAGCGCCCGGAGAACTGGGGGCTGACGCAAGGGGTCTGCCGCCCATCCTCACCGGCGGGAAGGAAATCGCCGGCATCGCCCAGTTGGGCGCCGATGGGCTTCGCACGATCTTGGAAGCCAACGAGCGGAGCGCCGCAGAAGCCGCCCAGGATAACGAGACGTCCGTCGCCGATGTCACCGACGAAGTGGAAAGTGCTGTCACCGAGGCGGCGCTGGCCGCCGTCGAGGAGGCCGTGGAAGGGCCCGACAGCAACACCCTCATCGTTAGCGAGCCGGTGCGTTCGGGCCAATCCGTCGTGCACCTGAAGGGCGATGTCACGGTGATTGGCCCGGTGGCGTCCGGCGCCGAGGTGGTGGCCGCCGGCTCGATCCACATTTATGGGGCGCTTCGCGGACGGGCCATCGCGGGCTCCAACGGCGACCGCCGCGCGCGGATTTTCTGCACGGCGCTCCACGCTGAGCTCGTCGCCATCGATGGGCTCTACAAGACCAACGAAGACCTCGAAGCAGCCTATGTGGGCCGCGCGGTCCAGGCGTGGCTCGACGGCGATGCCCTCAAATTGGCCGCCTTTAACGGGAAGGGATGAATAAAATGGCGAAAGTCATCGTGGTCACGTCCGGCAAGGGCGGAGTGGGTAAGACCACGTCTACGGCAGCGCTCGGCGCGGCCCTTGCCAAAACCGGCGCCAGCGTCGCCGTCGTCGATTTTGATGTGGGCCTGCGTAACCTCGACCTCGTGATGGGGGCGGAACGGCGCGTCGTGTTCGACCTCATCAACGTCATCCACGGCGAAGCGAAGCTCTCCCAGGCCCTCATCCGCGACAAGCGCATCGAGACGCTGCACCTACTGCCCGCGTCCCAAACCCGTGACAAGGACGCGCTTACCGACGAGGGCGTGGCGAAAGTCATCGAAGAGATGCGCGAGCGCTTCGACTACATCTTGTGCGACAGCCCGGCGGGGATCGAACGGGGCGCCACCCATGCCATGCGCCACGCTGACGTCGCGGTCGTGGTGACCAACCCCGAAGTATCTTCGGTGCGCGATTCGGACCGGATCATCGGCCTTCTGGATTCCAAAACAGTGAAGGCGGAGAAGGACGAGCGCATCGAAAAATTCCTCCTGGTGAGCCGGTACGATGCGGCCCGGGCCGACCGGGGCGAAATGCTCAAGGTCGACGATATCCTGGAAATCCTTTCCATCCCGCTCCTCGCGGTGGTTCCGGAAAGCCAGGACGTCCTCAAGGCTTCAAACCTTGGGATGCCTGTCACGCTCGGCTCGCCGTCGTCCATCGCCGCCCGCTCCTACGACAACGCCGCGCGCAAGCTCATGGGCGAGCAGGTGACCGTGGAAATCCCCACCGATCGGCGATCTTTGTTCGGCAAGATCTTTGCGAGGAAGGCGGCATGAGTTTGATGGAGTTGTTTCGGCGTAAACGTTCCGCGCCGGTGGCGCGCGAGCGTCTTCAAATCATCCTCGCCCATGAGCGCGCCGCCATGGGAAATTCAGACCTCCTCGCCACCCTGCGCGAAGAGATCCTTGCGGTGATCGCCAAGCACATGCCCATTGAGCGGGACAAGGTGCAGGTGTCCATGGATCGAGGCGATGCTGTCTCGATGCTGGAGGTGGAGGTGGAACTTCCGCTTCAGAACCCTGATGGCACACCAGTGAAGGTCAGCGCGGCGGCCTAGACAGCCGGCCCCGGCTTAAAAAAATTCTAAAAAATTCGTATGCCAGGCGGGGCCGTCTCGCTTGGCATTTTTTATGGCTACAGCGTGGCGGCGGCCCTCCCCGCCTTGTGCCGGATCGGGTAGTCGCGGCGCCTCCCCGGGTTTCCCTTGACTTGGAACCCCCGCCAACCTTACTTACGGCGATGGGCGGCGCGGGTGTTTCCGCGCCGTTCTCTTGTTCACGGGGCCTGCATCTCAAATGAAGATCAAAAACTCGCTCAAGGCCCTGATGCAGCGGGACCGCAACAACAAGTTGGTTCGCCGCAGGGGCCGTGTCTACATTATCAACAAGAAGGCGCCGCGCTACAAAGCCCGCCAAGGCTAGGCTTTTGAGCGCGGCTCTGCGCTGCAGACAAAAGCGCCGCGCCGAGGACTAAACTACAGGTTTAATTGTGAATTCACGCTTTGCGCCGCTTACGACGGCGCAAAAGCCTGAACGCGCCTGATGTCGTTCGTCCCAGGTTTTTCACCAGGACTTGAACCGATCACGCAGTTGCGACCGTCCGTCCTTTTGACGGGCACGCGGAGGGTGCAGCATACTTGCTGTATGAAACAGCTCTTAGCCTGGACTGCCCTCGCGCTGCTGCTGACGAGCCCTGTGGCGGCGCAGGAGACGGCACAACCTGAAATAGAAGACGCTGACCCCGGCGAAGCAAAGGGGGATCGGCAGGACGCCGCGTCGAAGAGCGCGGACGAACGGCGAGCCGCGCGCATCGATATGATGTTCGCGCGCCTTGCCAAGGCCACCGACGAGCGCCGTGCGCGTCGGATCGCCCGGCACATCATGCGCCGCATGTCTCAATCGGGATCGGACACCACCGACCTGCTGATGGCACAGGCCGGTAAATTGATGAAATCGAAGTCCTACGCCAAAGCCCTTGATGTGCTCGACGGCGTGGTGCGCCTGCAGCCGGACTTCGCAGAAGGCTGGAACCGCCGCGCAACGGTCTACTTCCTGATGGGCGAGTATGGCCGCTCCATCGCCGACATCGAGCAGGTGCTGCGCCGAGAACCTCGCCATTGGGGTGCCCTTGCCGGCTTATCGATGATCCTTGTGGCCATCGACAAGAAGGAAGATGCGATCATCGTGATGGACCGGGCGCTAACCATCCATCCCAACCTCACGCGAATGAAAGAGCGTCGCGAGAAATTGATCCAGGAAGTGGGTGGGGCCGACATATAGGTCGCGCCCCAAAGGCCTCAAATCGTCAGAAACCGCAAAGAACCCAGCGATACAGAGGGTTGGCGTTGGGCCGCCCAGCGATGAACGGCGCGTCTACGGCGGTTGTCAGCCGGCGAATTCCAACTGGACCTTCACAGCCTTTTCCCGGTTACCGGCAAGATGGAAGGCGTTGACCGCATCCTCAAGGGGAAGACTGGCGGTGAGGATGGGTCCCACATCGATACGGCCACCATCGATCATGCGCGCAGCGTCATAAAACTCTTCGTCGAACCGCATGGTGCCCACGTAGCGCACCTCCTTTGCGACCAACGCGCCCAACGGAAGGGTGGCTTCGCTGGCAATGCCCACCTGAACCAGCGTGCCGCCCGGCCGGATGACTTCCACGGCCGACTTGATGGCCGGTTGCGCGGCGGAACACTCGAAAACCACGTCGAAGTGGCCCTTTTCGGCTTTGTGGGCAGCAAGGGCGTCAGGGCCGGCGACAACGGTTTCGTGGGCCCCCATGGCCTTGGCCACCGCAAGCGGTTCCTGGGCAAGGTCGGTTACCAGCACAAAAGCCGCGCCTGCCGCCCGGGCGACGCCCGTCATCAGCGCACCGATGGGACCGGCACCGGTGATCAACACCGAGGCGTTCATGAGCGAAGGCGCCTGGTTGGCGGCGTGGAGGCATACGGCGAGCGGTTCAGCGGTGGCCGCTTCAGCGGGGGAGGCGTTCGTCATCACAACGGCGCGCTCCGCTTCCACCACCATGCGGTCGCGAAAGCCGCCGTTCTCATGGGGCAGGAACATCGCCGAACCCAGGAAGCGCATGTTGAGACACTGGTGTCGTGTCCCACGGCGACAGAACTTGCAGTCTTTGCAGGGGTTTGACGGGTTCACAGCCACCAACGCGCCCAGCGGCAGATCGACCCCTGGCCCGGTTTGAACAATCCGCCCAGCCACCTCATGGCCCAATATCATCGGCTCGCGCACGATGGAGGCACCCGCCCGCCCAGAGTGAAAATAGTGAAGGTCCGAGCCGCAGATGCCGCCCCGCTCGATGGCCACCGCCACCTCACCCGGCCCTGGCGCGCCCACGGGTTCAGCCTCAACTCGGATGTCACCTTGACCGTAAAGGCGCAGGACGCGGGTATCGTTCATTTCACTCAATCCATCAGTGTTCGCGGTAGCCACGTTGCCAGTGGCGGAATGTAGGATACCGCAAGAAGCACAGCGATGTTGGTGAGAAGAAACGGCAATATCGCTCGCACCACGGGCGCCAGCGGGATTTTTGCAATGTTGGCGCACACGAAGAGGCAAACCCCCACCGGCGGCGTGGTGAGTCCCAGCATCAAATTCAGGACGGCAAAGGTGGCAAAGTGGAGGGGGTCGACGCCGACCGCCATTGCCAGCTGGAGAAGCGGCACAAACAAAATAATGAGCGCCGCAATGGTCTCCATGAACGTGCCGATGAAGAGAAGGAGCACGTTGATGAGGAGGATCACCACGTACTTGTTGTCGGTAACCGAAAGCACCGCCGCAGCGATGGTCTGGGGGATACGTTCAGCGGCCAGGATGTAGCCGAAAACGTTGGCAAACCCCACGAGCGCCAAGATCCCGGCGGACGACACTGCACTTTCCACGATGATTTTTGGGATCTTGCGAACCGGCAACTCGCGGTAGACGAAAAGCCCCACCACCGTCGCGTAGATGGACGCAAGCACCGCGGTTTCGGTGGGCGTCGCATAGCCTGACAGAAGGCCGATAATGATGAGCGCGGTCATCGCCACGGCCCAGAACGCGGCCGCGAACGCCCTTAAAAGCTCACCAAAACCCTTCCAATCTTCCCTTGGGAAATTGCGCCGCCGGGCAATGAGGAAGCAGGTCACCATCATGGCAAAGCCCATGAGGATGCCCGGCACGGCCCCGGCGAGAAACATCTGGCCCACCGAAATTCCCGAAAGCGCACCGACGATAATCATCGGCACAGACGGTGGGATCATGGGCCCCACCGTGGAGGATGCAGCGGTGACCGCAGCGGAAAACGGCGCCGGATAGCCTGCCCGTTTCATGCCGGGGATCATCATGCCGCCGACAGACGCAGCGTCTGCCACGGCCGTTCCGGAAATGCCGCCAAAGAGCATGGAACCGGCGATGTTGGTAAGGCCCAAGCCGCCGCGCAGCCAACCCACGAGGGCCGTCGCAAACCGGACGATGCGCTCGGTAATCCCGCCGTTGTTCATCAAGTTGCCGGCAAGGATAAAGCCGGGAATGGAAAGGAGCACGAAAACGTCCATGCCCGCGTACATCTTTTGCGGGATGACCACGAGCGGTGTCCCGGAAAAGGCGATGTAGAGCGCTGAGGCAATGCCCAGAGACACCGCCACCGGGACGCCCGCCAGGAGCGCAGCAATGAACCCGCCGAATAAGATGGCAAGATCCATCAGCGCTCACCGTCGGCGAGTTGCGCATCGTCCTCGCTGGCCAATTCGTGGGGAAGACCGTCGTCGCTGCCCGCCAGCATGCCCAAAGCACGCAACAGGGCAAAGACGCCCAGAAGCACGATGAGAACGAGAACGGAGGCGTGGATGAGGTGCATTCTGACACCCAATGCCGGGGAGGTCTGGAACGTGCCGATCGCCGTATAGCGCCAGGCAGGCATCACCAAGACCGCGCACAGAACGATGATGGCAACCGCCGAAAGGAAGCGTAGAAGCCACGAAATGCGCCGCGGCATGGCTTCGGCAAAAAGGTCGACGTTGACGAGAGTGCCGGTCCGAAGCGCAACGCCGGTGCCGAACGCAGCGAGATAAAGAAGCGCGTAGCGGGTCACCTCTTCGGTCCACACCGGCGAGGAGCCGATGGAACGGCCCACCACCTGGATGCTCACCGCTGCGATGAGGACGGCAAACGCCCCGCCCGTCCCCACCCTGCAGATGAACGCAAGGGCAGCGCCGAACCGTTCCACCGGTCCGCCGCTGCGGTTTTTCTGGTCAGCGGCTTGTTCGTTCACCGCCGTGCCCTGGTGCGCGCGTCAGTTGTTGAAGAGCGATTCCACCGTGGGCTTGATCTCGTCGGCGACGTTGGCAAGCACCGCGTCCTTCGCTTGCGCCGCGAACGCTGCGCCATCCACCTCCACGAAGGTCATGCCCTTGTCTTCAAGGTCTTGGCGGATGTCGGCCTGGGCGGCGAGGAAGGCGGCCCGCTCGAACGCCTGCGCCTCGGCGGCGGCTTCCAGGATCGCTGTCCGATCTTCCTCGGAAAGCTGCTGCCAGACCATTTCGGAGATGGCGAGGTAGATCCACGAGCGCACGTGCTCGGTGAGATTCACGTAGCCCTGCACTTCATTGAAGTTGGCCGACTGGATCAACGCCACCGGGTTTTCCTGGGCATCGATGGTGCCGTTCTGCAGCGACGTGAACACCTCAGAAAAGGCCATGGGCGTCGGCTGCGCACCCAGCGAAGACCACACATCCACAAAGAGCGGAACGTTGGGCACACGCATTTTTAGGCCATCCAGTTCGTCCGGGGACTTGATGGGCCGTTTGGAGGTGAGGTTGCGAGGACCGCGGGCAAAATAGGCAAGCGGTCTTACCTGTGCCTTTTCGACGATCTGCGCTTCAATCTGATCACCAATTTCGCCGGACGCGACACCGTCCATCTCGTCGAGGGAGCCGTAGGCGTAGGGAACGGCCAAAAGCGCTGCCATGGGCGCCCAGTTTTGAAGGCTCTCGCCGGTGATGGTCATATCGGCGGTGCCGAGCTGCATCCCGTTGATGAGATCCATCTCTTTGCCGAGGGACTCGTTGGGAAAGATTTCGACGACGATCCGCCCGTCCGTCCGGTCTTTCACCCCTTCGGCGAATTTTTCGGCCGCCTGGTGCCAGACGTGGTTCTCGTTGGCGAGGTGCCCGAGCTTAAGGGTGCGCTCCTGGGCGGCAGCCATCGTCAGACCCGCGGCGAACGCGCAGCCGGCGAGCGTGAGTGTTGCAAGGGTTTTCAATCGGACCTCCCGTGGGTTTCTTGCAGCCGCTCAAGCGGCCGCCCTTGATGGCCCGCGAATATCGCGGGGTAACGTTCGGCGACCACCGTTAGGGATCGCAGAATTTCAGTCAGATGTTTTCGCGTAGCCGCCACCGCGCCCGCTTCATCCCGGGCCGAGATGGTCGACACGATTTTGCGGTGCTGTTTGACGAGGCGCCGGCAGTGCAGCTCAGCCATGGAGAGGTATCGCACCCGGTCCATTTGCGCCTTCACCGAGTCAATCATAGGCCAGGCGGCGCTTGCCCCCGCCGCATCCGCGAGGGCGCGATGAAAATCCTCATCAAGGTCCAGAAAGCGGGAGCGATCGTCGCAAGCTTCCTGCGCTGCGATGATGTCATCCAACTGGTGGCGGGTGGCTTTGGTCAGTCCGCGGGCCACAATCTCCCGCGCCACCTCCACCTCGAATGCCTCACGCACAAACCGCGCCGTGCGGATGACATCGACATCCACCGGGAGAACGCGGGTACCGCTCTTGGCGCGAACCTCCACGAGCCCCGCGACGGAAAGGCGGATAAACGCCTCGCGCACCGGCTGCCGGCTCACCCCAAAACGTTGGGAAACCTCCACCTCCGAGAGACGATCCCCCGGCGTCAGCTCGCAGTGGACGATGGCGCGGCGCAGTTCATCGGCAATGGTTGTCGCCGCCGGCGGTTGGGGCGTAGCGCGCGCAACGGCGGTGTCCGCCTGCGCTGCGCGAAGCGCAGAGTCGGGCGGCGCATTGTCCCTCCAGGGGCGCCTCGGATTTGAGATAATCCTTGCCATGGCAGACCCATTGCATCCATCTTCCATACTAGTCAACCATCTACCATACCAGTACGGCAGGTAGGTCCGTTCGGAGACAGACATGTTCCACACGTGGCGGTGGTTCGGCCCACCCGACAAGGCAAGCCTTACCGATGTGCGCCAGTCCGGCGCGGAGGGTGTCGTAACTGCCCTGCACCACGTGCCCGCCGGTGAGCTTTGGACGCAAGACGAGATCGCCAAGCGGAGGGCCATGATCGAAGCCGGCGGACTGTTTTGGACGGTGACCGAGAGCCTTCCCGTGTCGGAGGAAATCAAGCTCCAGCAGGGCGACTGGCGCGACCACGTGTCTGCCTACGCAAAGAGCTTGGAAAACCTCGCGGCAGAGGGGGTTTTCGTCGTCTGCTACAACTTCATGCCGGTGATTGACTGGACGCGCACCGATCTTGGTTGGCCACTCCCCCACCACGGCACAGCCATGCGCTTCGACCTCGTGGATTTTGCGGTCTTCGACATTCACCTTGTGGCACGCAAAGGCGCGCTACAGGACCACTCGCCGGAGCTGGTGGAGGCCGCCCGGGAGCGTTTCACCGCCATGCCGGACGACCGCCGCATGGGACTGATTTCAGCAATCACGGCTGGCCTTCCGGGGACCGATCGCTCCCTTACCCTTGGCGACGTCCATGACGCCCTTGCGGCATGGCAGGGCGCTTCGGCGGACACACTCGCGAAGCACATGGCGGACTTTCTCGAAGAAGTGATCCCGGTGGCTGAACGCCTCGGCGTTCGCATGTGCTGCCACCCAGACGATCCGCCGGTGCCGCTCCTTGGCCTGCCGCGGATCATGTCTACGGAGGCGGACTATCGGCGTCTGGTAAGTGCCGTCGACAGTCCGTCAAACGGAATTACCCTTTGCACCGGGTCCCTTGGTGCCCGATCCGACAACGACCTTCCAGGCATGATGGAACGGCTCGGCCCAAAGGTGCACTTCCTGCACCTGCGCAACGTGCGCCGGCAGCCGGGGCCGGGAGACGCGCCATACACCTCATTTTTTGAATCCGACCATCTGGATGGCGATGTGGACATGGTGGCCGTGATCGGCTCTGTGCTCGCCGAGGAGAGGCGACGCCGCCATGAAGGTCGCGCAGATTGGCAGATCCCCATGCGACCGGACCATGGCCACGATCTGGCGGACGATCTGAAGCGCGGCGCGCAGCCGGGCTACCCGACGGTGGGACGGATCAAGGGGCTTGCCGAGTTGCGTGGCGTGGAGGTGGCGCTCGGAACGGGAGTTTGAGGCGGGCGATGGGACGGTTTGTGTTCGCGGCACTCGTGGGGGCGGTGGTGCTGATCTCGGCCTTCGCGGGCAGCGCGTCAGCGTTGGCGCAGGACGCATCCAAAATCGGCGTCATCGATGGGAATGGCCAGGCGGCGAGCCTCGAAACGGTGCTCGACGGACGGCGCGCGGTGATCCACCTGTGGGCCACCTGGTGTGCGCCCTGTCTGGAGGAACTTCCGGAGCTTGCCGACTTTCTGGCAGCCGAGCCGCACCTTGCCAGCCATGTCGTGGTGCTCTCGGTGGACACAGCCCCCTATTCGCGGGTGGAGCGTTTTTTACGCCAGCGCCTCATGCTTCCCGAGCTTGCGTCCCTCAAAGTGGTGAAGGGCGAGATGGGCTCAGAGTTCGGCGTTCGGGGCTACCCAACCACCCTTTTCGTGGACGAAAGCGCGTCGGTTGTGGAACGGCGCACAGGAATGGTCGATTGGCGCGATCCCGCCACGAAAGAGGCGCTCGCGGCGCATTTTGTAAAGTAGCGGGGCCTCCTGAGCACCGCCAAACGTCAGTGGTTGTGGCCGGCGTGGCTGTGCGACGTCGCGTCTTCGTCCTCCACCTCCACGTGGACTTCGATCTCGTTCTTGCCGAGTTCGAAATGCGCAATGAACTCAGAACCCTCTTCCAACGGCTCTTTGAGGTCGAGGAGCTGAATGGCAAGCCCGTTGGGCTCCAACATCAGCCGCTTACCCGGCGCAATGGGTACGGACGGAATGGGCACGTAGGTCAGCTTTCCGTCGGTGTTCTGGAAACCCACAAGCCGTGCCGAACCAGCCATGTCGCTCTCCGCCCCCGTGAACTCGATCAGGTGATCGGACCAGTTCTCGATCTCAGCAAAGACAAACCCCTCCCGTTCCCCGGTGGCCCGCGACCAGGCGTGGATGATCCGAAGCCCTCCCGCCTCGCTGACGTGATCGCTGTGATCGCCGTGCCCGCGGTGGCCTTCCCCGGCGGCTTGCACGGCAAGCGCAGCGGCAAAGACGAACAGAAGCGTGGCTGCGGCTATGAAAACTCGTGGCATGGCTTGGTTCCTTTCAGCTGCGCAGATCACGCACGACGTTGCGGCTCAACGCCGAAAGCGCTGGGATGAGGGCGAGGATGATGGTGAGGGAGATAAACCCCGCCACCAGGTGCGCTTCCGGCCAGCCAAGTGAAGCGGTGACCAGGATGTCGGTCCGCGCGGTCAGCACCCGCGAAAGCACTGCCGCTGCGGCGTAGCCGACGGCGATGCCCAGCACAGCACCTCCCAGGATGAGCGCGGCGGCGTAGGACCACACGACGGCAAATGTAAAACGCAGCGGCGCTCCAAGGGCCCGCAGCAGCGCAAGGCGCTGCGCATAAAGCCGGCTGAGGACGACAAGGCCTGTCAGCACGCCGGCAGTCACGAGGATCTGGGTGATGACGGCAATGGCCGACATGGCTTCGCGCACATCCCCCAGGAGCCCATGGAGCTGGGCAAGGACCGCCCCGGGAAAGAAAGCCATCACGTCATCGCGGGTGAACTCGGAGCGCAGCGCATAATTTGCCCAAAGCTCTTCGGCCCGCACCAGGATCGCCGGCGTTCCCGGGAAAAAGAGCTCGCTGTAGGGAGGTCCCACGGCCCCATCCCATCCGGGACCATGACCAGTGCCGAGGCCATGAACCGCCCATACCGCCTCTGCGGGCACCAGAATCGCCCTATCCCAGGGGCTACCGGTGGGGTTCATCGTGCCAACGACGGTGTAGGTGGTTCCCTCGTGCGCGTCTTCTTCGGCCGCTTCCCCAAACCCGTGGGCGGGAACGATTTGATCGCCAAGGGAGACCGGCGCGTTGGCGCCTGCCACTGCCTCGTACTGACCAGCGAAGGCGCGCCCTTGGCTGAAAGCGCCCGCCAGGTGGGCAACGAACTGTGGGGATGTGCCGACGATGGGCGCGCCGGCAAAGCTATCTCCGAAAGCGAGCGGCGCGGCGATGGAAACGCGCTCGTCATCAGCGATCTCGTTGAAGAGCTTTCCATCCAGGAGCGGCGCGTCCGTGGGCTGAAGGTAGACGGCGGCGAGCATCATCGTGACCTCGCTGCCCGGCGCGGTAAGGACCAGATCGAACTTGTCGGCTGCCCTTGCAGTTCCCTGGCGCAGCCCGCGCTCCTGCGCCAAAAGGCCGACACCCACTCCCACCGAAGTGCCGATGAGGAGGACGAACATCAGGTTGGTCCAGCGAAATCGCCACAGCATCGCCCCCACCAACGGGAGCGGCCTGTAGCCGAAAGTCACCGCAAGCCCGACGAGCACGGCAGGTGCCAGGATGAGGCACAGCACGATGACATCTTGGGCCGTGGCGGAGAGGGCCTCCCACCGGCCGGCAAACTCTTGAAACATCAAGCCGCTACCAACGCACCGTTCTCGATGGTGACGACGCGATCCATCACCCCGAGAAGGTCGACATCGTGGCTAACAGCGATCAGCGATTTTCCATCCTTGCGAACAAGCTCCATCAGATCGCCCACGAGACGGTCACGGGTTTGTCGATCAAGGCTCGCCGTCGGCTCGTCGGCGAGGATCACACCGGCGTCGGCCGCAAGGGCGCGCGCGAGCGCAATGCGTTGCCGTTCGCCCCCCGAAAAGGTGTCCGCCCGGCGCCGTCCCCCAGGGACCGAAAGCGTCCGCAGCGCATCGTCGGCGGTCGCCCGGACGCCGTTCCGTCGTGCCTTGGGAAGGAAAGCTGCGGCAAGGCTCGCGTTCGCTGACGCTCCCATCTCCTCGAAGAGGAGCGGATCTTGGAACACGAACCCGAAATGCTCTCGCCGGAAGCGGGCGCGCGCCCCTTGAGGGAGGGCGGTCATCTCCGTTTCGCCCCAGGACACACGACCCTTGGCCGCCTTCAACAGTCCGGCAATGGCAAAGAGAAAGGTGGATTTCCCAGCCCCCGAGGGGCCCTTTACGCCAAGGCAGCTCCCCGCAGGCGTAGCCAGGTGCTCAATCGCCAATATCCGGCGCCCGCCCTCGCCGGTCACCTCGAGCTCGTCGACCGCCAGCGAGAGCGCCATGGATCAGGTGCGTTCGTAGCTCGCATCAACGATGCGAACCCGAGATAAAAAGCCTGTCTCGGGATCGCGGAACTCGCCCAGTTCCAAGACGCCCCTCGTCGCGATGGGGACGTTGAAGGGAACCACGTCCACCGTCCGCTTGGTGTAGATGGCTAAGATATCGTCGGGCCAGTCGGCGGACGTTTCGCAAAATGGGCACACCGACATTGGACGTTTCGTCAGGACAAAAAAGGTCGATTCCGCCTTCAGTGGCGGCGCCATAAACCCTTTGACATCCACGCGCTTGCCGTCGTTGGCGATGGCGAGCTCGGAGAATGAAAAGTCCTTGTTGTAGAGGTCGCGCATGCGCAAGGGGCCGTCCTTGGCGCGAGCGCTGGTGCCGGTGGTGGCGAGCGCTGCCAGGGAAGCGCCACCCAAGGCAAACTTTCTGCGGTCCATCAAAACCTCCCGAGGTGTTTTGAACTCGCTTGCCATAGAGCCCGCGAACGCGGGCTCTGCCAACTCACCGATGTTTGACGACTATTCGTCCGCCTTCATCGCCGCGTGGTGCATCACGTGGAAAATGTAGTTTTGCTC
>JBCCYN010000085.1:0-20563 GCA_039189655.1 Pseudomonadota bacterium | reverse complement strand
GCGGTGGGAGCGGCCGTCGTGAAGGTGGTGGAGCGAGACGTGCCGGAGGTGGAGCCCGAGCCCCACACGGCGGAAATTGTCCCGCTCCACGGTGGCATCGGCCTTCTGGAGCTGAAGAACTCCTCTTGCCGCTGGCCCATCGGCGATCCGTCGGAAGACGGGTTTCGCTTTTGCGGTGCTCCAACCGGGTGCGGCGACACCTACTGCAAGGCCCACGCCGAACTCGCCTTCCCCGCCCGCGCCAAAGTCAAAAGGAAGGGGTGAGGCAAAGGCCACCCCGGCTGCTCGCCGTCCAGTTGGTCAGCGCAGGGTAAACTGGTCGTCGAAGGCGTAGCCGGCGCCGCGAACGGTGCGGATGGGGTCTTTCATCCGGCCCCTGTTGATGGCTTTGCGCAGCCGGCCGATGTGAACGTCCACGGTGCGCTCATCCACATAGACATCGCGGCCCCACACCCCATCGAGAAGCTGCTCGCGGGTGAACACGCGCCCCGGCGATTGCATCAGAAATTCAAGCAACCGGAATTCGGTGGGACCCAGACGCACCTCGCGGGCGGAGCGATGAACGCGGTGGCTGGTGCGATCAAGCTCAATGTCTCCCGAGCGCAACAGCGAAGAGACCACCTCAGGCCTTGCCCGACGCAAAATCGCCTTGATGCGCGCCATCAACTCAGGCGTTGAAAACGGTTTGGTGACGTAGTCGTCGGCGCCGGTGGCAAGGCCGCGGATGCGCTCGGCTTCCTCGCCCCGGGCGGTGAGCATGATGATGGGCAAGTGCTCCGTTTGGGGCCTTGAGCGAACACGGCGGCAAAGCTCGATCCCAGAAACCCCCGGCAGCATCCAGTCGAGCACAAGGATATCCGGCAGGCCCTCACGCAGTTTAAGCTCCGCGTCGTCGCCGCGCGAGCAGCTTTCCACCTGATAACCTTCCGCCTCCAGGTTGTAGCGCAGAAGAAGGACGAGCGGTTCCTCATCCTCCACGATCATCACCTTCGGCACGGCCCGTTCCCTGCGCTCCCCTCGATGGACGACGGCCTCAGCAGCAAATCCTTCCATGCTCCCATTCAACCGGCGGCCGGTTCATCGCGGATGTAGGCGGAGCGGTCGGACTTGGCGCGGGCCTCGGTCGGCTGCTCGCCGGTCACCAAGTAATGAATGCTCTCGGCAATGTTGGTGGCATGATCGCCGATGCGCTCGATATTCTTGGCGCAAAACAAAAGATGGGTGCAGACGGTCACGTTTTTCGGGTTTTCCGTCATGTAGGCGAGCAACTCGCGGAAGATGGAAGTATAGATGGAATCCACCTCATCGTCGCGGTTGCGCACGTCAAGGGCGGTGGAAAGGTCCTGGCTGGTGAAGGCATCAAGGACGCTCTTGAGCTGTTCCAGCGCAATGTCGGCCATGTGCTCCACCCCAAGGGCGACCCGTTGGGGGTGATCGCTGCCCGCCATGGCAAGGACGCGCTTGGCGTTGTTCTTGGCAAGATCACCCACGCGCTCCAGGTCCGCGGAGATGCGCAGCGCCGCCACCATCTCCCGCAGCGGCTTATCGGCGGGGCGGTGGGTCGCAATCAGCTCCACCACCTTGTTTTCCACCTGCCGCTCCATCCGATCGAGCTCTTTGTCGGCGGCGATTACCGCCCGCGCCGTTCTAGGGTCGATTTTGGTGAGCGCAGTCACGCTGTCGGTGACGAGGCGCTCGGCAAGGCCCCCCATCTCCGCGATCTCCCCGGCGAGCAGCCGAAGGGCAAGTTGTCTCTCCTGAACTGAAACCACCAAACGCACCCCTGAACTCGCGCGACGCTCCCCTGCGACAGGCACCGCAATCACCCAAATACACCGGTGATATATTGTTTAGTCCGCACTTCTTGCGGATCTTTAAATATGGCCTCCGTCGGCCCCTCTTCCACCAGGTCGCCCAGATGAAAGTAAGCGGTCTTCTGGCTGACCCGCTCCGCCTGGGCCATGGAGTGGGTGACGATGACGATGGTGTAGTTCTCTCGCAGCTCACGGATAAGCTCTTCCACCGTTGCCGTAGCGATGGGGTCAAGGGCCGAGCACGGCTCATCCATGAGGATCACTTCCGGGCTCACCGCAATGGCGCGGGCAATGCATAGGCGCTGCTGCTGGCCGCCTGAAAGACTTGTGCCGGGCTCGCCCAGTCGATCTTTCACCTCCGCCCAAAGGCCGGCGCGAACCAGACTCCTTTCAACCATTTGGTCCAGCTCGGCTTTGCTTTGGGAAAGGCCGTGGATCTTCGGCCCATAGGCGACGTTTTCGAAGATGGATTTGGGGAACGGGTTGGGTTTTTGGAACACCATGCCGACGCGTGCGCGCAACTCCACCACATCGAGTTTGGGGTCGTAGATGTTCTGCTCACCCAAGAAGATGTGCCCCTCGGTGCGGGCGATATCGATGGTGTCGTTCATCCGGTTGATGCACCGCAGGAAGGTGGATTTTCCGCAGCCCGACGGGCCGATGAACGCCGTCACCGAGCGCTCCGGCAACTCGATGGAAACGTCTTTGATGGCGTGTTTGTCGCCGTAGTAGACGTTGACGTCGTGGCAATGGATTTTCGCCGGGTGAGCTTCGGCATGGGGCCGGCGTATGGTGTTGGACTGCTCGCCAGGTGTGGCGCCGGGACTGCCCAAGACCGTCCCGTCCGCGGTGAGTTCTGCATTCAGGCTCATGGCGTCGCTCCGGCTTTACCAGCGCCGCTCGAGGCGGTTTCGCAGGAAGATCGCAATGGCGTTCATCGCGATAAGGAAGGCGAGGAGGACCAAGATGCCCGCCGACGTGAGCGATTGAAACCGCGCTCGGGGGAATCGGCCCAGATGTAAATTTGGGTGGGAAGCGCCGTCGATGCGTCCAGAATGCCGCCCGGCGGGCTCGTGATGAAGGCGTTCATGCCGATGAGAAGAAGCGGCGCCGTTTCGCCCAGCGCCTGGGCGAGACCGATGATCGTGCCCGTGAGCATTCCCGGAAGCGCCAGGGGAAGCACATGGTGCAAAATGACCTGATGCTTTGAAGCGCCCATCCCGAGCGCCCCCTCCCGGATCGAAGGCGGCACGGCCTTGAGCGCCGCGCGGGTGACGATGATGATGGTGGGCAAGGTCATCAGGGAAAGCACCATCCCGCCCACCAGCGGCGCCGAGCGCGGCAGTCCGAAGAAATTGAGAAATACTGCGAGCCCCAACAGACCGAATACGATGGAGGGCACCGCTGCGAGGTTGTTTATGTTGACCTCGATAATATCCGTCCATCGGTTCTTCGGTGCGAATTCTTCCAGATAGGTGGCTGCGGCAACGCCCACGGGGAACGAAATCAGAAAGCAAACGAGGATCGCGTAAAACGAGCCGACGATGGCGCCCGAAAGACCCGCGAGCTCCGGAAAACGGGAGTCCGCATTAAAGATGAGACCCCAATTTAAAGGCGTCTCGATCATGCCGCGCCGTTCCATCTCTTCGAACACGGACGCCTGGAAATTGGAAATACGGCGTCGATTCTCTGGAAGACTGAGGTTGATCTGCCCCTTGTTCAGTTGGTCGGCGATGTCGGACGCCGGAAACGCCATGGTGACGGTCTTGCCCACCAACGAGGGGTCAGCAACCACCCGGTCGCGGATCAAAAAGTAGGTCTGGCGGGTAAACAGATCTTCCACCGCGTCGTAGTCTTTTTCGGTGGCTTGGGGCAGCGCATTGCGGATGGATGTTTCGCGAATTTTCCGCCAGTTGGAGCGCGCCAGGTTGTCTTCGTTTATGTATTGGCGGTCAATTGTATAGGGAATTGCAATATTGGTCCGCAAAAACGCCGTATACCCGGTGGTAATCAACGACGTCAGCAAAATACCCAGAAGCAACACCGCAATGCCGATGGCAAACATACCGTAGGCCCGCAGACGCAGGTCCGCACGATGGCGCGCTTTGCGACGCTCTTGCGCGTTGGCGGAGGTCCAGAACCCATTGGTAGCATTTGGTTCGCTCTGCGAGAGGGCAAGCGAAGTCTCAGTCATACTCTTCCCGATACTTCTGGACGATGCGGATTGCGATGACGTTCAAGAACAAGGTCACGATGAAAAGGACGAGACCCAGGGCGAACGCTGCAAGGGTTTTGGGACTGTCGAATGCCGTGTCGCCGATGAGGAGCGTTACGATCTGAACCGTGACCGTCGTGACTGAATCGACCGGATTGAGGGTGAGCGATGCGATGAGACCTGCCGCCATGACGACAATCATGGTTTCTCCGATGGCCCGGGAGAGAGCGAGCAAAATGCCACCCATGATGCCCGGTAGCGCCGCCGGAAGAAGTACCTTCGTCATGGTTTCTGCGCGCGTTGCGCCGAGCGCCATGGAGCCGTCGCGGAGCGAGCGCGGCACGGCATTGATGGCATCGTCCGACAGGGAGGAAATGAATGGAATCAACATGATCGCCATCACGCCTCCCGCAGCGATGGCCGAGTTGGGCGAGACCGCAAGGCCCAGCGTGCCGCCGAACTCACGGACCGCCGGCGCCACGGTGAGCACCGCAAAGAACCCGTAAACCACCGTCGGCACGCCAGCGAGGATTTCAAGGATCGGTTTGATGACCGAGCGGGTGCGGTCGGTGGCGTATTCCACCAAGAAGATCGCTGCGAAAATGCCGATGGGGACGGCAAAAACCATCGCAATGAAGGCAATGAGGATCGTGCCGGTGAAGACCGGGATCGCTCCAAAGGCTCCTTCAATGCCCACCTGGTCGGCGCGGATGGGTATCTGCGGCTCCCAAGCAAGGCCGAACAAGAATTCAGTGACCGAGACGCGCCGGAAGAATTCATAGCTTTCGTAAAGCAATGAGGCGACGATCCCCACCGTGGTTAGGATCGCGACCACAGCGCAGCAAACCATGATCCCCGAGACCACCCGTTCGAACCGGTTGCGAGCGCGAAAGCGCGGGGCGAGCTGGGCGCGGCAAATGAAGATGACGAGGATGCCCGACGCCACAAGCGCCACCAGGAGGGCATAGTTCGCAATGGTTTCCCAGCGCACGAAGGTGGCCGCCGCGTCCCGCACTTCCGGGCTAGGCTCGCCGAACAGAACCCCAGAAGCCACGTTCCGTATTTCTTGAATGAGGAGAACCCGCTCGTTGGGGGTAAGGCCCTCAGTAATATTCGGGGGAAGCGTTGTGAGGAGTAACTGCTCGATAACGGTGTTTTGGAGCCCCAGCCATAGTAAAAATAACAAAAGGGCGGGAATGCCGACCCATACCGCCACGAACGCACCGTGGTATCCGGGCAGGGAGTGCATGTCGCGCCCGGCGGCCGTACGAAACGACGTTGCCGCGTTGCGGCCCACGTAAAACGCCACCAAGCTCATCGCGATGATCAGTAAAAGTGCGTATCCGACCAATGCAAACCGGCCTTTTAGTGTTCAGCGACGATCATGGGGAGCCCACCGGGCGAGCGCCCGATGTCCCGACCGACGGCGGCGCTGGAGCGCGCCGTCAGCCGATGTTGTGGAACGATGACTACTTGGGCGCCGGCATGGTGATGCCGTCGATGGCGAAGGCCTGGACATCAGAGCGCCTCTCATCGCCCAGGACGGTGAGACCGCGCTCTTTCAGGAAGCCGTCGGGACCGATGGAATCTTCCGAAACATAGATCTCGATGAACTCCGTGAGCCCCGGGATGGCATTGCGATGATCATTCTTGATGTAGAAGTAGAGGGGACGCGCAATGCCGTAGTCGCCGGTGGCGATGGTCTCGAAGGTGGGCTCCACCTCGTTGACGCGGACAGCTTTAAGGGAGTCCTTGTTCTCGTAAAGGAACGAGTAGCCGAAGATGCCAAGGGCGTTTTCGTCAGCGCCCAGCCGCTGCACGATGAGGTTGTCGTTCTCGCCCGCTTCGATGAACGGTCCGTCGGTGCGCATGGTGGAGCAAATGGCTTCCCACTTGTCCTCATCGGCGTCTTCCATCTCGGCAAGCATGTCGTACTCGTTGCAGCCATCGTGCATGGCCAGCTCAACGAAAGCGTCGCGGGTGCCGGAGGTGGGCGGCGGACCGAAGACGATGATCTCCACATCGGGAAGGTCGCCGCGGATTTCCGACCACTTGGTGTAGGGGTTGGCCACGAGCTTGCCATCGACGGGGACTTCCGCCGCCAGCGCGGTGAAGAGGTCCTGCTCGGTGAGCGCCCAATCGCTGGCGCTGTCGGCGGAAACGGCCACCGAAAGACCGTCATAGCCGATGAGGACTTCAGTGATGTCTTTGACACCATTGGAGCCGCAGAGCTCGAACTCGGAGGCTTTCATGGCGCGCGATGCACCGGTGATGTCAGGCGTGTTGGGGCCGACGCCAGCGCAAAAGATCTTCATGCCGCCACCGGTGCCGGTGGATTCCACCACGGGCGCTTCCATGCCTGTGGCGTTGGCGAACTCTTCCGACACCGCCTGGGTGTACGGAAAAACGGTGGACGATCCGACGATGCGGATTTGATCACGGGACTGCGCTTGCGCGGTCGCAAGCGGCGCGGCGGCAAAGGCCACCGCAGCGATGGTCAGAACGCTCGTGGAAGCTTTCAATTTCACGGATGTGCACTCCCTGTGGGGGCCGGTTGAAGAACCAGGTGAATTGCCCTTGCGGCGGTACGCCGATGCAGGGGCGATTCGAGGGAGGGAGTATCGCTGCCACGCGAATCGCTTATGACAGACCGGTGATAGTTGGATGACGCTTTAGGCTATTGATAATATTAAGATTATGAGCGTTGCTGAAAAGCTCCAGCGCAGCACTGACACAAACAAAAGCGCCGCAACCCGGTCTGATTCGCGCCAGACCGAATTAGGCGGTTGCCGCCCCCGCGATTTCCTCCACCGCCGGCTCCATGGGGATCTTGACGGCAAATGTTGAGCCGGCGCCAAGTTCGCTGCGCACGGTGAGCCGGCCGCGGTGGCGGGCAACGATGTGCTTCACAATGGCAAGGCCAAGGCCGGTACCGTGCCGCAGCCGGGACGCTTCCACGTCAACCCGATAAAATCGCTCGGTGAGCCGGGGGACGTGCTCGGGTGCAACGCCGCGTCCGAAATCCTCCACCTCGATGGCAGCGGCGGGCCCCGGTCCAAGGGTTTCACAGGCAACCCGCACGTTCACGCGGCCACCCTCTGCACCGTACTTGATGGCGTTCTCCAGAAGATTGTCCATCAGCCGTAGCAGCTCGTCCGCATCGCCGCGGATCAAAAGCGGCTCACTCCCCACCTCCAGCGAAAGATCAACGCCCCGCTCCACTGCAATCGCCCGGCAAAGTTCAACGGCCGTGCGCACGATCTCCGCCGCATCCACCATCTTGGTCGGCCGCACGTGGGCGCGCATTTCAATGCGGGACAATGACAGCAGGTCATCGGTGAGGCGGCGCATACGCTCAGCCTGCTCGCGCATGATGCCCAAAAACTTTTCGCGGGCTTCCCGGTCGTCCTTCGCCGGTCCTTGCAGGGTGTCGATGAAGCCGGTGAGGGCTGCGAGCGGTGTGCGCAACTCGTGGCTGGCATTGGCGACGAAGTCTTCGCGCATCTGGTCGAGGCGCTGCTGCTCCGTGAGGTCGCGCACAAAGGCGACGATGCCGTCCTCCTCGCCGCCGGCGCCGTGGCGGAAGGGGGCAATGAACGCTTCGAACCAGCGGCTCGTGGGCACCTTTTCGGACCACCGTGCCCGCTCGGTGGAACGGGAGCGGCCAACGCTCTCCACCGCCCGGATGAGCTCTGGCACCCGCATGGTGAAGGAAAACGGATTGCCCGGCGCAAATTCGCCGAATTGCTCTCGCGCGGCCCGATTGGCCCAAAGGATCAACCCATCGCGGGTGAGGAGGATGCAGGCGTCCGGCGCCGCGTCGAGGATGGCGTGGGCATCAAGGGCGAGCGCGTCATGGGGTTCGACCGCGGTGGCGCGGCTGCGACGGGGCACGGCCGTACCCAAAGCGGCACCGGCGGCAAGGGCAACACCCCACGGCGTACCGAGCCCCCCCGCATCGGCGACCCATCCTGCCAATTCGAACACAGTGCCGATCATTCCCTACCCTTCACAAGGCTCCACCATGACAAAGAGCCTTCTCATCCCACGAACTTATCGCAACGCCGTTGTTAGTTCGCCAGCAACTGACTGCAGGGACTGCCGAGTTATTTCAGACATACGGTCTAAATGCCCACCGGCAACGCCCGTACTTGCTGCGCCCAGACATCCGCATGCTTCAATACATAGGACTGACATCACACAAGATCTCTACCCGAGCGATTATGATGGCCATAATTTGCGAAGATCGTATGAACCGACGGGTTAGTATTGTATTAACCATGGTGTGCCCGCGCTAACCGACAGGTTGCGGATGATTGCCAAGCTGTAATCTCTGTAACGTGGTTGTGTGACCCATCCCTGGCTGGTCGGGGTAGGTAAATACTGACAAGAGGACTCGAAGGAGCCGAAATGCCGACGAACGTTAAGCCGCGCTGGGCGCTGCCGGACCATGCCGTTACGCCCGAGCCGATTTTCCGCGAGCGGCGGGCGTTTTTGAAGGCGGCCGGCTTGGGCGCAATCGGCGGCATGGCAGCGGTGGGTCCGGCCCAGGCGAACTTTTTCGAGCGCCTTTTCGGCGGGGACAGCCCGACCCCGGACAAGGAGCCGGACCCGTCGGCCGATCTCTACCCCGCTGGGCGCAACGAAGACTATGCCGTCATGCGGCCCATCACCGACGAAAGCCTCGCAACTACGTACAACAATTTTTACGAGTTCGGCTCCCACAAGCGTATTTTCGACGCCGCGCAGAAGCTGCAAATCCGCCCCTGGACCGTGGTGATCGACGGCATGGTGGAACAGGAGCAGACCCTCGATATCGATACGCTCCTGCGCATGATGGTGCTCCAGGAGCGCGTCTATCGGCACCGCTGCGTGGAGGCGTGGTCCATGGTGGTGCCGTGGACAGGCTTTCCCATGGCCGATCTGGTGGCGCTCGCAAAGCCGCTGTCAGGCGCAAAATACGTGCGCATGGAGACGTTTTACGACCCGGACGTGGCGTCGGGGCAGCGCCAGTCCTGGTATCCGTGGCCCTACGTGGAAGGGCTCACCATCGAGGAAGCCAACCACCCGCTGTCCTTCCTTGCCACCGGCGCCTACGGCAAGCCCATGGAAGAGCAGAACGGCGCGCCGCTGCGCCTGGCGGTGCCCTGGAAATACGGCTTTAAGTCCATCAAATCATTGGTGCGGTTCACCTTCACCGACAAGATGCCCGTCTCCTTCTGGATGGAAGTTTTGGGCTCCGAGTACGGCTTTTGGGCCAATGTGAACCCCAAAGTGGACCATGCCAGGTGGAGCCAGGCGACGGAGCGGCCGCTGGGGTCCGACGAGCGCATCCCCACACTCCTTTACAACGGCTATGCGGAGGAGGTCGCCGGCCTTTACGCGGACATGGAAGGCCAGCGGATTTTCTATTGATCTGACCGCCGGATTGCCCGCGGTGAGAGAATCCAGCGCTGGTTAGGGCTCGCGCGGCAGCACGCCCGGAGCGCTGGAGCGGGGCGGCGATCGCTTGTGGAGCACATAAAGCAGGGCGAGCGCCGGCACGGCCAGGAAGGTCGTCGCCACAAAGAAGGCGGGCCAGCCGAGCCCCTCAGCGAGCACACCCGAAATGGCCGCCAAAGTGTTGCGCCCAAATGCCATCAGCGATGTGAGGAGCGCGTACTGGGTGGCGGTGAAGGCGACATTGCACAGCGCCGATAGGTAGGCGACGAACGCTGCCGAGCCGAGCCCGCCGGCAAAACTATCGATCCCCACCGCGATGGTGAGCGCTTCAATGTCATGGCCTTGGGTGGCAAGCCAGGCAAAGGTGAGGTTGGTGAGGGCCTGGGCCGCACCACCCAGCGCCAGCGCCCAAACGATACCAAACCGGGCCACCATCACACCGCCCGCAAACACCCCGACCATCACCATCAGCACCCCAAAGACCTTGGTGACGCTCGCGATTTCGACGCCGCTAAACCCAAGGTCGGAGTAAAATGGGTTCGCCATGGCGCCGGCCACCGCATCGCCGTAGCGGTAGAGGATGACGAAGGCGAGTATGAGCAGCCAGCCTTCGCGCCGGGTAAAATCCCGCAGCGGGTCGATGGTGGCGTGGCGCAGGAGTTCCAGCGGCTTTTCCGGCGGCGGCGGGCGGCGGTTGGGTGGCTCCTTGGCGATGAGCGTTGCCAGGATCCCGACGCTCACGAAGCCGGCCATGATGGCGTAGACCGCCGACCACGAGATGAAGTCCGCAAGCGCCAAGGCGCCCGCGCCGGAGACCAGCATCCCGACGCGATAGCCCGCCTGAGTCATGGCCGCACCGGCGCCCTGCTCGTGCTCGTCCAAGATCTCGATGCGGTAGGCGTCGATGACGATGTCCTGGCTCGCCGACAAGAACGCCATCACAAGGGCAGCGATCGCGAGGGTTCCCAGCGACGTGGCCGGGTCGGCCTGGCCTACGAAGGCGATAGATGCCACCAGCAGGAGCTGGATGACCAGAAGCCAACCCCGGCGTAGCCCGAGGAGCCGCGTGAGCCCCGGAATGCGTGCATGGTCGAGGAATGGCGCCCACAGAAATTTGAGGCTGTAGGGCGTCCCCACGGTGAGGAGCCCGCCGATGGCCGCAAGGCTCACATCGGCCTCGCGCAGCCAGAATGAAAGGGTGGAAAAGCCGAGCAGGAGAGGGAGCCCGCTCGAAAAGCCCATCAGGAAAATGACGAGCTGGCGCCGGGTCAGATAAACGCCGAGAGCGGCGCGCCAACCGGTTTCGGCAGCGGGCGTATCCATGGCCATGGGGTAAGAACTACTCCCGTTCGCTCGGACCAGCCACGCCTGCGCACCGGTTATCAACGGCGACGAGAACTCGGCCGCCAGCGGGAAGGGTCAGCTCTGCCACTCGGCGGTGCGGGCCAGATGGTCGTAGTCGCCGTCGACGTCGCGCTCGAAGGGCACGCGGGCCCGGGAAATGTAGCCGGTGGCGGGATCCCGATAGTGGGCCATGAGCGCGGCAAACTGTTCGCGCGCGCGCTCGGCAACACCGGCGGGTGTGTCGTCCGCCTTTTCCAAACGCTTCCAGGTGACCGGGACGCGCCCGCTTGCCACCGCCACATAGATGAGCGACGCGATGGGCGTGTCGGGGTCAAAATCGAGCGCGCCTTCGCCGATCAGGACCGCTTCTAGGGGAAGCTGCGGGTCAAGGAGACTGAAAACCGCGCTCGCTGACGGTGGCGTACCGGACTTGTAGTCGATGATTTCAAGGGCACCGTCGCTCGCTTGGTCGATGCGGTCGATGCGCCCGGTGAGCGTCACGCCGGCGATCTCTGCCGCCGCCTCTTCCTCCAAGGCCACCGGAGAATAAAGGCCAATGCGGGCGCTCTCCGCCGCGGCCACGTGCTCGGCGATGTGGTGAAGCCGTGCGCTCCAGAGCGCCTGGGCGTCCGGAAAGTGTTTCAGCTTCGCCATTTCCGCAGCGGCAATGCGCCTGAACGCTCCCACAGCGTCGTCGGCACGGTAGGCGCCGTCGGCGAGGTAACGTTGGAGGACTTTGTGAATGACCTGGCCGCGATCGCCTCGATCCGGGTCTGCGTCGAGTGGGTCGAGGGGTTTGAGGCCAAGGACGCGCCGCGCGTAGACCGCGTAGGGGTCGCGCACCAGGCGCCCGATCTCGGTGACGGAAAAGCGCGTGGGGCGGGCGGTGAGCGGCGGTGTAGGCGCCGGGCGCACTGCCCGCGGGGCGCTCGGTCGCTCGTCGAGGGCGGCACAAAGGGCTATGAGCCGACGGCCCCGCGCCAGGGCGGGCTCGCCAGCGTCCCCCGTGAAGGCGAGCAGCCGCTGCCACCAGCGCGATGCCACCGTGGGCTCGCCGCCGCTGCGCATGGCCCGCGCCAGGGTCAAACGGGGGGCGTGGGCGGCGATGAGGAAGTCGTGGGCCGAAAGGCCGATGCGCCGCTCGGGAAGGTCGAGGCCAAATGCCGCCATCATCGCCCGGGACATCCACGGCCCACCATCGGGGACGGTCGGCCAGACGCCCTCGTTAAGGCCGCCCAGCACCACGTGGTCAAAGGCCTGGAGACGCGCTTCCAGCGGGCCCAGGATGCGAGCACCGCCGTCAGTTTCGCCCTGGCGCACCACCAGGCCATCGACGAGCGCTTCGAAGGTGGCGGGCCAGTCGGCGGCGGGCACGGCGTAGTCGTGGGACGTGCCAAGGCGTTCCAGTGCGTCGCGGAGGGTTTTTACATCGGCGCGGTCGGAGCGGGTTTCCAAAACCCCGGCAAGACTCTTGGCGAGCGCCTGTGCGAACGTGCCGACACTTTCCCGCTGGCCCCAAAGGGCTCGTAACGGCATCCATTGCGCAACGAGCGTTTCGCCCAGCCCAGCCAAGGATCCATCGCTCGCCAAAAACACATCCAGGACGGCGTCGGGCGCGAGGCGCGGGCCGCGAAAGAGAGTCTCGGCGGCGGCAATGGTTACCGGGTCGACCCCTTCGGTGAACGGGTGTTTTAGAAGGGCAAGCCACTCCGCAGCCGTCCCTTTGAGGGCGACGGTGGCGGTGAGCCGGGCAAACACGCCCGCCGGGGTTAGCACCAGCGGCTCGCCCGCCGAATCGTCGATGACGATGTCCCAGCGCTGGAGGGCATGGCGCACCCTTCGCGCGAGCGGCCGATGGGGCGTGACGAGGGCCACGGAAGCCCCCTCCTCCAACGCCTCGCGCATGGCCAGCGCCACCGCCATCGCCTCAGTGCGCTCGTCCTCCGCCTCCACCAGCGCGACCCCGTCGAGGGCCGCACGAAGGTCACAATTTGCACGGTCTTCGAGCCAACGATGGGTCAGTTCGGCGGGGCGCAGGGCCGCGGCAAGGGTGGCGCGACGGGCCATCACCCGCGGTGTTGCGGTGTGCGGCGGGAGAAGCTGGGCCACCGCACCGGGGGAAAGGTCCAAATGATCGAGGAGCTGCTTCATGCCGAACTGGGGATGGCCGAGCCCATCGTCGGCATTTGCCAGCCCGGTCCAGTCGTCCTCACCGGCGGCTCTGTCGAAACCCGGCAGCACGATGGCGCCCAGGGGATGTTCTGCGATGGCGCGAATGAGCCGCCGGGTCGCTGGGACGGAACCGGTGGAGCCGGCCACCACCATGGGCCCTGCGGCGGCGGACAAACCCTTTGCGGCGGCTTCGGCATCGCGCCGGCGGGCCTCTGCGGCACTCACCTTTCCCATGGATGCCAGATATTGGGGCCAGCCCTCCGTGGCGATGGTCAAAAACTGGGTGGTGAGCTCCCAGTGCCGCGCAAGGTCGGCGTTTTCCACCAGGCCCGGCAGATCCGCCCAATCCGCCTCCTGGGTTTCCACCTGCTCCATCAGCGCCATTAGCTCATCGGCAAGGCGCACAGCGTCGGGTCCGGCAGAGGACATGAACGGCTTTTGATCCGGACCCTTCCCCGCTTCCAGCTGTTGGCCGAAGGCGGAAACGAGGGCAGCAAGGGCGGCCCGGGCCTCCAGCGCGCCGATGGCGTCGGGCCGTGGGGCAGCGTCGCCAAACTCCTCATCGTCGCTCTCGCCGAGCGTTTTTATGCGTGGGAGTGCCGTTGGCCCGCCGGCCGCTTCCAAAAACGCCACGGCAAGCGTCCGCGCGGCACGGCGGGTGGGGAGGTAGACGGTGGCCCGGGAAATGGCGAGGGGGTCGTCGGGAACCACACCGCCCGGCCACAGCGTCCCATCCACCAGCCGAACGGCCACGGTTTTTAGGAACGGATCACCGGGATCGACGGAAAAAACCCTCATGCGGCGCTGGAGTAGATGGCCCTTTCCGCTTCGCTGATGGCGGCAGGGGTACCCACATGGAGCCAAAGGCCGTCGAGGCGGAGCCCGAAAAGTCGCCCCTTCGCGAGCAGCCGGTCGAACACCACATTGAGGGAAAACGGGCCCGGCGGCATGCCCTCAAAGGCCCGGCGGGAGAAGAGGCCGCAGCCGGCATAAACAAAGGGCGCGATGGTCTTCTCCGCCCGGCGCGTCAGGCGGCCGTCGCCGGAAAGGTCGAAATCCCCGTTCCCGTCGTAACCCACCGCGCTCACCGTCGGCGATAAGAGCAGAAGACCGTCCATCACCGTTTGGTCGTAGGCGGCAATCAGGCGCGCCACGTCATTGGACGCGCCCTCCACCCAAAACGTGTCGGAGTTCGCCACCAAAAAAGGCTCGTCGGGCAGCAACGGGAGAGCCTTTACGATGCCACCGCCGGTTTCCAACAAGCCGTCCCGCTCGTCGGAAATTTCCACCCGGCCAGGGGCACGCTTCTTGACGTGCACTTCGATGAGATCGGGGAGGTAGTGAACGTTCACCACGAAGCGGGTGACGCCGCCGGATTCGAGGCGGTCGAAGAGGTAGTCGATGAGCGCTTTGCCCGCCACTTCGATGAGCGGCTTTGGGGTCATGGCGCTCAAGGGGCGCATGCGCGCGCCGCGACCTGCGGCAAGAACCATCGCGGTGCGTTCGGTCATGGGAAGGACGACCCCAGATGACGGGCGTACCAGTCCGCTAACGGGGCAAGCGCAGGCGTCGCGGCAAGGTTTTTGGAAAGGGCGCGTATGACGTTGGGCAGATGCGCCAGGTATTGGGGCTTGCCGTCGCGGGTATTTAACCGGCTAAACACGCCTGCAATCCGGGTCGCCCGCTGGGCGCCGATGATGCTGTACGCTTCGCGCCACCGCGCTTCGTCGAGGCCCGGCCGGGCCGCCAGGTAGCGGGTCACGATGGCCTCTTGCAGTTCATCGTCCACGCCAATGCGCGCATCCTGAGCCAGCGAGACCACATCAAAGGGCGAGGGAGCAATCATGGCATCCTGATAGTCGATCAGCCCCACTCTGGCGAAGCCTTCGCGGTTTTCAAGCCAAAGGCAGTTGGGCGAATGATAGTCCCGTAGCGCCAGGTGTTCATCGCCGCGCCAAAGCCCTTCCAGGGCAACGCGCCACAGATCGAAAAACTCCTGGTCCGCCTCCTGTTCCATGTACCAGCGCGGGAAGAGCGCCACCTCGAAAAGGCCGAGATCGGCATCAAGGCGCGGCGGCACATGGCCGTAGGGCAAGCGTTCTGGAAGCGGCGTCTGGTGGAGGGCCGCGAGGGCATCCGCCGCCGCCAGATACCGTTCTGGCACCGGACGGCCGTCGCGGGCGATTTTTTCGTCGCCCAGGTCTTCCAGCAGGATGAAACCTTCGGCGGGGTCGGCATGAATGACCGCGGGCGCCGAAAGCCCCGCCTCGCGCAAAAACGCGCCGACAGCGAGAAAGGCTTCGTTGTTGCCATCGGCAAGGCGCGCGGTCGCCGCATAGGATCCCTTCGGCTGGTCGAAGCTTGGCGCATCCATGAGCACGGCGGATTCGTGTTGCCGCACAAGTCGATCATAGTTGCGCGTGGAGGCATCCTGGTGGAGCGGCGCCTGCACCGCGTCCGCCCAACCGGCGGCGGCCACGAACGCCTGCTTCTTCCACTCCCGGGCAAGACGCGCCACCCAGGGTTCCGGCCCGTCCACCTCCACCGAGCGCGCCTCATCGGCGGTGGCAAAGGCAATGCTCACTTTGATGGGAAGCGCCTCCGTGGGCCATTCGATGAGTTCAGCCGCCGCCCCGTCCCCAAGGCCCAGCTCATGGGCCTCGCTGGCATCGGCGAGGCGGTAAAGGTCCACATGCCGCACGGGAACGCGGCCGTCGTAGGACTGCACGAGGGTGAAGGTGGGGCTCGGCACTTCGAGGGCAGGGTCGCCCGAAAGAGCGCGCAGGACCCCTCGGGCGAGCGTGGTCTTTCCGGCGCCCAGATCGCCGATGAGCGCAATCCTGTCCCCCGGCGCAAGGGTGTGGGCGACGGCAGCACCGAGCCGCGCCATGGCGCTCTCGTCCCGGACATTAAGTGCGAGAATCACGCCGCGTCCTGCACCTCGTGGGCGGCATGGCGCGGGAAGCGCACCACCACTTGAGCGCCCGGACCATCCACGGTGGCCACATCCACGGACCCGCCGTGAAGACCCACAAAACTGCGCACCAGCGACAGCCCGAGGCCGACGCCGCCACGCCGCCCCTGGGCGCCGGTGGTCATGAACCGCTCGAAAATCGCCTCTTTGTTTTCAGCCGCAATGCCCGAGCCGCGATCGCGCACGGCAATGGCCACGGTATCGCCTTCCCGGCGGCTGGATATGCTGATGCATCCGCCTTGGGGCGAGTGGGAGAGGGCATTGGAGAGGAGATTGAAAAGCACCTGACGCACCCGCTGCACGTCCCCTTCAAAAACGCCGGCGTCCGGGTCGACGGAGAGTTCGATGTCGATGGCCGCCTCCGCGATGCGATCCTTCAACCCATCAAGCACGTGGTGCACGCTCTTGGCCACATCCACCGGCGCCAGCGACAACTCCATGATCCCGGCATCGATGGTGGCGAGATCCAAGATGCCGTCGATGATCACGAGAAGCGCTTCGGAGGAAGTGGTGATGTAGTTGGCGTATTCGCGCTGGCGGTCGGTGAGCGGGCCGGTCTCGGCGCGATTAAGGAGCTGGGTAAAGCCGATGATGGTGTTGAGCGGCGAGCGCAGCTCATAGGAAATGTGTTCGATGAAGGCGTTCTTCAGCCGGTCGGCCGCTTCAAGGGCGGTGTTACGCTCCGTAAGCGCCCGCTCTACGTTCACCGAGTCGGTAATGTCGGCGAAGGTGGCGAGGGTGGAACCGTCGGGCAGCGGGCTGAAAGCGTAGTCGAGCACCCGCTGGTCGGCTCGCTCCAGCCGGTCGTGGATCGCGGTGCGGTGGTCGGTGAGGCCCGTCACCTGCTGGGTGAGGGCGGCCCAAACCATGGCGGTTTCCTCCGGCGCACCGACCGCAAGGGTGCGCACATGGGTCCCCACCTCCGCCGATGACACCCCGGATAGCGCCCAGAAGGCAGGGTTCGCGAGACGCAACAAACCGTCCGGGCCAAAACTCGCCACCCCTTCGCCGAGATTGTCGATGGTCTCGCCCTGGGTGCGGGAGAGGGCATTGTACCGCCGCTCCAGCGCCAGCTGCTCGGTGACGTTTTCGTAGACGTAAGTGACGCCGCCGTCCGAGCCCGGATTGGCCACCACCCGCAGCGTCTGCCCGTCCGGAAGATGCCACCAGCTCTCAAAACCCTCGCGGGTTTCGTATCCCTTAAGCTGCTCGCGCTTCCAGGCTTTGAAGTCGGCAGTCTCGGGGAGCCGCCGGTCCGCCCGCAACCGGTCGAGCACCCGCTCTTCGGGCGGCGATTGTTCCAAAAACGCTGTGGGAAGCTGAAACAGCGTGCCGAAGGCGGCGTTGTGGAAGGCAAGGCGCCGGTCCGGGCCGAAGATGGCAATGGCGGTGCCGAGCCTATCGAGGGTGACCGCATGGCTTTGGAGCGCCCGGTCCTTGCCGCTCAAGGCGTTGGCCACATCGGTGACGTCCAACGCCATGGCCGCAAGGGCTCCATCAACACGCTCCGCCACCACATCGAGAACCCGCCGCTCACCGCCGACAATGGTCGCCACCTGTTCGCGAAACCCGCCATCGGCCTGCCCGGCGACCTGGGCGGCGGCGTTGGCATCCAACAACGGTTCTGGCGCTCCGGACGGGTGCGATGGAGCCCCCACGGCCTTCGCATAGGCCGCATTTTCCCAAAGCCGGGTGCCGTCAACGCCCTCCACCCACGCCGCATGGGGCGCTCCTGCCACGAGCCGCTCAAGCCGTGCGGCCGTATCGGCGGAGGCTCGCTGGGGGCCGGTCGATTCTAGGAATACCGCCGGCAGAGGGCCGTCATATCGCGACGCCGCGACCCCTTCGCCGTCTTTAAGGGGCAGGCGAAAGACCTCGCCGTTTTGAAGGTCCTTGGCGATGGATGCGGCCTCACCGGCACCGAGAAACCCGTCCTCGAGCGCCTTGGGCACCCGGCCCACCTTCAAAACCTCGCCCTCCGGGGTACGGGCAATGGCGCCGACTGCCCCACCTCTAAGGGCAGCATCGGCGAGGGCTTGGCGGGCTTTTGAAAGGTCCGCGTCCTTGGCATCGGCCTTGGCGGCGCGCGCCACCAGTCCCATGCGCACGAGCAGCGCCGACGCCACCAAAAGCGCTGCAGCCGCCAACAGCCACGCCGTCATGGCCGGATATCCCAAACGGTCAACGCCATCGCTTCCTCCGGTTACGCCGGCTTCGGTCGCCGACAAACCTTTTAGCGAATCCGCCCAATCTTAGCGGCGTGCGAAGCTGTCGCGAAGACCTTCTCTTAGGATGTGCACGGCTTGTCTATTTTTCTGCAGCAGCGACCGACGGATCAGAACGCGAAGGAAAAGCACTGGTAATACTCGGCCCCTTCGGAGACGTTGGCGCAGTCTTCGATGAAAACCGTTTCTTCCACCTCGTCGAACTGCATGTAGGGCGCGATGAGGTAGCGGCTTTGGCCATCGGGCGTATTGCCAAAGCGGTCGAGCTGACCCTCCAGGTGCGGATCGACCGCGAGGATCGAATCGATCAGCACATTGCCCTCCAAAAAGTTGTCCGGCAGCTGATCGAAAGGCCCGTCGAGGTAATTGTTCACCCCCGTATTCTCCGCGAACACGGCGACGAGGATGAGGCGATTTAGGTCGATATCGTCGTAGAATACGAACCCGGTCCGCTGGCCAAGATACATGCGCTCCGTCCCCTCCACGGGGCGGAGCCGGTCGGCGAAGGGCACCGTTTCATCGAGAAAATAGATGAACGTCTTGGACGACTTGTTGAACACCAGGAAAAACCGCATCCCGGACTCGTCGAACACTGGGCCGATCACGGTTTCATCGTCGCCAACGCTTTGGGCCGGCGGCGTCACACCACTGAGGTCGTTGAGGTTGAACGTCACGGTGCGGTCGCGGAAGGTGATCGTATAGGTGAGATCATCCACCTTCGAAACGTCCACACCGTCGTCAGGTCCGAGTTTTCGCCCAAACTCCGTCAGCTCCGTGTGCCAGCCGTTAAATTCTTCAAAGTAAATAAAGTTGACGAAACCTTCGTCTCGCTCCGACACATCAAGTCGAAGGTTGCCGGCATACTTGATGGCATTATCGTAGAATGAAAAGTAAAAATAATTCTCGGTGGGATAGACCGTAACCGTATCCGGCAAACTGTTGAGAACCAGTTCCAGGACAGCCAGTTCGTCGGAGACATCAAGATCGGAAACCCAGGTCACCTCCTCCACCATGTCCTGGTTGGTGTGCACTAAGACATCGGGTTTTTCCGCCGCCACCGCCGCTGGCGCTGGTGCTGGGTCAGCGGCGATCCCATCATCGCTCGCTTCGACGGGCGCATCGGTTGGGGCATCCGTGGGCGCATCGGCCATCGGCGATGGATCCTCGGCCGAAGATCCTTCGGCGGCTTCTGACGCGGAACCCTCGGCCGATGCCGCCGTATCGTCTTCCAACGAGCCATTCTGTACGGCCCCTTCGGACGCCGCTGCGTCGGCGGCTTGTGCGGCCGGATCTGCGTCGGCGGCCTCGCTGTCCGCTGGCGTCTGGGCGATGGCGGGCGCTGCCATGGCAACCCCTGCGCAAAGCACCGCGATCAGGCAAATGCGCTTCAATATTTGGAGGCTCATCGGCTCACTCTCACTTGGTCTGGCCAGCCAGTGGGTCTTCGGAAACCATAACAGTCGGCGAAAGTTCTTACCCTTTGGCCAAGCGTTTCGCACCCTCATGGAGGCGAATCATCAAGCCCCCTGTCGAACCCCACTGCGCGAACAACCAGGACAACAATGAGGTCCTGGGATGGCATCTTCGCGGGACCCGCGCGGCTGCGGGGAAAGCTGCCCACGACGGGCCGCGATCTAGATACGCCGCGCCCCGCCTTGCAGGTGTTCGGTTGCAAGCTCCGGGCGCGGCGGGGGAAGGGACGGCCGGCGGGCGATGTAGAGGGCGCCCGCCGTTTTCCTTAGTTGTTGTTGCTACGCTGGCGGTTGTGCCGGTTCTGGCGCACTTGCTGGCGTTGCTGGCGACGCTGCTCTACCCGGCGGCGACGCTGGTTTTGCTGAGCGTTGCGCTGGCGGTTCGACTGCTGGGCCTGTTGGCGGCGCTGTTGCTGTTGCGTGTTGCGGCGGCGTTGCTGCTGGGCGTTCTGCCGCCGACGCTGCTGCTGGGCATCTTGCCGGCGACGCTGTTGCTGGGCGTTTTGCCGACGCCTCTGCTGCTGGGTGTTGCGTTGCTGGCGCTGCTGCTGGGCCCGCTGGCGACGCTGGCGTTGTTGCGCATCCTGACGCTGACGGTTGTTGCGCACGTTCTGGCGATTGCGCTGGGCGCGATCCACCTCTCGCCGCCGCTGCGTCGCGTTCCGGTTCTGCTGGCTGCTCGCCCGCGAGTGCCGGTTCCGCGAGTTTTGGGAACTGCGCTGGCGATTGTGCTGGTTCGCTTGGTTGCGACGCCTGTTGTGCTGGTTCCCCTGGCTCCGACGCCGATTGTGTTGGTTGGCCTCACTCCGGCGGCGGTTATGCTGACCAGCTTGACTGCGCTGGCGATTGTGCTGGTTGCCCTGGCTCCGACGCCGATTGTGCTGGTTAGCCTCACTCCGGCGGCG
>JBCCYN010000084.1:0-20566 GCA_039189655.1 Pseudomonadota bacterium | reverse complement strand
TAAATTGGGGGGGGTGCAAAACGCCGCCCATCGGTTTGGGGGTTGGGGCGGGGGTCTTCTATGGGGGCCCCCCCCCGAAGGGTCCTAGTTCTTGTTTACGTGGTAGAGCATGAACTGGTTGTCGGCGCGCTGAACCAGATCCACATCCGACGCCTTGCCCCACGCCAGACCCTGCTGGTGGAGCGGGATATGCCCGACTTCATCGTTGATGATGGTGTAGGCCTGGGCGATGTACTCATCGCGCTTCGCCGGGTCGTTTTCGGCGAGGATTTTATCGGCGAGCTCGTCCACCTGCGCATTGCAGTAGTTGCCGAGATTGAAGGCACCGCCTTCGGTCCCATCCTCGTTCCGACACGCGTTGAGGTTATAGACGACGTTCCAGCTATCAAGCGAGCCGGGCGTCCAGCCCAGAAGATAGAAGGAGGTGTCGTAGCCGCCGGACGCGAGCACTTTTGCAAAATACTGCGACTTGGGCTGGGCGTTGAGGTCTATAGTCACGCCAATGCGGGCCAGCATTGCTGCAATGGCCTGGCAGATTTGCTCATCGTTGACGTAGCGGTCGTTGGGGCAGTCCATGCCAACGGTGAATCCGTCGGGGTATCCGGCCTCATCGAGCAGCGCCTTTGCCGCATCCACATCGTAATCCCTGCGGGAAAACTCTTCGGCGCGAGAGAAGAGTTTTGGTGAGATCATGAGCGCAGCCGGGGTGGCCAGATCGCGCATGATTTTCGACTTGATCGCCTCAATGTCGATGGCCTGGTAGAAAGCCTGGCGAACTTTCGGATCTTTGAAGGGGTTCTTGCCCTTCACGTCCGAGTAGATGAGTTCGTCGCGTCCCTGGTCAAAGCCCAGGAAGATCGTTCGCAACTCTGGGCCTGTGAGGGCTTCTGTTGCAGCGTTGCTATCAACTCGCGGAATGTCCTGGACGGGGATCGGGTAGACCATGTCCAGTTCGCCCGACAGGAGCGCCGCGACACGCGTCGCATCCGAACCGATGGGCGTGAACTCCACCTTGGTGACGTTGTAGTTCTTGTTTTCGTTGTTCCACCAGTCCTCGTTAGGTTCCAGGGTGGTTGCCACACCCACCTCATGGCTGGTGATCTTGAACGGACCGGTACCGTTGGCGTTGAGGCTGGCATAGTTGGGGTTCTCGTCCGACGCCGAGGTCACGGCAACCGCGTCGTTTTCCTCCAGCCAGTCCTTATCCATGATTCCCCATGTGTCCCACTCGTAGTGGAGGATGGGGTTGGGCTTGGCGAGCTTCACTTCCACCGTGTGATCATCGACGGCGGAAAAAACGGCATCGCTGGGGATGCGGGTTTTCAGGTCGGACGCTTCGGAGCGCACGCGATCGGCGGAAAAGACGACGTCTTCCGCAGTCAAATCGTTGCCGTTGTGAAACTTCACACCCTCACGCAACTTGAAGCGCCAAGTGGTCGGGTCCACCACCTCCCAGCTTTCCGCAAGGCCGGGGATGATGTTGAGTTCACCATCACGACGGGTCAGTCCTTCGTAGACGTTGCCCAGCGTTCCGAGGGTGAACGTTTCGTTCAAGGTGTAGGGGTCCAGCGCTTTCAACTCGCCCTGGAACGCAAACTTGAACACATTCTCATCGTTTGCCGCAGCCACACCGCTGACCAGGGCGAGCGCGCTAACCCCCAGCATTAATCGTTTCATCATTTGCTCCTCAAAGGCGCTTTCATCGCGCCCCTAGATAGTTCGCCGTAAGACTAGTCAATGCGCAAGCGCGACGTCCACAGTAGAGTCTTGCACCCCTCAGGCCAACGCGCGCCTTATTTCAAAACGGAAAGGTCGATCTTCGCAACATCCACGAGGAGCTCGATAAACTTTTCGGCATGATGTTTTGCGATAGCCTCGCCCATCTGCGGGGTTGCGGCCGTGGCATCGCCCACCACCCCGTTTGGATTAAGGTCACCCGCCTTCCACGCGAAGGCATGGGGACCGTGGGCGCGCAGGTGGGTGTTTTCCTCCATGAGCTTTGCTTGGGCACTTCCGAAGTTCGCCACATGCTCCGGCCGAACCAGGTCAGGTCGAAAATGCTGGATGAGTGCCGTCTCCATGGTGCCCCCATGGATGCCAAGGTCGCGCTCTTCGGGGGTCAGGAGATCATTGTCCCCAAAGCGGAACCAGGCGGTGTGCACGGCAAGCATATCGAAGCGCACCCGCAGTTCGCGCGTCACAACGTCAAGCATTGCGGTGTTGCCGCCATGGGAATTGACGAAGACCATTCGCCGCACACCCGATCGGGCAACGCTGGTGGCGATTTCTAGCCACGCCTTGATGGCCGTCTCCCAACTCAACGTAAGCGTGCCGCGATAGGCGATGTGCTCATTCGATTTGCCCACCGACTGGATTGGCAGGAAGCTTGCCGGAACGTCAGCCGGCAGCATTTTTGCTGCAGTATTCACCATCCCTTCGCCGATGATGGTGTCGGTGCCCAGGGGAAGGTGGGGGCCGTGCTGCTCTATGGCCGCCGTGGGCAAGACCGCAATCCACCCGTCTGTGTCGGTGGAAAAGTCAAGCGCGGTCATGTCAGCCCAAAACGGTCTCGGCAAATCCATGGCAAGCTCCATCATCGGTTGTCGCGCCAGCTTCTTCCGCCCGCCTCCGGGCACGGTCAAGCCCGGCGCGGCTCCGATGGCGCTGGCGGGGGCGGTGCGGGCCTCAAGAGGCGCAGGCCTTGCGTCATTCTCGCCAACCAGAAAACTGCCCCGCTCCGCCACCGAAACAGGACGGCCGGCAGGCACGCGAGAGCGGGCCGATTAGGGATACGCGGCCAAGGCCTCCACCTCCACAACGAAGTCCTCTCGCGCGAACCCCGAAACCACCATGAGCGTGGATGCGGGGGCGGGATCCGTAACGTAGCGGTCCCGCGCGGCCATGTAGCCGGCCAGGTGCTCGCGCCCGCTCACGTAGGCGTTGAGGCGAACGATTGCGGACATATTGGCGCCCGCCTGGGCCAGAACCGCAGCGATATTCTCAAAACACCGGGCCGCCTGGGCCTCTGCGCCCGCAGGGATCGTGTCGTCCGGCGCAATACCCAGCTGTCCGGACAACACAAGGAGCCGCCAACCGGCGGGTACCTCTACGCCGTGGGCATAGTTGGCAAACGGTGGACGGATGGTTTCCGGAGTGATGTGCTTCAATTTACCGTCCTTCACGAGGATGTTGTGAGGGTGCCAGAACGCATTTGCACCCTAAGGCATTCCCCCCGATGCGGGACAGCATAGAAGTCTCCGCAGCAAAGCGCTTTGGCCGGCAAATATAGACGGCCGATACGCGCTGAATTGCCGGAAAGAAATCATGGTCAAATCATGGCCCATCCCCCCGGCTACACTGGCGAACCACCGCCCTCTCTCGCGCAAGCGGCATAGCGTTTGCATTGCCCGGCGCCAACGCTAGGGTGTTTGGAAACTCCGGCGAAACAACCGAGATTGGGATGAGCATGAACCGAACCAGCCTAAGCGCTGTGGCCGTTTGCGCAGCCGCGTTGGCGACCCCCGCCGGCGCGCAAGACCTTACCGAAGTAACCTTCGGCACCAACTGGCTGCCCCAAGCCGAGCATGGCGGATACTACCAGGCCGTGGCGGACGGCACCTACGAGGCTTGCGGCCTCAAAGTGACCATCGCGCCAGGCGGCCCGCAGGTGAATAACCGGGCGCTGCTACTTGCCGGACGCCTCGAGTTCCACATGGGCGGCAACCTCCTGCAGGTGTTCTCGGCCGCACAGGAAGAGATCCCGCTCGTCGTGGTAGCTGCGCATTTCCAAAAAGAGCCGCAGGTCATCATGACCCATCCCGATCAGGGTTTTGACACCTTCGAAAGCCTGAAGAATGCTACGCTGTTCATCGGGGAGAACGGATTTCAATCCTATTACCAGTGGATGATCGATGTGTTCGGGTTCACTGCCGAGCAGCGCCAGCCCTACACATTCAACCCCGCTCCCTTCCTGGCCGATCCCAAATCCGGTCAGCAGGGCTATGTGACGTCTGAACCCTTTGCCGTGAAGCGCGAGGGCGGGTTCGACCCCAATGTCTTCCTGTTGGCCGACTACGGATTTGATTCCTATGCCACCACCGTGGAGGTCATGGCCAAGACCATCGAAGAGACGCCCGATGCGGTGACCTGCTTCGTGAATGGCTCGGCCATGGGTTGGTACAACTACCTTTACGGCGATCCTTCCGAAGCAAACGCCCTTATCAAGGCAGCCAATCCGGACATGACCGACGAACAGCTCGCCTTTTCCATCGAAGCCATGAAAAGCTACGGCATTGTGGATTCCGGCGATGCCGAGAAACTCGGGATCGGCGCCATGACCGATGAGCGCTTCAAGAGCTTCTACGACAAGATGGTGAAGGCCGGCGTCGCGGCCGATGGGATCGACCTTGGGGCAATGTACACGCTGGATTTCGTCAACCAGGGCGTTGGCCTCGACATCAAAGAAAAGCTCGAAAGCAAGTAGGCTTGCTAGACGCGGCACATCACGCCGCCGCGACGGCCGCACCCATTGTGCGGCTTTCCGGCGTCGAGAAGGTTTTCGACAACGGCGTCCATGCCCTCAGCGGCGTGGACCTTTCGCTTTATCGGGGGGAGTTCCTGTCCCTCCTCGGCCCCTCCGGCTGCGGAAAATCAACCGTGCTGCGGCTCGTTTCGGGCCTTGACGATGCCACCGAAGGCGCGATCGATTGGCAGGGAGAACGCGGCGATCAGGACGTGGGGTTCGTCTTCCAGGAGCCCACCTTGATGCCTTGGGCACGGGTCTTTGAAAACGTTTGGCTGCCCCTTCGCCTCAAGGGGATTTCGCGTCGGGAGGCCGAGGGTCCGGTCATGGCCGCCCTGGAAAGTGTCGGCCTCACAGACTTTCACCGGGCCTTTCCGCGCGAGCTCTCCGGCGGCATGAAAATGCGGGTGTCCATCGCCCGCGCCCTCGCCACCGATCCCAAAGTCATGCTCATGGACGAGCCGTTCGCCGCCCTTGACGAGATCACAAGGTTCCGCCTCAACGACGACCTTTTGCGCATCTGGGACGAAAAAGGCTGGACGGTCATTTTCGTGACCCACTCCGTGTTTGAAAGCGTTTACTTGTCCACCCGCATTGCGATCATGACCGGGCGGCCAGGGCGCATCTCCACAGAGATGCACGTAGACGAACCTTCTCCGCGGCGGGGCGAGTTTCGCACTTCGGCGCATTTTGCGGAAATTGCCCGCGCCACATCCAACGCCCTTCACACTGCTATGGATCAATGACGGCGGCGCCTTCCCCCTCCCCTTTGGCGGCCAAGACCACAGAAAACCGCTCGCCCCTGCAAGGCGAAAGAAACGTGAGTGCTGCGCCCAACAAGGAAAAGGCCCGCGAAGCGCGCCAGAACGTTTTGCGGGTGGCGCTGCCCATCGTCGTGCTGACGGTTTTGTTCGGCGGCTGGGACCTTCTCGTCGTCGCCAACGACATCAAAGAATACATCCTGCCACGGCCGGGCGTTGTTCTGGCGACCGTGGTGACGGACTGGCCCGTCCTGGGACCCGCGCTCTTCAACACGCTGATCATCACCTTCGGGGCGCTTTTCCTTGCCATTGTGGGCGGTGTCCTCATCGCGGTGCTTCTCAGCCAATCACGGATTATCGAGTATTCCCTCTCCCCCATTACCGTGATCTTGCAGGTAACGCCCATCGTTGCGGTCTTCCCGCTGATCAACATCTATGTGGCGAACATCTATGCAAAGCTCCTTTTGTGCGCCTGGATCGTGGCGTTCTTTCCCACCCTTTCAAACACGCTGCTTGGGCTAAAATCCGCCGACCGAAACCTCGTGGACCTTTATCGCCTTTACGGTGCGAGCAAGTTTCAGACGCTTCGCTATCTCCTGATGCCATCGGCGATGCCTTTCATCTTGGGCGGCCTTCGCATCACTGGCGGGCTTTGCCTGATCGGCGCGGTGGTGGCTGAGTTCGTGGCCGGATCAGCGGGCGTTGGGACAGGTCTTGCCTCGCGGTTGATCGAGGCAGCCTACCGGCTCAACAACCCTCGCCTTTTTGCGGCGATCTTCCTCATCTCCGCCACTGGCGTGGCCATCTATTTCGTCCTCTCGTTCGTGTCAGCGCGCCTGCTGGGCTCCTGGCACGAAAGCGCCATGAAGCAACGCCAATGAAGATCATCAACGCGCACATTCCGCGATGTCTTCTGGAAGGCAAAGGCGCCACCGAGAGTGGTGAAGACTTGGTGCTTTGCCACGTCACCACTGACGGAGATCGCATCGCCTCCGTGCGGGAAGCCGCCGGAGATGTTCCAGAAGGCCACGATGTCGACTGCGAAGGCGGCATACTTGTGCCGGCTTTCATCGACATGCACACGCACCTGGATTCAGGGCACATTTGGGCTCGCACCCAAAACCCCGACGGCACCTTCCCGTCCGCGCTCAATGCCGTACTCGGCGACCGCGACCGGAACTGGACGGCGCAAGACGTGGCGCTGCGCATGCGGTTTTCGCTGCAAGCCGCCTACGCCTACGGCACGGCGGCCATCCGCACCCATATCAACTCGCGCCAACCCGTTGCCGATATGGTCTGGCCGGTATTCCAGGCGCTGCGGGAGGAATGGCGCGACAAGCTCACGCTCCAAGCCGCTGCCCTTCTGCCCATCGACGAAATCGCTGACGACGATCCGGCGCCCGTCTTCGACACCTACTTGAACCGCGGCGGCATGGTTGGCGCTTTCCTCTACCCGACGAAAGACGTGCCCCAAAAGCTCGCCAGCATGATGCGGGAAGCCGAAAATCGCGGCGTTGACCTCGACTTTCACGTGGATGAGACCCTCGACCCTAGCGTTCGATACCTCGGTGACGTCGCCGAACAGGCCAAGCTGGTTGGCTTTTCCGGCACCATCACCTGCGGCCACTGCTGCTCGCTGATGACCATGGCCGACGACGACAGCGCGCGCATCCTGGATGCTGTTGCTGAGGCGGGCATCGCCATTGTCTCGCTGCCCATGTGCAATCTTTATCTCCAGGATCGCGATGCCGGGGCCAAACGCACGCCGCGCGTGCGGGGCGGAACCCTCGTCCATGAGATGAAGGCCCGCGGCATTCCGGTTGCCATTGCAAGCGATAACACCCGAGACCCGTTTTACGCCTACGGCGACCTCGACATGCTCGAGGTATGGCGGGAGGCAACGCGTGTTCTCCATCTCGACCACCCCATCGACGCGTGGCCGCGCGCCTTCAGCGCAACGCCCGCTGCGATCATGGGCCTTGCGGACCGCGATGCATTGGCGCCGGGCGCTCCGGCGGACCTCGTGGTGTTCAAGGCCCGCCGCTTTGATGAGTTGTTTTCGAGGCCCCAGAGCGACCGCACGGTAATCCGCAACGGTGCCATCATTGATGCCGCACCGCCGGATTACCGCGATCTCGACGCCGTCGCCGGCTAGAGCGCGTTTCAGCAACATGGAATCATGTTGCGACTCGAACCGCGCGGAAAGACAGGATCCTAGAGAAGGTCATGCGATCGCATGGTCGCGCGACCTGCTCTTGAACATCCTGCGCCCAACTGGGCGCAAACAAGATGCTCGCCCCCTCGAGATTAGAGCGGGCCTAGCGGTCTTTCAGGTAGGGCACGCCAAGAGCTCGTGGCGGCACGGCGCGGCCAAAGAATCCCGCTAGCAGGATTACGGTAAGGACGTACGGCGCGATCAATATCACGTCGATGGGGATCTCGCCGATGGCCGGGAGTTCGACGTTGGACAGCCGCGCTGCAGAGCTTTCCATGACGCCGAAGAGGAGGCAGGCAAACAGCGTCGGCACCGGCCGCCACTTGCCGAAGATCAAAGCCGCCAGGGCGATGTAGCCCTTGCCCGCGCTCATTTCGCGCACAAAGCCGCCGCCATGGGCAGTGGAGAGATAGGCCCCGGCAATGCCGCAAAGAACGCCGGCGATAATCACGGCGCGATAGCGAAGCCAGGCGACGGAGTGACCGGCGCTGTCCACCGCTTCCGGCGCCTCGCCGGCGGCGCGAAGACGAAGGCCGAATGCGGTGGCAAACAAGACGAACGCTGCGAACGGAACGGCCAGGAGCGCCGCATAGACAAGGACGTTATGGCCACTCAGTAGCGTCTGGTAGAATGGTCCGAAGTAGGGAACGTCGCTGAGCGTTTCGGCAAAGGGCAGATGGATCGGCCCAAATCGCTCGTCCCGAGAAAGGGGCGGTGACTGACCGCCTTGGGCAAAAAGTGCAATGCCCAGAACGATGGTGAGGCCCGAGGCAAGGATGTTGATGGCAACGCCAGACACGATCTGATCACCGCGATGGGTGATGCAGGCAAAGCCGTGTACGAGGGCAAGCCCGACGCCCGCGCCAATTGCTGCAAGCAACCCCACCCAGGGTGAGCCGGAAAGCGTTGCGACCGCGGCTGCGGCAAACGCCCCCATCAGCATCTTTCCTTCCAAGCCAATGTCGACCACCCCGGCTCGCTCGGAAAAGAGCCCTGCCATGGCGCACAGGATCAACGGGGTCGAGAGCCGTAGCGTGCTCGACAAGATCTGCATGGCATCGAGCCAGATCTCGCTCATGGCCGCCTCACGCCGTCTGCGCCCGCGCCCGCCGCCCGAATATGCGGCTGAGCGGGTTTTGGAGCATGTAGGCGAGCGCGCCGGAAAACAGGATGATGAGACCCTGAATCACGAGCACCATTTCCCGGTCGATGCTTCTAAATTCAAAGGAAAGCTCGGCGCCGCCTTGATAAAGCACCCCAAAGAGAAGGCTCGCGAGCACAATGCCGAACGGGTGCGAGCGACCGATGAGCGCGACAGCGATTCCAGCAAAGCCGTAGCCAGCGGTAAAGTTGATGACGAGCTTTCCCTGGGCGCCGAGCACCTCATTGATGGCCATCAGCCCCGCAAGCCCCCCCGATATGCACATCACCAGGACGATGGTCACGGGCACATTGACCCCGGCATAACGCGCTGCCGGTTCGCTTTCGCCAAGGGTGCGAAGCCGGTAGCCGAAGGGCGTACGCCAGATCAGAAACCAGACGGCCACGCAGGCCGCGAGCGCGACGAAGATGGAGACATTGAGCGGCGAGGACGGCATGTCGTAGCCGAGTGCACCAGCGATATCATCAATCTTCGGCAGCCTCGCGCCGTCGGCGATATCGCGGGTCTGCGGCGTGGACTGGCCGGGACGGATCAACGCGCCGGTCAGAAGCGTCACAAGCACACCCGCGGCGATAAAATTGAACATGATCGTGGTGATGACGACGTGGCTGCCGCGCGTTGCCTGCAAAAATCCTGGCAGGAATGCCCACGCTGCGCCGAAAAGTGCCGCAGCGAGGATCGCAAGGGGAATGACGAGTATGCCCGGCACAAACGGATCGATGGCAAGACAGACAAGAGCGGCGCCAAGGCCCCCAATTGCCGCCTGGCCCTCACCGCCGATGTTGAAGAGGCGCGCTTGGAAGGCCACCGATACAGCAAGGCCCGTGAAGATGAAGTTGGTGGTGTAGTAGAGCGTGTAGCCGATGCTGCCCGGGTAGACGAACGCACCGTCGATCATCACTTTCAGCGCCCGGAAGGGGTTTTCTCCGATGAGCGCGATCACCGCCCCTGCCACCGCCAGCGCCATAAAAAGGTTGAGGAGCGGAATGAGGCCGAGATCGACCCAGCGCGGCAGGCGAGCGGAACTCACGATGCACGGGCCTCAGCGGCCCGATCCCCTTGAATGCCGGCCATCATGAGGCCGACAGCTTGGCGCTCGACACCCTGCCCGCTGACTTCGCCGACGATCCGCCCAGCGTTCATGGCGACGATCCTGTCCGACAGCGCGAGAATCTCATCAAGCTCCACCGAGACCATGAGGATCGCGCAACCCTCGTCCCGCAAATCGAGGAGCTGTCGGTGGATGAACTCGATGGCGCCAATGTCCACGCCGCGGGTGGGCTGACCCACCAATAGTACCTTTGGTGCCGCCCCGTGCTCGCGAGCCAAGACGAGCTTTTGCTGGTTGCCGCCCGAAAATCCCTCCGCCCGCAGCCGCGGGTCAGCGGGCCGCACATCAAAGCGCCCCATAAGATCGTCGCAGCGCTGCAGCATGCGCCCACGCTTCAAGAACCACTGGCTGTTTCCGTGGGCGTGGGCGAGATAGCCGAGGACGGCGTTCTCGCTCATTTGAAAGGGTAGGACGAGGCCCTCACGCCTGCGGTCTTCTGGAACGTGCGCCACGCCAAGGGCACGCATCATCGCCGGATCGGCGGGTTTGTCCGGCCCCACCGAGTGCCCGGCAATGGTGATTACGCCTTGAGTGGGCGGGGTCAGACCGGCAAGGATGGCGAGGAGTTCGGACTGTCCGTTGCCCGCAACCCCAGCGACGCCGACGATCTCACCCTCGCGAAGCTCCAATGACACGTCGGCAAGACGCATGGCGCCAACGGTATCGCGATAGCCGAGGCCATGGGTCGCCATCACCACATCGCCGGCTTGGCGATGGGCTTCATTGCGCACGGTCTTTACTGACCGGCCCACCATCAGCTCGGCCAACTCTTCGCGGGTGGTCTCGCTCGTCTTGCGGTGGGCAACCATCTTGCCCTGCCGCATCACCGAGACGTTGTCGGTGATGTCCATGATCTCCCTGAGTTTGTGGGTGATCAGGATGATGCTGACCCCTTGCGCCTTCAGGACGTGAAGGCTTTCAAACATCTGATCGGTCTCGTCGGGCGTCAAAACTCCGGTGGGCTCATCAAGGATGAGTATTCGCCCGCCTCTGATGAGCGCCTTGATGATTTCGACGCGCTGCTGCAAGCCGACGGGCAAATCTTCCACCACGGTATCGGCGTCCACCGTGAGCCCATAGGCGTCCTGCAGCTCTCGGAGCTTCGTGCGGACGGTGTTCTCATCGGTGCGCAAGAGCGGTGCCGTCGCAAGGCCGAGCATCAGGTTCTCGAGCACCGTAAAATTCGGCACCAGCATGAAGTGCTGATGGACCATGCCGATGCCGCCACGGATGGCGTCGGCGCTGGACTGCATCTTCGTGGGTTCGCCGAAGAGCACCACATCACCCATATCGGCGCGGTAATGGCCCGAGAGAATCGAAACGAGCGTGGACTTACCGGCCCCGTTCTCGCCGATGATGCCGTGGATGGTCCCAGCCTCTACAGTGAGGTCCACGTTGTCGTTGGCGCGCACGGCGCCGAAAACCTTGGTGATGCCGCGAAGTTCGACGGCGGCGCTCATTCCTGCCAGGGCCCGTGTGGCGCGCCAGCCACCAGCTCCACCGTGTTCCCCTCAGGATCCCGGGTGAAGACGCCCCGCCAACCCGTCCAGGCAAAATCCGTGACCCTATACTCTTGGCCAAGCTTGTCGTACCAGGCGCACACGTTGGCCTGCTCGTCCCAACTCACGGTGAGCGCCAGGTGATGGAGCGCACCTCCCCTGCGGTCGACACTTTCGTGGGGCAACAGGGGCGCGTCCTGGGGAAAAAGGGCCAGAACCGCCGTATGGCCACCAAACCCTTCGGCGATGCGAAAGAAATGGATCTCGCTCTCGCCGTGGGGGCGCCGGGCGTAGGGCTCGAGCCCGATCACGTTGCGATAAAAATCGCTCATCGTGGCAAGGTTCGCGCATCGGATTGCTATCTCCCCGAGCGCGCGCACCTTAAAGCCGCGGTCTTCCTGGGAAGCCGCGGCCCTATCCATCTGGTCGGCCATCATGGGGCCGCCCTGCGGCGCACTCAGACCGGGCAGTCCTGATCGGTCTCGTAGTTGTGCACCACAATCTCGCCGGAGACGATCTTAGCCTTGGCGTCTTCCAGCGCAGCCCGCATTTCCGCATTGAGAAGGTCGGCGTTGTTGTCGTCGGCCACGTAGTCGACACCCTCTTCGGCAACCCCAAGATTTTTCACGCCAGAGGTGAATTCACCGTTCATGGCGTCCTTGAAGGTCTCGTAGGCCGCATTGTCGACACGCTTCAGCATCGACGTCAGCACGGCCCCAGGGGCAACGGCATGTTGGTCGCTGTCGACGCCGATGGCGAGCTTGCCCTGATCGGCCGCTGCCCGGATGACGCCAAGGCCGGTCCCGCCGGCGGCGTGGTAGACCACATCGGCACCACGATCGATCTGGCTACGGGTCAATTCCGCACCCTTCGTCGGATCGTTCCAGGCTGCCGGCGTGGTGCCAGTCATGTTTTCCAGGACCTCCGCGTCAGGGTTCGTGGCCTTGACCCCTTGCACGTAGCCGCAGGCAAATTTTCGAATGAGCGGCACATCCATGCCGCCAACGAAGCCCACTGTGCCGCTGGAACTGGCTTTCGCCGCCGCAACGCCCACCAAATAGCTGCCCTCATGCTCCTTGAAGGCGTACTGGCGCAGGTTTGGCTGGTCGAGCCAAGACACGTCGATGATGGCGAACTGGGTATCGGGAAAGGCTTGCGACACCTTATCCATGGCATCTGCCTGGCTGAAGCCGACGCCCAGCACCACCGTCGCGCCGCGTTGCGCCATACGAGTGATGGCCTGCTCTCGCTGGGCTTCGTTGGTGACCTCGAACTCCATGACTTCGACGCCGGTCTCGTCTATGAAACGTTTGACGCCGTTCCAGACGCCTTCGTTGAAGGACTTGTCGAATTTACCGCCCATGTCGAAGACAACGGCCGGTTTAAAATCGTCCTGCGCCACAGCGGCCGAGGCAGCCAGAGCAACGCCCGCAACGGCGCCGACCAGAGGCTTCATCATCGCATCACTCCCGAGATCGAATGCATTTGCCGCAGCTTAAGATGCTGCCGAGCGCCTTGGCTAGGGTGTCGCCCTAGAAACGGCGTGTCCGCCTGTGGCTTAAGCGGCTTGCAGGTTGCGGCGAAACGTACCGATGGACGGGCGCTGGCGTGCTGGGGGAACCGAAGTGGACCGCCGGATGCCGAGCTTCAACGGCGAAGGGGCATCTGCAGTTTGGCCGGCGTATCGAGGGCTTCTTCCACCTTGCCCACGTCCACGGTCCAGGTCCTGAACCGCTCTTCCACGTCGTCCTCCCCTTCCGTCGGCGTTCCGAACACCGGGGTGTAGGGGGACTGGGTCAGCAGCGAAAGCGCCGCGTAGACGGCGGTGCCCTTCGCCGCACTGAAGAGTTCAACCACCTTGGTGCGCTCGCTTGCGCCCAAAATGTTGGCGAGAGCGGCCCCATGAGGAGCCACCACCACGCTCGCGCCGCGCACTGCCGCCAGCTGGTCTCGGGGCGAAAGCTCTGACATTTCAAGAATTTCAAAGCCGCGCCGTTCGAGCATATCTGCCACATCGCGCTCGTTCAGGAGGCGCCGCCGCTTCGAGGCGAACCGCGACAGATAGATTTTGCGGGTCGGGGCATCGGTTGGCAGGTCGCCCACCAGCGCAGGTACCACCGCATCCACCGCACCGCGGTTCAGATAAAAGAACGGATGACCCTTGGGTTCGACGCTGGTGGACAACACCAAAAGCTCATCGAAGTGGTAGATCTTGCCGGGTTCCAGTACCCGCACCGAGGGGGCAACGCGCGACAGGGCAAAGCGCACGAAGGGCTGCGTTGCATCCACCGTCACGCACTCGCTCTGCGGTACGCCAAGGAGCGACTGGAAAAAGTGGACCCGTGGCAGTCGATCCACCGTGAAATGGCAGGGGTTGCCGCTGGAATACCGATCATCGCACAGGGCGCCGCGCCCCATTTTCTCGGCAGACGCGGTGGGAATGGCGCTCGCGTTCTCCACAAGGCCCGTGCTCAGGCCATCGAGCTTGCCATCGCGCATGATGATAAATTTCGAGCCATCGCCGAGCAGGTAGACATCCTCGTAGTGGTGCACGTCGAGGCTGCCCTGCTGGGGAACTGCGAAGGTGACGCGATTGATCTCGGTGTCGGCAAAAAGATCGTTGAGCGGGTGATCCGCCAAATCGTTCGGCCGGGCATCGATGAGGGTGCGTGAGTGCGATCTGAGATCAGCGGCTTTCGTCCCCAGCAGCCGGATAAAGTGCCGCGAGCGCTCGTTGCGCGCCAGAAGATCGCCGATGGTCGGGTGCTTGGGGAGATCGTGCGCCTGAAGGGCTCGGCGCACTTTGCCCCGCTGAAGGAGTTTGACCTTCTTCCGCGCCAGGAGAGAGTGGGGTTCGCTGCGCGAACTTGCACCATCCTTGCCGCTGCCAGTGCCGCCTGCGGGTTTTGTCTCGCCGGCAGATGCCTTGGCCTTGGACTCGGCTTTGCCCACGTGGCCCCAGCAGGCCGGGTCGAGGCTCAGGTGCGGCTTTACGAAGGCAGCAAGTTCGCCGCCGCCGTGATTTTCGATGTCGAAGGTCAGGAGCTGGCCGGGCTTGTCGGCGAAAAATGACCTCACGCCGGCGTGGTGGGATCGCCACTGGTCCCGCCACAGCTCTTCCACCGCCTCTGGAGAATCAAGGCTGTAGTGGTGAGCAAAACGCCTGATAAAATTGGGGTGTCGCTGGCGGCTGCGGATCCAGTTGTCCTCGTTCCGCGTGTTTAAAATGAAGAGCGAGCCCGGATAGGCTTCATAAAATTCCTTGTAGTGGAAATGACCCTCAAAAACTGGCTCGCCCCGGGGGCCCATCAGATCGGAGTAGAAGACGTACTCCTCGTGCCCCTCGAACGGCGGACGACCTTCGGCTAGGTTCTCGCGCACGTCATGGCCGACAGTTCCCTTGGCCCAGTGCATGGCGGGAACGTGATTCTTCAAGAAAAATCGGTACATTGACCGGGTGCCGCACTTGTTGAACCCGATTTGGATGACTTTGATGTCGGGAAGCGGTTTGGGGCCTGGATGATTAGGCTCCTGGGCGCCACCGACGCGGCGCGCGGCAGAGGTGAGTTTTTGGAGTATGTTCATGGCACACAACGCGAAACTTCGGGAACACGACGTGGTTCCCGCGGCGGCGTGGGGTGCCGCGAGGGACGCGCCTGTATTTGCGAAGTCCCCTATGTTGTCAAGAATGGTGCACAAACTCTAAGTTTTGTTCGTGTACTCAGCGCTCGCGCGATGGAGCTGCGATGATCCTTCGGACCGTCCTGATCGCTGTGCTAGGCCTTTGCGCGATCGGCCTCCCGACGGCTTGGCTGCTCGGCTACTTGAGCTCTACGCCCGCCACGCTGACCCTTTCGGCCGGAACCGAGGGCGGTACGTACCGTGCGTTCGCGGACGCCATCTCAAAGTCTTTTAGGACCGAGGACGTGCCGCCCATTGTGGTACTGCCCTCAGCGGGGGCGAATCAGAACGCAACGCGCCTTTCCACGGGAGAGGCGGATCTGGGGCTCATCCAGTCCGACACCGCCGTACAGCCCAATACGCTCGTGGTGGCACGGCTTTTTCCAGAGGTTTTCCACCTGGTTTCCCGGCAAGGGTCTGGCATCAACAGCGTGCGGGACCTGAAGGGAAAACGGGTGGGGTTGATGCCCCAGGGTGCGGGGTCGAACGCCCTGTTCGCTCGCCTCCTGCGCCACTACGAAGTGCCGTTTGAGGCGATCGATATCACCTACGGCAACCTCGCCCAGCAGGCCGATGCCATTGCCATAGGTGAGATTGACGCCTTCTTCATGGTGATTGCCCTTGGCAACGGGACCATAGAAAGAATCATCGAGACGACGCCGACGCAGCTCGTGTCCATCGATCAGGCCGAGGCGATCGCCATGTTCGATCCTGCCCTGGCGGCCACCACCGTTCCCGTTGGCGCCTACTCAGGGGACCGGCCGGTTCCCGCAGAACCCATTTCGGTGGTGACCGTGGCAAGCCTTCTTGCGGTGCGCGAGGGTCTGCCGGACGCGACGATCGAGGCGTTGACCCGCGCGCTCTTTGAAAACCGCCAGCGCATGGTGCGCGAGATCCCCCAAGCTGCTTTTCTGGCCGCTCCCACGGAGCAAGATCGCCTGGCCTTCGGGGTCCATCCGGGCGCAGAAACCTACTACAGCCAAGACGATCCGATCTTCATCGTGGAGTATGCTGAGCCCATGGCGCTGGGCGTCACCGCGTTTGCGCTTTTGGTATCGGGGCTCTGGCAGGCGCGCATCTGGCTCTCCAGCGCTCGCAAAAACCGCGCCGACCACTATAATCTTGCCATCGTCGATATTTTGGGCCGGGCCGAGCAGGCGCGCGCACCCCATGAGTTTTCATCCATCCGCCGAGAACTCTTCGACATATTCGAGAAGGTGATCGTCGATCTCGACAACGACCGGATCGAAGAAAAATCACTGCTGTCATTCTCGTTCGCCTGGCAGGTGGCGGCCTCCACGCTCAACCACCGGCAACTGGTCATGGCCAGCGGCGAAACCGTCGAGGCGACGGCCGCCCCCATCGATCCCTATGGGGGTCGCGAGACCACCGTCATCCGCCCGAAGTCGCGGCCGGTGATCAGGGGTTAAGGCCCACCCAACCCACGGAACAATGGAGCAGGCAGTCCACGCCGGGCTCTTAGGATTGCCGTCGGGCCTGCCTTAATTCCATGCACGGAAACGCAGGCTAGGTGAGGCCGAAGGCGTTGAGGGCCATACCGGCAAGGGCTGTGCCGCCCAAAATGGCGAACAGGCCCGCCCGCAACACGAAAACCGCAAAGAGCGAGCCCGCGACCAGCAAAAGTGCAGGAAAATTGAGGCTCGATAATTCTGGGACCAGCAGGGCGAACCCAAAGCCGGTGAAGGTGTCGAGACGGTCAAACAGCACATGGAGGGTAAACCAAACCGCGAGATTTGAGATGACGCCCACCACCGCTGCCGTGATCGCGGATAGCGCGGCCGCAAGAGCGGCGTTGGACCGCAGCCGCTCCATGTGGGGCGCTCCAAGGAAAATCCAGGCAAAGCAAGGTGTGAACGTCACCCACGTCGTGAGGAGAGCACCGAGGGTGGCGGCAAGCAGCGGCGGAAGCCCGGACGCCTCACGCAGAGCGCCCATAAATCCCACAAACTGGGTCACTATAATGAGCGGCCCGGGCGTCGTTTCGGCCATCCCCAGACCGTCAAGCATCTCGCCCGGCGCAAGCCAGCCGTAGCTGCCCACCGCCTCTTGCGCCACATAGGCAAGCACCGCATAGGCGCCGCCAAAGGTCACCACCGCCATGGTGGAGAAGAAAACGGCGATCTGGGAAAAGACGTTCTCGCCGCCCAGCACCAGCAGTAGCGTAGCCGTCGGCGTGAGCCACAGCGCAAGGCAGGTCAGAGCGGCGCGGCGCGTGCCCCGCACCTCGCTGTCCCGGGGTGAAAGGTGTGCGCCAAGGGCGGTGGATGCATCATCGCCAGCGCCGCTGGCTGCGGCGACACGGGCGCGACCGAACGGGTCGAGGCCACTGCGCGCACCAAAATAGCCAAACAAGGCGGCCAGAAGGATGATCACCGGAAAGGGCACCGCAAAGGCGAAAATTGCCGCAAAAGAGAGCCCCGCGATGGCCAACGAGGCGCCGCTCGTCAGTGCTCGGCCGGCAATCCTCACCAGGGCCTGAAGGACGATGGCGACCACGCCCGATTTCAACCCGGCGAAGAGGCCCTCCACCATGCCCACATCGCCGTAAAGGGCATAGACGAAGGAAAGGGCCAAAATGGCGAGGAGCCCCGGTAGAACGAAGAGGACCCCAGCGACGAGGCCGCCGATGGTGCGGTTGAGAAGCCAGCCCACGTAGACGCACAGTTGCTGGGCCTCCGGACCGGGCAACAGCATGCAAAAGTTGAGGGCGTGCAGAAAACGCTGCTCGCCCAGCCAGCGCTTTTCATCCACCAGGATGCGCTGCATGAGCGCGATCTGACCCGCCGGCCCCCCGAAAGAGAGGAGCGCGATCCGCGCCCAGGTGGCGCTCGCCTCGGCAAGGCTCGGAAGCCTCGGCCGCGCCTCCGCCCCGGTCGTTGAACTGCCTTCTTCGGCCAAGTTCAGCTACTCGAAGACGATGGCCGGGAAGGGTTTTTGGTGCTGCGCGGCAAGGCTATCCATCAATCCGCCAGCGATGGTGCGATAGGCTTCACCGACGGGACCATCGTCGAAGGCAACGGGTTTTCCCGCATCCGAAGCCTCCCGCACGGCCATGGTGAGTGGAATGCGGCCCAGGAATGGGACATGGGTACGGGCTGCCTCCGCTTCACCGCCCCCATGGCCGAAGATCTGCGTCTCCTCCCCGCACTTGGGGCAAATGAAGCCGGACATGTTCTCCACGATGCCGAGGATCGGGACTTTGACAGCGGTGAACATTTGCTCGGCCTTGCGCACATCGACGAGGGCAAGGTCCTGGGGGGTCGTCACCACCACCGCACCGGTGAGCGGGGTTTGCTGGGAAAGGGAAAGGGCAATGTCACCGGTGCCGGGCGGCATATCGACGATGAGGCAGTCAAGGTTGCCCCACACCGTATCGCGCATCAATTGGCTAAGGGCACCGGTCACCATGGGCCCGCGCCACACCATCGCCTTTTCCGGCCGCACCAGAAAACCGATGGACATGACGCGCAGTCCGTAGGCTTCGAAGGGTTGGAAACCGCCCCGGGGTGCAGCCGGTTTGTGGGAGGAGGCACCCACGAGCGTCGGAACGGATGGGCCATAAATGTCAGCGTCGAGGAGGCCCACCCGCCAACCCATCTGCGCCAGGGCGACGGCGAGGTTGAAGGAGACGGTGGACTTGCCGACGCCACCCTTGCCCGCACCCACCGCAATGACCCGCGACACGCCGGGGAGCGGGCCGGTCCGATTGCTTTTCCCTTCAGCTCTGCCAGCGTTCGGCGACCCTGGGCCGCCGGGTGCGTTTCCGCCGGGCGGTTGTGGCGTCCGAAGCGGCTGGTGGGATGGCACTCGCTCCCGCACCTTAAGCCCTGCCGAGCTTTCGTCTGGCGCGCGCGCACCGGCCAAGCGCCGGACCTTTCCCATGAGCCCCCTCTGGTCGGCTGGCGGCGGCGGCGCCGTGCCGCGCGGCCCGTCGTCCGCCACAAGGGCACCCAGAACGCGGGTCACACCGGCGAGTGCCGAAACCCGCGCTTCTGCATCCCGGCGCACGGCCTCCATGGCCTCAAGCTCGGACGGATCGGCGGCAATGGCAAAGCCGACCTTCCCATCATCCACCACCAACGAGCGCAACCGGCCCGATGCGGTAAGGGCAAGCCCATCCGGTAACGTCACCGTGCTCAGCGTCGCTTCTACCGCCTCGCGCGTTGCCGCCTCGGCCATCCCGTCTCCTCTGACAATCGACCAAACGAAGGGGCGAGCGCGTTGACGGCACTACCCAAAGCCTGATGATGTCACCCTAAATCCGTCGTTAAAGCGCCAACTAATGCGCCAGCCCGCCCGTAGAACCCCACAGTGACCCGAAATCCTCCTCGTCTTTCGTTCCTGTCGGCCGAGACTGCCGATGCGCGCGATGCCCTCGCCATGCTGACGTCGCGCTATGAGAACGTTCCCTCCGAGTATGCCGACGTGATCATTGCGCTCGGCGGCGACGGCATGATGCTGCAAACCCTCCATCGGTTCATGTCAACGGGAAAACCAACGTTTGGAATGAATCGAGGATCCGTCGGGTTCCTCATGAACGAGTTCCACGTGGACAATTTGCCGGAGCGGCTCGCAAAGGCGGAAGTAACGATGATCCGTCCCCTGGCTATGACGGCCACCGACGGCGACGGAAAAATACACTTTGCCCGTGCCATCAACGAGGTGTCGCTGCTGCGCCAATCCCACCAAGCGGCTAAATTCGCCATCGGTATCGATGGTCGGTCCCGCCTTGATGAGCTTGTTTGCGATGGATTGATCGTGGCCACCCCGGCAGGTTCCACCGCCTACAACCTTTCCGCCCACGGGCCGATCCTACCCATCAATGCCCAGCTCCTTGCCCTCACGCCCATCAGCGCATTCCGCCCACGTCGATGGCGCGGCGCGCTGCTTCCTTCGCACGTGACGGTGTCCATCCACTGCCTGGAGCGTGACAAAAGACCGGTGGCGGCGGCGGCGGACAATGTGGAGATCCGCAGCGTCGCGGAGGTCACCGTGCGCGAGGACCACGCGGCATCCTGCGCGATCATGTTCGACCCCGACCATTCCTGGGACGAGCGCATTTTGACCGAGCAGTTTACCTACTAGCGCTGCGGTGCAGGCACGTGTGCCCGGCACCGCCGACTGCGTGGAGGATGAGCCCATGGCCGGCCTATATTTCGAAGACTTTGAGGTGGGCGCGGTTTACAAGCACGCGCTGTCGCGCACGGTGACGGAAGCGGACAACATCTGGTTTTCGAACATCACGATGAACCCCCAGCCGCTCCACATCGACAAGCATTACTGCGAGCGACACACCGAGTGGGGGCAACCCATCGTCAACTCGATGCTGACGCTGGGGCTTTTGGTGGGTCTCACCGTCAACGACCTCACCCTCGGCACCACCGTCGCCAACCTTGGGATGAAAGAGACCCGCTTTCCCCATCCCCTCTTCCATGGCGACAGTGTTTATGCGGCGACGAAGGTCGTTTCGAAACGACTATCGCGCTCGCGCACCGATGTGGGTCTTGTGGAGTTTGAACACACCGCCACCAACCAGGACGATGTGGTGGTGGCCGTCACCGTTCGCACCGCGATGATGAAAAAGCGGGACGCCT
>JBCCYN010000083.1:0-20695 GCA_039189655.1 Pseudomonadota bacterium | reverse complement strand
GGTCGAAGTCTAGCCATTCAGGCAGCGCACTATCGTCCGCAAGACTGGCGGTGAAGGAAAGGTTCTCAACACCACCGTCGTCCGCAAACGCATCGGCAGGTACCGTGAACGAATACAGTGCATCCTGATCCACCGCCTGCGCCGCAATACCCTGATCGACCGTCGGTGTGTCGTCACCGTCAAGCACAGCCAGAGTCAGCTGCACCGTGTCATCAACACCACTGCCGACGGTTGCATCGTCAACCGTCACGCTCACATCGAGGGCCGGGTTCGTTTCGTCGCTTAACTCTACGCCCGAGATGAGGCGAAGCTCTTGGACGCCGTTGTTGTCGACGATTTCGAACAATCCGGCATCCTCCCCCGTGAGTGCAAGCACTTCGGCGCCCAACGCGTCATCCTCAACCAAGATGGTCGCTACCTTAGTCGATGAGGTCGTATCAGCGTCCTCGCTGATCACGGTGACCACATCCTCCAGTGTAATCGAGGGTGCTTCGTTCACATCACCAATGGGGAGAGCGAGATCACTCGACGTGGAACCGGCACTATTCGTCGCCACCACTGTGACGTCGAGGGAACCGATGGTCTCAAAGTCTATGTCGGTTTCCGCAGCGACATGCAGCTCGAGCGCACCGCTGTTGTCGACGATTATAAAGGAAGCGGCGTCTTCGCCACTAAGGGAGAGTGCACTGACGTCGACCCCGGTGCCACTCGCCGAAATGTCCGCAACTTTGACTGATTGGCTAAGATCAGTGTCTTCCGCAAGTAATGCCACCGGGTTTTCAATTGCGACCGTCGGCGGGCCATAAAGTTCCAGATAGTCCCATTCTCCAGTGAACCGATTCGCGTCGCCACTGCCCCAATCCGTGATTGAGACACCGTAGGCAAGGCCGCCATCACCGCCGGTGAGCGGATTGTTGCCCTCGATGGCAGCAAGCAGCGAGCCAGTCGCTGTCTTGACGGCGGTTGTGATCGTGCCGAGTTCCGCATCGGCATCATCGAAGAATGTGACGACACCCTGCAGTTTCCATTCAGGCTGGGCACCGGTCTCATCGAGGAAGACGTTCAGTTGGAACAGAACTGAAGCGATCTCATCGGGAGTCGGCGCGTTGACACCAAGTCCATCGTCACTCGCGAGTGTAATGGATTGGTTGCCACCGGAGAATGAGTTTTGGCCAGCAATTTCAATTCGAAGTTGAAGATTGCCGCCAGGTGCGACGTTTCCAAATACCAACTTCACGGCGTCGTCAACGCCACCAGCACCCATGGTGATGCCGAGCGACGCGAACGCTCCGCCAAGGGGCGTGGAGAACGGATTAAGTGCTTTCGCCTCGACCGTGAAACCGGTCACGCCCGAAACGTCTGCCGCGCGCTGATAGTTGTCTTTGATCGTATTGTTGGCGCCAGTTCCACCACCGAACGTGTCCGTTTCAGACGATTCGACCTTCAGAACGCCGCCTTCTATCAGGCTCGTTGCTTCCGTAGTGCGATCACCGTAGGGATCCGCCTCAGATATGCCGGCCGGATCAAAAGCTGGATTGACTAGTATCCCGGTAAAGCCACCGTCCGCGCTGAAAACATCGGCAGTGTCAGTATCGAAGTCTTGGCGGAAGCTACCGCCATCTGAAAGTACTGTCGCCTTGCCATTGAAAGAGTCGTAGGCGAACGGATCATCCGTATTCAGGATACCATCGCCATCAATGTCCAACGGATCGATCGCGTCATCGTCGGAAATCGTAACCGTGGCGACCGCTTGCTCCACGGTCACCGGCTTGGTCGGTGCAGTGGCGTTATCTATGGAAACCGAGAACGTTTCATCGCCCTCTGCAATCAGATCGTCAGTTAAGGGGATCGAAACCGTTACAGTCCCGTCTCCCGCTGCAGGAACGATCACCGAACCGCTGACGGCAGTATAGTCAAAGCCGTCCGTTGCAGTGCCATCAGCACTGGAGAATTCGACTGTGACATCTTCGCTATCGTTGCCGGTGCGAGTGAAAGTAATCAAGACTTCGGAGGCAGACTCATCCACCGTCACGTCGGAGACCGAGATTAATACAACGTCATCGTCGATCGGAACAGCTTCGCGAATAACAATTCCGCTGATCTTCGCGCGATCTGTTACCGCGACAAACGACAGGTCGATTGCACCGTTTGCGCCGGGGGAAATCGGTTCCTGGAGTTGGAGGACAATCGGGGTGTTGAAGTCACCCGTTGTGTCGAGGATATCGAAATTCTCGACGGTAGGATTAACTTCGTCTTCGACAAAGACGTTGAATAGGCGTTCTCCAGGGAACGAGGCGAATATCTCGGCTAGATAAAGATCCACGTAGTACAGTTTTTCTGGATCAATTCCGCTCGCCGTTGAGAACGTGAAGTCGCCATCTTGATCACCGTTGATTTCGGTTTCATAGACGGTGTCGTCGAATACTGATTGCTGCCCATTCCCGCCGTTGCCGTCGGTGAACTGGGATCCCCCGCCAAATGGGGCGCCATCGTCCGCGCCAGTGCCGGCAGAAAAGTCTATGCCATCAAAGTTGAGCGCGGGGCCGCCTGCGTTGATGGCGAATACCACCTCACCGCGAAGGAACCTGGTCGCGTCGTCCTCCGTCACCGTAGCGGTGGCCGTATCGGCGCTGTCGCTGATGGTGAATTCAGTGTTCCCGCTCGTTGGCGATGCGCCCGTGAGCGTCACGCCCACAGCCGAGTCGCCATCGTCCACATCGTCGTTTGCAAAGTCCACCGACAACGTCGCAACGCCGTCAACAAAGGTTAGCTGTTGGTTCTGATCAATCGCTGACGTGGTGTCGAACGTGACATCGACAGTGCCGCTGAAGGTCGCGTAGTCCGCCGTGACAACGAAGTCGATGGTTGTCACACCCACGTCGCCGGCTTCCTCCACCGGCGCCGGTGCAGCAACGGAAAGCTCTACCTGCGCCACCGGCTCGGTGACAAGCTTCAGCGTGGCGGTGGACGCATCACCCCCTTGGTTAAGCCAGATCGTATAAGTACCCGCTGGAAGGGGCCCCTCGAACCCTTCTCCACCCCGGAACAAAATCTCCTGGGGCCCATCGAACTCGCTCCCGTCACCTAACTCGTCCAGAAGGTTCCCGTCGTTACTGGTGGCCTGGTTCACAACGTCGCCGCTATTGTAAACATACCCACCAAGCATTTGCTCGACATTTTCAAACGTCACTGGGTCGGTCGGTATCTGACCCGTATCGTTAATGCCGATAAAGGCTTGGGGCGTGCCCTGCTCGTCGGTCTCAAACCCTTCCAGAATGATCCCGGTGAGCTGCTGACCATCAGCAACGGTGAAGGTGAAGTAATCGCGTTCGCGGCCCCCCGGAGCGTTGTCGCCCTGCTGAGTCGCAACAATGGTCGTCTCCCCTTCGGCAAGGGTTCCGATATCTGTCGGCGCCAGGTGGTCGTCCGAAAAGTCTTCGCCCGACACAGCAACCCCATTCACCGTATCGATCGCCCCTGTCGGCTCCACAAATTGGGGCGACGAGAGCAACAGAGTGTCCCACTTCACCTCAAAGCTCGTGAAAGATCCTATGGGTGAACTGTTATCGGAAGACGTAACACCCACATGGGTAAGATCAGTTGAAGAATTAAGGTTCGCAAGAACGGCAGGCGGCAGGTCGACCGGTGCCGCGGTGGCAAAGCCGGTCTCGGCCTCCGGTCTCACCCCACCAATCATATCGCCAGCTTCATTGAACAGCGTCACATACTGACCAACCGTTCCGTTGGCCCTATCGATCGCCAGCGAAAGCTCGACAGAGGCAACATCGAACAGAGTCGTACCGTTCTCGACCATGCTGTCGAAGGTGACCGGCTGGTTTGGTGTGCCGCCTTTCGTCCATAGCTGGGACCCAGTGCCGTTCGCAACACCGCCCCAAACGAGCTTTACCATTTCCCCGGTAAGCTGGCTGCCAGTACCGAACACAATACCCTGTTGGACGAAGCTTGGAATAACGCCGTCCGTAACGCCCTGGGACGTCAGAAGGTCTTCGGTAAATGGGTTGTCGAACCGCGTCGAGAGATAAACTTCTGTCAGCGATGGATCGCTGAGGTCCACAGTTTTTGTAAAGTCGTTCTGGCTTCCGTCATCCGTACCGTCGTTGATGTCACCTTCAGACGTTTGCACGACCAGTTGACCGTCAACGACCTCCGCATCTTCATCGACGATGTTCTCAACACCGCCAAGGGCGCCATCGAACCCGCCCACTGCAGTGGGTTCGCCGGACACACCTTCAAAGTCGAGCTCGAAGATCGTGTTGCCCACCGGGGCCTGGAACGGGCTGTCACTCGCGGCAATCGTAATTGTCGCCGTTCCATCAGAAATGGTTGCGTCGGCCGACGCATTGGTGACGTTGTTGATGGTGACCGTGATCGTCTCGGCGTTTTCCTGCTCGTCATCATCGGTGATCGGTAGGGTAGCCGTCGCGGTGGTTTGGCCCGCCAAGATAGTGATAGGGCTCGGGCTTGCCGTCCCGAAGTCGGACGCATCCGCCGTGTCACCAGAAACAGAGAAGTTGATCGTAATATCTTCGCTGAGATCGCCGTCACGGGTGAAGGTGATTATTGCGTCGCCATCATCTTCACCGACAACCACATCGGCCACCGAGATCGATGGCGGCAGGTTCGGATCGACGGCATCATAGACCACGATCGCACTGTAGCCCGCCTGTCCGTCCGATGAGCTGACCTCAACTTCGATCGTGCCATCCGTCACGATGACCGGAAGGCGAACAAAGCTAGGCGCATCGGCCGAATTTCCGCCTTCGACGTAAGCGTCGTAGTCGTTGCCGAAAACAACGCCGTTGACCGTGAAGTCACCAACTCGCTGCGCCGCAGTGCCGTGGAAAAGCTCGGCAAAATGGAGTTCGACGATGTAAGCGCCATTCGCGAATCCATCGAACGTCGATGTCCACGTGGCTGCGTTACTGTCGCGGTAGGTGTGATACGCGGATCCATCAATGTCGACGCCCCCGCTGTTACTACCTGTTGATCCAAGCTCACCGTCGACGTTGTTGTTTAGTGCAGTCGTTGACTTGGAGGATGTGTGGAACGCGTTGTTGTCTGCCTCGAATTCAATGGGATTTCCAAAGGCATCAAGAATGATGTTGTCTGCAGCGATCGCACCGCCATAGCGGTTGTTGTCTACCGCTCCGCCGTCGAGGGGATCGGCATCAAGGCCCGTCGCCTCCGTCGTGTCCGTGGTGCCAATGTTGATGGCGCGCACCACTGCACCCCGGTCGAGCTGGCTAAGGAACGGATTGATATAAAACTCTTCACTTGCTTGGGCGCTTGCATTCCCAGCGGCATCCTCGAATGCGCCGTCTGCTAGGTTGATCTGACCGAGTGCATCCGTAGGCCAGCCAGATGCAGGCGCGGACAACTCGTAAGTAATGGTCGCAGTCAACCCATCTGAGGACACGCTGACCTGCGGCGCCCCCACAGCGCTCGGCTCTATGCCGGCAAACGTGGGCGAAAGATTAGCCACTGTCGCAATGTCAAAGCCACCCGCATCGACAACCACCACCGTAGCTGTCCGCGGGCTATCCGAGTCTCCCTGGTCGTTGGAAACCGTGATTTCCTGGATCACCGGAGGGATGGAATCGTCTAACGCCCGACCAAGTAACGTAACTTGGATGGCGTTGATCTTTGGATTTTCGACGTCGTGCTCAAATTCCAGCGTCAATAAATCGTCGGTCGCAGTATATGTGGCTTCGCGCTGGAACGCAGTACCGAGAATTGCAGCTTTGTCGGTGTCCGACATGTCATCGCTGACGGTACCGAGACCGAGTAAGGTGGCTGCTTCCTGGGCTGGATTTAGATCCTCGAACTCCGTTGGAATGGAGCCTTCCAGAGCTACGTCAAATTGACGAGAGCTGCCGCTAACATCGGCGAATTCAAAGATGCCAGGCCAATTTTCCGTATAGAATAGCGTTACCTTATACGTTTGCCCCTCAATTACATCAAAATCATAGGTGAGTTTGGCGTTTCCAGAAGAATTGTCGCTTCGTTCAGCTGCAAATACCTCCCAAGGCACAATGGAAAGGTCCACGTTGCCGCTGTCAATCTCCGCCTCGGCGTTGGTCTGGCCGTTCGTGAAGGTGTTGTTCGCGCCACCAAGTGTAACGGTGACACCGGTCGCGTTCGGCCCGATGAGGTCGGCGTCCCCGAGCCAGTCCGGTCCATCATCAAGCGCCGCGATTGTACCTTGCGTCGCTGCTGGGCCGGCGCTGCTGCCTGCGTTGACCCGATAAATCACTGTCTCGGGTGGCGTCAGCGTGATGAGCAACCCCTCTTCAGTATTTTCAAAACTGAAGAACTCACTTCCCAGTGATGCGTCAAAATCGGTGAACTCGTCTCCATCAAACGTGATCGTCTGACCATTGATCGTCATGATCGCCGATCCGGCCTGGTAGGTGATCGTGGACGGATCTAAACCAGCGAGATCCTCGAGTAACAACTTGTCCTCGATCGAAAAATCAGAAAGCGTGTCACCCGCGAGGTCACTGAGGTCGCCTCGAACAAGATCTTCGCCATCGCCGGTTGAAATCGTATTCGTACCAGATCCAACAGCAATCGTATTGTCGAGCGCATTGCCGGTTACGTCGTAGTTTGCCGATGAGCCGGTACCATCAAAATTTTCGACGCTAGGATCGAGAGCGGCGAGGTTAGTTTCAGTACCGGTATAGATGATCGTATCTTCGCCGGCTGTTCCTGCTGCTCCTACGTCTTGGGCCGTGGTCGCTTGGATTTCATTACCAAACGCTTCAATGTTGATGACGTTGATATCGACGGTTTCAAAATCAGTGGCGGTTCCCTTCTCCGCAACAATGCCAATGGCTGCACCGGACGGTGCTTCGGTATCGCCGTCAGAAACGGTGTGAGTGCCGTCAAGGACGTCACGAAGGACACCTTCCGGCACTTGTGCGCCATTGGTGCCAAAGTCAATGGAACCCTCAGCATCGACATCACCGTTGGTGTCAACAACCCTATACGACGCCCTTAGATTGTAGTCGCCGCCGATATCCGAGATCTCAAGCTCAAGCAAAACTTGCTTTTGGCCAAGGAGTGTGGCGTTACCAACGGTCAGTTGATCAATAAAATTCTGATCCGTTGTCGTACCGAGAACGGTATACTGATCATTGACTTCAACACCCACTTCCAGACCGAGGCTGCTGCCGACGTCACCAAACACAAAGCGGATGAAGTTTGACTGCGTACCATCGCCGAATGTAAGGCCGGACACGCGGCCCTCGTTGGAAAACTGCTCAGCTGCCCAGTTGGCAATCTCTACGGAAGCAACCAGGCGCTGCACGTCCGCATCAAAATTTACGCCCGTGTGGAGTGCATCGCGAACAGTGTTCGCGGCACCGACCATGGTGCCTTCTTTGACTTTTTTGATCTGAAGGATCGGCGCGTTGCCGCCTGGAATGATGTTGCCACCATTGTCAAAAAGTCCGTCCTCCAGATCCTCTGGGTCGGTAAAGCCGTCATCCTCGGTCTTGGCATCGCGGTTTGGCGTGGAACCATCCAACGCTGCCCCCAGAATCCCAGAATCTCCCAAGGACCCGGAAAATTCCGGATTTATATTGACCTGGTCGAAGTCGAGGACGAGCTTCTCGCCTACGCCGAGGGCGTAGCCATTGGTTTGGCTGTACTCGAAGGGATCGGCGACGTGATCTACGCCATCGAGGTCATTGTCTGTGGGGTCGCTAGGCTCCTGACCAGCGTAAACCGGCAAGAGCGCATTGTTATCAGCGTTCCCCGGCTGCAAAATTTCAATGACTGGCCCGTTCTGCTTATAAATCGCCCCCCAGATGGATCCGCGGAATGCAACTTCACCGCCATGGGGGATGAGGTCATCCCCGATCGAGGCCACACCGAGCGGTGCACCGCCGGACTCGACAACTTCTTTTTCCGCCGCGACAGTCCGACCACCTTGAGTACCCGTTTGGACGATTCCATCGGTGTCGCGTCCAATAATAAGATAGTCGTTCCCATTGAAGACTGACGCAATCAGAGCGCCCTGCATGGTCAAGCTAGCGTCTGCGTCATCAAAAATTGTGGATGTGTACTCAGCAAGACCGTTGATGGACCCCTTGCCCGTATCGAGGGCGCCATCGGTGAAACCGGCTTCCAGGTAGTTGCCTTCGATCGGATTGAGCGCGTGAACAATTTCGTCGATATCCGACGGGAGACCCACTGGGCCATCTAGGTCTTCCACCAACGAAAAGACGCCCGTAGTGGCCGGCCGCCCTGTGGGACTATCGATCCCAAACCCAGCAATAAAGGTTTCGGAGTAGCGGACACCTGGATCAACGGCGACCACTGTCGAATTAATGAAGGCGTCAGAGTAACCGATCTCCTCAAGCCAGGCGACGACTTCTAGGAAGTCACTGGTACCCGCGCCCTTGTCGACATTGGAAACCATCAGAAGTGAATTCTGCGTTCCCGAGGACGGTGAGTATAAGATGCCAGCCCGCGCGCCCTCCGCACGGGTCGGATTTGGATGGCCACCGTAGACGAGCTCCAACTCGCCAAGGTCCGGATGGTTCCAAGTATAGGTCTGCGCGCCGCCAAGACCGGCAGACAACGTCCGGCCCTCTAGATCGTCGGACCGGGTAACCTCGTGCAGTTGATCCCAATTCGCTGGATTGAAGTTGCCTTCAATCTCCGTGTTATCTTCTACTGGAAGGTTTGTGGCGATATAGCCGTCGGGGGTACCATTTTCGGGTTCCTGGGCATCAACGTCGCCGTCTTCGTCCTCTCCGGCCGGCCGACCGCCCCAGTTGTTATTGGCGCCGTTGTCATAGGTCCAAACGCGGCCGTCCTCGGTTACCTCCACATCATAGGCGTTGCGATATCCGGCGGAGTAAATCTGCACCGGGCTGTCGGCGGTGAGCTTCGCGCTGTTGACACCATCATTGCCACCGAACGGATCGTTATTGTCGTCCGTGCCGTCTCGTGTGGGATCGTCCAAGGTTGGGAGATTATAGATGTAGCTGCGACCAGCACTATCAACTTGTACGGCCATCTCGTTCAGCTGATCGAGATCGACCTCAAGTATGGCTGCTGAATAAGGTTGCTCTTGCTGCCCCGCAAAGTTGTTCGATGGCGCACCGGTGTTGGCATTGCCACCATTGGCGACGATCAGACGTTCCGATACAAGTTTTCCATCACCGTCGAGTTCTTGGATGACTTCCAAGCCGTTAGTGGCATGATTTTCCTCTGAGCGGCCGAGCCCCCTCACCAAGTCCGTGACTTCCCACCCCGTATCTGTCTGCACAAGTCGGGTAATGGTGCCGGAGTTGGTATCGAGCCCCAAGTCCGCGCCACCGCCTCCGGCACCGATACGGCTGTCGGACGATGTTACGTACATGACCACGGCCGGCTGACCGTCTATGAAAACTTGATTACCGTCCGCGTCGTACTGCTTAGTAACGTCGATACCAGTTACTTGCCGCTGAGTCCCCGATGCTTGAGTTCCATCATCGTTATAATTGGGGATTGATTTTACATCTGCAATAACTTCGGCGGCTGTAACGTAAAACTGCGCATTTGGATCCCCGTCGGTGGGATCCTTGTCGCCAAACGAGACGTCAAGTACTTTGATGTCGCCGTCGACTTCCGTCACATAAAGGCGGCCGTCCGGCCCCCAAACCAGCGCCGTTGGTGACGTGATATTCACTTGCCCGTTGAGATCGAGTTCACTGCTTGTAAAGTCGTCGGTGACAGCCACGGTTTTCCCCAAGACAAACAAAGTCGCTCTCACGCCAGCAACGCCAGCGCCGCGAAAGGTACAAATTCAATGGAGACTTGATTTGTTTTGACTAGTTGCTGCCGTCTTGACACGATGATGGGTTCGCACGCCAACGCCTGTGACGCACGCCCACACCCAGCTGCCCAGTCAGCTGCGCGCGCTCAGAGGAGCCCGTGCAGAACTACCAAGTAACCACCTAGGGAGCTTTCCGGAGTGACCTCCGATGCACCACCCCCAATTGGATACGAAAGTGCAGCTGGCTGCAAAAATTTTGAAAAATATTGCTTGAACTGATCCTTGATCACTGAGCCAGAGATGTGCCCACTAACTGCACCATTTCTGGGTTTCTGTCTCGAGCAGACCCGCGCCTTACCTGCGCATTCCAGCCCCGGGCATCCCGTATTTCGGCTGGCTCTCGCTCGGGCTCAAACCGCTTCTGGGAGGCGCTCTTTCGGATGGTTAGCGGTTCGAAGTGCAAAAAAGCTCAGCTGTTATGCTCCAACATGTCGACCTCGTGATCGCCCGTAATGAGGCGGGATGCGGACCGGTAGCTGAAGTATGCCCAAATCCATGAGAGCATGACGGCAAATCGGTTTCGTGTGCCCAACAAGAATAGAATATGAACAGCACCCCAGAGCCACCAGGCGGGTCTACCGGCAATCCGGAACCGGCCGAAGTCCGCTACGGCCGCATCCCTTCCGATGGTGGCGAGGCTCCCCATATGGCGGTAGCGGAACGGGTTAGGCATTCGGCCACCGCGGACCCTGGCATCAATAACGCGGGCGGCATATACCCCCGATTGTTTTGCCGCGGGCGCTAAGCCAGGAACTGGATTTCCGTCCGATCCGACCATCGCTGCGGTGTCACCGACGACAAAGACGTTTGGATGACCTGGAACGGAAAGATCCGGCTGAACTTTAACCCGCCCGGCCCGATCTGCTTCGGCATCGAGCCATTGGGCTGCGCTGGAGGCTCGTACGCCGGCTGCCCAAAGAACGACACCTGCAGGAAGGTGCTCGTCCGCGATGGTGCAACCACCATGATCGATTCGAGTGACGCGACATCCGAGGCGTACTTCAACGCCAATCTTTTCCAGAGACCGTTGTGCGTTTGCCGATAGGGATGGCGGGAAGGTTGGAAGTATTCGACCACCAGCTTGGATGAGAATAACCCGGGCCGCTGCGGGTTCGATGTGGCTAAAGTCGTCGCGCATGCCTTGTTTGGCGAGCTCGGCGATGGAACCAGCCAGTTCCACTCCGGTGGGGCCGCCTCCCACGACGACGAAGGTAAGATTTCGCGAACGCTCCGCCTCATCGACGGCAGCTTCGGCACGCTCGAAGGAGAGCAGGATGCGGCGGCGCACGGCGGTGGCATCGTCGATCCGCTTTAGGCCCGGCGCAAACTGCTCCCACCCATCGTTGCCAAAGTAGGCATGTCTCGCACCGGAAGCAACAATTAAGTAATCGTAAGAGATGCGCTGACCAACTAAGACTAACTGACTCGCTTCGGCGTCAACGTCCGTCACGTCACCTAAAAATACTTCTGCGTTGGCTTGTTCGCGTAACGCGCTACGGATGGGTGCCGCAATATCCGACGGCGCGAGGCCAGCGGTAGCTACCTGATAAAGAAGAGGCTGAAACAGATGATAGTTGTGTCGATCAATAACCGTGACCCTCACCGGCGATCTGGATAACGCCTTCGCAGCCGCAAGCCCCCCGAAACCAGCTCCTACGATGGCGACCCTTGGTACGGTCGCAAGGTCGAACGCCAGGGCACCGGTGTACTCGGGGACACGATCCCTGAGCCACCCGTCCATGACCGCATCGATGGAAAAGCGACCCGCTCCACTTATGGATATCTGTAGCAGGACCAACGCCCACAAAAAGTGCTGCTGTTGTGCCTGATCACCCGCCATAATGGCGAATGTGGCGATGGCGAGCCCCATCGCCACGAAGCGCGCCAGCAATCCCAAAATTAGGAAAATGCCGGCCACGAAGAGGAGCACCGTTGCAAACTCACTAACGTCATACGCGCCCAACGCGGTGCCACTTACGACTCCCGAAAGATCAAGCCATCGCTCGGAGGGTGAGTTGAGGATTGCTTCACCGGTCAACAAAAATAAAAGACCCATCCATACACGTATCACTAGTTGAAGTATTGGAATGGTTATGGGCTGCACCAAGGCGATGACCCGTTGCGGCAAATGGGAGAAGGGAAGAGCTGAATGTCGCGACCCTTCCCCCAAAAGACCGTCCACACTCAGTGGACCTGCGCCGTAGACGAAGAGTGAAAGGGCAAGCAGCGTGCAAAGCACATGGCCAGTGATGCCGCCGGCGACGAAGTACACGAAGAACGAAAAGTAAGCGATGGGAAGAGCCGCCAGGCGTGTGAAAAACCCTAGTATCAACAGTGTCGAAGCGACTAACTCGAAGAAACTGAGCCATGAAAGTCCGAATATTGGCCCTTCAATACTACTTTCGTAGGCATGAGCAATGAATATTCTGGCAAGCCAAAGCCGAATAAAAAGGAGGAAAATTGGTCGTAGAACGCCGTCCGTGAACCGTAGCGTACTGCCAGCGGTACCGAGGACGCCAGCCAGTGAGCCGGTCAATCGTGGCTCCCGTCGGTAACGCCGGCCACATCGGCGACGATAATCACGGCACCATCGGGAGCGCTGACATCATATGTGCCAGCATCTGTCATCTCGATGAGTTGTCCGGCGTAGCGCTCTTCGCCATTGATGATCGCCACACCGATTTCGATAAAGAGGACCCCCACATCCCCCTCGTCGTTACTGATCATAGCGGTGTCTCCTAAGGACAGCTCCAATCGGCCCACAGAAAAATCACCACTGCCGACACCAATTTTTTCGTTCGCTAGGGGAAGGGAGCCAAGAGGTTGGAATACACCGGAGGTTTTCACGTCGGCCGCATCCGCAGCGTTCCCACTCAAGGTCAATAGCGTCGCAAGGCCAGCAGCTGCCGCAAGAACAGGACAAAGTCTCATCACATGCGCTCCCCTGGTGTCGCCTCACTACTCGAAACATTCGATTTTGGCGTGAGATCTTTGAGCTTAGAATCTTCGAAAAGATCCACCGCAAAGAGTATTGCCGGTACTTTCCCATCATTTCGCCAGTAGTGCACAATGCCAAGACCTTCGGCGGAGAGATCGCCTGCATTGGTGCGCTTGCCATCCGGGATCGTGTTGCGAAACTCCACCAGGGAACCAGAAAGGACATAGACAAACGCCGGTCTATTTGTGTGGGAGTGGATTGGGACGACGCCACCTGGTTCGATGGTCCAAACCCGCGAGCGTAAAACTCGTGCATCCAGGCCCGGCACTCGTCCATTGAGAGCCAGACTTCCAATGGCATCGAAGGAAATATTCTTGGGCTGGGCCGGCCCCTCAAATCCTTCCACTACACGTGTCGGTTCCGCCTCCTGGGCGTAAGCTGACCCCGCGACAAGTAACGCAGCGATTGTGGTGACTAGTTCCATCTTCACCTCCTTACTTGTAAGTTCAACCATGGTGGCGGACGCCACTTGACGAAAACATTTCACGCAGATCTATCGTGGATCTGACGCCTAGATGGTCAAAGTTCCTGTCGATCCATCTCGCGGCTGCATCGCGGCCAATGTCGCGCAGATGCTTTAAGAAGCGCCATTCGGCATTCATTTTTGACGAGGCGCCGAGAGGTCGCATTCTTTTACGCGACTCAATCATATGGACTTTTATATCGCTGTACTCATCAGTCGATATCTTTTCATCTTGCAGTAATCGATGGACAAAGTCGATAGCGCGTAGTTCGCGCAAGAGCGATGCGTTAAAGGTGATCTCGTTGATCCTATTCATGATTTCGGGAGCCGTCCGGGGCACTCCAGGGCGAACAACAGGGTTTATCTGCACGATCACCACGTCATCGGACGGACTGCGGCTGAAGAAGGGAAACAGCGCGGGATTTCCCATGTACCCGCCATCCCAATAGGGCGTGCCGTCGATCTCCACCGCCTGGAACAAGAACGGAAGGCAAGCGGACGCCATGACCACATCAAGGCTAATCTCGTCCCGCTGGAAAACCCTTACGCGGCCTGTCTCCACGTTTGTGGCGGAGAGGAAAATCGGCATCGCTGAACAGTTGCGGACTTTTTCAAAGTCGACGAGTTCGTCCACCATGGCGCGCAGAGGATTAATGGACATGGGATTGAGGGCGTAAGGCGATGCGACGCGGCTCATCAGGTCCATCATCACGAAACCTGGCGAATGGTCGAGCGACCAGTTACCCATCAGCCGATCGACCACTCCACGCTGGGCTGGGCTCATCCGCCCCACCTTCGATACGCCATGCCAGAATGTGTCGAGGGCTGCCCGGGCACCTTCGTTTCCGCCATCGTAGATTCCCTGGGCCACGACGACCGCATTCATTGCACCAGCCGACGTTCCAGATACGGCATCGATGTGAATTCGCCCGTCTTCGAATAGTTGGTCAAGAACCCCCCAAGTAAAGGCACCGTGGGCACCGCCGCCTTGTAATGCGATATTTATGGACTTGGTTTTCATAGTATTTCTCAGCAGTCGTGCGCGTTTTTACAGGTGTTAGGAGCCGTGAAGACAGACCAATGAGCCAATGCTCGACGTGGCGATAAATGGGTGAAGACACTGGGATCGTCGCATGTCATTCGATGGGTTCCGTCATGGCGGTGGCGAGGAGCGCCGCGAATATCAGTGCGATAAGAAGTGCTGCAACGGTCCAAGACCATCCTGCGGCATCGTAGGTTTGACCAAGCACAAGAGCACCGGCGAGCCCGCCTACGTAGTAGCTAGTCAAGTATAACCCGTTGGCCGCGGCGTGATCCCGACGTGCCGTCCGGCCGACGTAGCCAGTCGCCGCGGCCTGGGCAACGAAGGTGCCGACACCCACCAGGACGAGCCCCGCCAGGATGGCCCAAAGATTGGCGGTGAGGGAAAGAAGTAACCCGCCGGCAGCGACGCCCGAGGCACCCCAAAACACCCAACGCGCTCCGTAGTGCCGTGCGAGCCTAGCGGAGTAGGGCGTCGTCACGAGTGCAGGAAAGAAAACCACATAGACCAAGCCCAGCCAAGCCGGATCCAGACCGATTTCAGGCGTTACGAGACGGAGATTAACGTACGTAAAGACACCAACGAAAATGAAGAGTATAAAGAATCCTAAGCCAAACGCAGCGCAAAGCTTTGGATCAGCAAGATGTTCGCGCCACGCCTTCAATGGTGACCTGCGATGTGCCGGCTCAGGCAGACGCGATGCTCCGATGTAGCGATAGGCGATAGTGGCGCCGAGAAGGTTAAGAACAGCAAAGGCGAGGAAGCTGCCGGCGACGCCTACGAAATCGGCGAACGAGGCAGCCATCAGCCGACCAAACAGGTTGGACGCTACGTTACCGGTGATGTAGGCGGCCATGGCACTGGCGGCGGCGGTCTTCGTGCAGGCCTCAGAAAGATAGGTAAGCGTCAGCGTAAAGGCCGCCGCCATGAGAGCGCCTTGGGCGATGCGCAGCAGCAGAAAGGTCGTGGTGTCACCCGCGAACGCGAGGAGCGTGGTGGGGATCGCCAGGAGTGCCAGGGACACCCAAAGGCCGCGCTTTCGATCAATCCTGTCGGAGAACCAAGCCACGGCGAGCCCAGCGACAGCCATCCCTATCGTCGATGCATTGACGGCAAATCCCATGGTTGCCGCATCCGTGCCGTAAAGCGCGATCAGGCGTGGCATCAGCGCTTGGGTGCCGAACAGGTCGATAAGCGTCAGGAACGCGATGGCGCCGACGATTGTCGACCTGCGGCGAACATCGCGCGGCGAATCGCCGGCGAGGGCAATGGCAACAGAAAGCTGCACTGGGCGCTCCAAGGGATGCGGCGCATGGCGCTCTTACGGAGCTACACTGACAAGGACCATTGCGCCCGGTCTCGACCTCAGGTGAGATCGACGTGGCGCAACAGCAAGTTCAGCTTAAGTCACGAGCGATCAATTTACCATCACAGACTTCGTGATCGCCGCGTCAATTCTTCCCAGTATTTCACATCAAGCCAAGATTAAAACTATTGTACTTCTTGGTCGCTTGAACACCGTCTTGGGCGCACCGCGCCCGAAAATGGTGTGTCGGTTGAAATGCGCGTTACTCCGCCGCCATACGGATTTCTTCATCAAGATACGCCCCGCGCGTCTGAGGCGTTTTCATCTCCAGGAGGCGGCCGGCAATTTGATTGCGCAGGATCTGCGCGGTGCCACCGCCGATCGTGAACATGCGAACGTCCCGATACATCCGCTCCAGCGGTTCGCGATCGCTGTATCCCCGAGCACCGAACACTTGGAGCGCGTCGTTCACCACCTTGATGGCGCTTTCTGAGGCAAAGAGTTTGGCGCGGGCGGCCATCAAAGCGTCCGGGAACGGCGCCCCGTCACTGGACTTTGAAAGCGCGGCCTCCCGCAGCAGGAGGCGCGAGGCGTGAACGCTAGCGTCCATGTCGGCGAGCATCCACTGAAGACCCTGAAATTCTGCCAGGGGGCGCCCGAACTGCTTGCGCGACTTCAGATAGCGTTTGGCATGCTCAACGGCACCGGCCGCGACACCCATGGCCACCGCGCCCGCTCCCACACGCTGACTGTTATAGGCCGCCATCAGCTGACCGAACCCCCGAGCGTAGCCGGACGGCGGGCGCAGCGCGAAGGATCGATCCACCTCAAGGTCCGTGAAGTGGATCTCAGTCTCCGGCATTCCGCATAGTCCTAAGGTATTTTCCCGGCCCACCACCTCGAAACCTTGCGGGTCAATGCCCGCGGCGGGGTCGCGAATGACGATGAAGGCGCCGATCCCGCGATCGATGCCGCGCGCGTCGATCACCCGTGCGAACACCAGGTGGACCTTCGAGACGCCGCCGCCGGTGATCCAATGCTTCGTCCCGTTGAGAACGTACGTGTCGCCGACCTCGCGGGCGGTGGTGGTCATCTCGGTTGCGGCGCTGCCCGCTTCCGGCTCAGTGATACAGATGGCCGGCTTGTCTCCGTTAAGCACGTAGGGCGCGCAAAGCGCCTTCTGTTCCGCCGTGCCGTAGGTCATCACCGCGCTTATGGCGCCCATGTTCGCTTCCACGACGATGCGCGCGGTCAGCGTACAGGCCTTCGCGATCTCCTCCACCACGAGCACCACATCGTGAAAGCTCGCGCCCTGCCCGCCAAACTCCCGAGGGATTGTCATTCCCATCAAGCCGGCTCGGGCAAGGTCGTCCACGTTGGGCCAGCAATATTCTCGGTTATTGTCCCACCGAGCGGCCCTTGTGGCAAAAACGCCAGCAAGATCACTGGCGGTATTTTGATAATCCATTTTCAATGTCGCTTTCTGCGTCCTTAGAACACATCGAAAATGGGTGACTCGCAAATTCAACACAAACGAATTAGATTGATCTAGAAATACAGAATTTCTGGACTTATGCAGACCCGCGCCCTCAGAACGTTTGTCGAGATCGAGAAAGTGGGCTCGTTCGCCACGGCCGCAAGCCGGCTCAACATGACGCTTTCGGCGGTTTCAATGCAGATGAAGTCGCTCGAGGTCGAGCTTGGTGCTGAGCTCTTCGACCGGTCCCACCGGCCACCGCGGCTGACCCCGCTCGGCAGGACTATCGGAGCGCGGGCGCGGCAGTTGCTGCGGGCGGAAGGCGAGCTGCGCGCCGCCTGCGCGCCCACGGACCAGCTCGCCGGACGGTACCGTATCGGTTTTGTGCCCACCGCCAGCGTCCGCCTGTTGCCCGCCTTTCTACTCAACGCCCGAATAGCAGCACCGGACGCCGAGTTTTCCATCGTTACGGGGCTATCAGAAGCCCTTGAGGACGGCGTTCGCGGCGCAGACCTCGATTTCGCTGTGGTGACAGCATCGGCCGGGAACGACCCTGCACTGGCTTACGCGACAATCCGTGAGGAAACGCTGACGTTCGCTGCCCCACCTGCCCCCGCGACCCTTTCGCCAACAGAACTCATTGAAGAGCTTTCGTTCCTGCACTTCATGCCGAGTTCCGGCATCGGCAAGCTAATTTCTGCGAAAATGGAAGTGTTTTTTGGCAAAGGTCTCCGCCACACGGTCCTTGACAGCGTTGAGGCCATCTTGGAGTGCGTCAACGCCGGTGTGGGCTTTACATTGCTGCCCGAACCGGACGTTCGGCGCTACGCCGCCCCGCACACCCGTATTTTTTCCGACGGTTTAGAGGGCTTGTCCCGCCGGCTCGCCTTGGTCTGTGCGGAGCAGGGACAGCGTCGCGAACAAGCCGAGCTGGTCCGCGGGCTATTTGGAAAATAGCCCGCACGTTGAGCAGTTCACACGATTATGCGATCGCATGACCTGCTCAAAGTTCTTGTCTTTCCGCGCGGTTCGAGCCGCAACATGATTCCATATTGCTGAAACGCGCTCCAAACAAATACCCCAACGGGTGCGCGTTCGTTCAGCACCCGGTTAGGGGAATGGTGCCTCGTGCCGACCGGGTGAAGGTGTGCGAGGAAACACCCCCCGCTCGCGACAATTGCACAACGGCGCCGACGATCTCCGAATTCGCCACCGTGATTTCCCGCCCGCCCATGGTGTCATCGACGTCGATGGTGAATGCGATCGCGTCCCCCGGTTCTAGACTAGAAACGTCCATGGTGATCGTGTTCTCGCCGTCCTTGACGGTCGGCATGGACGCCAGCGCCCCGGCGCCAGACACAAACTCCAGCGGCTGAAACACTTCGACCCCAGCGCCGGCCGCTGTCACATCGAAGATAAGCCCGGCTTCAGACCCTGAAAGGTCAAGGGACAAGGTGGCATCGGTGATGGGGCAGGATCCTACGTTCTGGAACGTGAAACGATCCTTCGGCGCGCCCTCGTTGAACCTCACCGCAAGGTCTGCCGTTGCCGGAGTGATCGATGCAGATGCAAAAAAGATACCGGCAAGTGCGGCCAGTGCGGCCGTAGCCGTCGGTGTTCGGGTCACAAACTTTCCCTGATTTCCGTTGTTGTTTTCGTAGTTGAATTTAGGGCTGTTTGATCGCACTGGAACCCAACCAAATTGGCACAAGAGGCGGGCGCAATCGCATTTGCCGCAATCGTCTGCAACGCAACCAGGCATCTTACCGGCACCCAAACATTCCGAGCTGACGGTCGGGTCATGCCTCGGATCGAATTGCGACCAACGAACGGCCGTGATTTGATCCAGTAGACGCAGCCAGCCCATCCCAGCTGCACGGAACGATCCGCTGACCCCTGTTGGCCCACCCGGCCAAACCTCCCAATGAGGCCGAATGCGCGCCACCGTCACCGTTGCCGCCTTCACATGGCTTCTCATCACCGCTGAAGGGGTCTTGAGGCCATTTGCGACGGCGTTGCTCCTCGCCCTCATTTTGAGCGCTTCGTCAGAACGGTTGGTGCGCCTGGTGCCGAGCCGCTGGAGGCGCGGCAAGACCGTTGCTCGGCTGGTCAGCGTATTGGGCATCGGCGCCATCGTCCTCGGGGTGGCCCTTCTTGTGGTGGAGGCCGTGGGACAACTGCGCGCGAACGTCGACGTTTACGCCGCAAACCTCAATTTCCTACTCTCGGAGGTTCAATCGCGTACCGGTTCGGAGCAGGAAATCACTGTTATCGGTTTGGTGCGCCAGATGGATCTTCGGGCGATGGCGCTCGGTTTCGCCGCCTCCACCGCCGCATTCGGCTCGGTGTTTTTCGTCGTCGTCCTCTATGTCGTGTTCATTTTCTCAGAGGCTCGGGTTTTCAAATCCAAACTGTCTGCACTCGCCAATTCACCAGCGGATGAGGCGCACCTTCACAGCATTGCCCGCGATATCAAGCGCGGCATCGATGACGTGTTGGGCGTCCAGGTGCTCGTGGGGATCTTGCAGGCAGTGCCCACCTTCATCGTGTTGACGCTGGTGGGGGTGGACGCGGCCGTCCTGTGGGCTGTCCTCGTGTTCTTCTTCAGCTTCATTCCCACCATCGGTACGGCATTTGGTATCGCGGTGCCGAGCCTCATGACGCTTCTGCAGTTCATGACGCTGCAGCCATTCTTGATCGTCCTCATCCTTACGGGTGCCGTGCAGCTTTACGGCACAAACATCCTGCTGCCCCGCCTCATGAGCCGTTCCCTAAACGTCAGCTCGCTCGCGGTCCTCTTCGCGGTGTTCGCAGGGGGCGCGCTCTGGGGCATTATCGGCGCGATCATCGCCGTCCCCGTGCTCACCATTGCGCTCATCGTTTGCGCGAAAATCAAAAGGCTCCGCCCGGTTGCGGTGCTTATTTCAGCCGATGGCTCGCTACCCGGAGACGGCAACTCCAGCGCGACTGTGAGTGCGGCCGAGTCCGCCTCAGGGCCGACGGAACCCTAGACCCCATAGGTTTGACTGGAGTGCAATGACCGAACAACGGGCCGTTTTACGGCCCGAAGCCGTTCAGCTGTCCAAGAACGAGCGCAGCTTGCGCGAGCGCGACGGGTGCTTCAGCTTCCGCAGCGCCTTGGCTTCGATTTGCCGGATCCGCTCCCGAGTCACTGAAAACTGCTGACCGACCTCTTCCAGGGTGTGATCGGTGTTCATGCCAATGCCAAAGCGCATGCGAAGCACACGCTCCTCGCGAGGTGTCAGCGACGCGAGCACCCGTGTCGTGGTCTCACGCAGGTTCGACTGGATGGCCGCATCGATGGGCAAGACCGCGTTCTTGTCCTCGATGAAATCGCCCAGGTGGGAATCCTCCTCGTCACCCACCGGCGTTTCGAGGCTGATCGGCTCCTTGGCGATTTTGAGAACTTTGCGCACCTTCTCCAGCGGCATCGCGAGCTTTTCGGACAACTCCTCCGGCGTCGGCTCGCGGCCGATCTCGTGCAGCATCTGGCGCGACGTGCGCACGATCTTGTTGATCGTCTCGATCATGTGCACCG
>JBCCYN010000082.1:0-20711 GCA_039189655.1 Pseudomonadota bacterium | reverse complement strand
GGCCGCCGATGCCGGCATCGTGGTGGTATGTCCCGACACCAGCCCCCGCGGCGAGGGTGTGGCCGACGTGGATAGCTACGATCTTGGTCAAGGCGCAGGCTTTTATGTGGACGCCACCGAGGCTCCGTTCGCGCCCCACTTTAAGATGCGCAGTTACGTCGAGGATGAACTTCCGGCACTGGTGGGGACCAACTTCGCCGTGGATCTCCAGCGCCAGTCGATCTTTGGCCATTCCATGGGAGGTCACGGGGCGTTGACCATTGCCCTGCGCAATCCGGGCCGCTTTCGCTCCGTCAGCGCCTTTGCGCCCATCGTGGCTCCATCGGCGGTCCCTTGGGGGCAGAAGGCGCTTCCCGCCTACCTCGGCAGCGATCAGTCAGTCTGGCGCCAGCACGACGCCGTCGCCCTCATCGAAGATGGCGCAAAGATGGACGCAATCCTCGTCGATCAGGGCGATGCGGACAACTTCTTGGCCGAGCAGCTTCAGCCCGAGCGTCTAGCGGCGGCCTGCAAGACCGCCGGCATCGACCTGACCCTTCGCATGCAGCCTGGCTACGATCACTCGTACTACTTCATCTCCACTTTCATGGCGGATCACATCGCTTGGCACGACAGCCGGCTCAAGCAGCGATAAGATCCGGGTAGCGGCCTGCTAGTTTTCGGGCGAATTCGGAGATCCGCACCTCGTCCCGCTCGGTTCGTGGGAGTTTTACATCAATGACGTCGGCAACCTTCGCCGGCCGCTCGGTGAAGAGCACGATCTGATCGGCCAGCTGCACCGCCTCGCGCACGTTGTGGGTCACCATCAAAACGGTGGCCCCGTGCCGCTGCCAAAGGTCGAGGAGGAGAGCGCGCAAACGCTGGGCCCCCGCCTCATCCAGGGAAACGAACGGCTCGTCGAGGAATAGAACGTCTGGCTCCACAGCGAACGCGCGGGCCAGGGATACACGGCGCGCCTGGCCGAGCGAAAGCTGTGCGGGGTAGCGCTCGCCGAGCCCCACAAGGCCCACATCGGTCAGGGCCTCGCTCACTAAGGAACTTTGCGGCTTGGCGTCTCCCAGGGCGAGCGCCACGTTTTGCGCCACCGTTCGCCAGGGCAGGAGCCGCGGCTCCTGGAAGGCGTACGAAATTCGCGCTGTGCTTAGCCGGCGGTCGATAGTTCCGGTGAATTCGGCTTCGAGGCCCGCCAGGATCCGCATGGTGGTGGTCTTGCCGCAGCCCGAAGGCCCGACAATGCAGGTGAACGCGCCCACCTTCATCTCCATGGAAAGATCGCGCAAAACTGGGACCGGACGGCCATCGCTATCAAAATGGGTTTTTGCAGCGATTTCGATGGCGAAGGCGTCGGACACAGCCTCAGGCGGGTTTAGGGCGCCAGCGATTGGCGCGGGCTTCAAGGGGCTGGACGGCTAAAAATTCCACCAACAGCATTACGATCACAAAGGCGAGCGTGTAGCCCAGGATCGCCTTCACATCGAACATCTGAAAGTAGAGGTGGATCTGGAAGCCCACTCCGTTCGAGCGACCCAACAGTTCCACCACCAGAACGATTTTCCAGATCAGCGCAATACCCGACCGCGCAGCTGCGGCGATGAACGGTTGAAGCTGCGGCAGCACCACATCGCGCAAAACCTTGGTCCGCGAGAATCGGTAGACCCGCGCCATCTCCTGGTACGACGGGTCAAGGGCCCGCGCCCCCTCGCGGATCGTGACGGTCACGTTGGGGATCTTGTTGATAGCCACCGCCAGGATGGCCGCACTCTCGGTGAGGCCAATCCAGATGTAGGCCAGTACGATCACGATGAGCGCCGGCGCGTTCAGCAGAAAAATGAGCCATGGTTCAAGGATGGTGTCGGCAAGCTTTGAGCGGCCCATCAAGAGGCCGATGGCCGTACCGATGGACATGGCAAGCACGAAGGCCGCCACCACCCGCGCCAGCGTCGCTCCCAGGTGATAGGGCAGCTCTCCCGAGCGCGTTTCAGCCACCATGAATTGAAGCACCGCGAGCGGGTCGGGCAAGAGCCGCGGGCCAAGCGCCCATGTTCCCAGGAGCCATAGGGCGAAGAAGGCGGCGATGGAACCGACAGTCAGGAGTGACTTGACTGTCCGTTTCGATAGCCCAGGCCGCGGCCGAGCGCCGTCCATGGCGGCCAGTCGATCGCTCGGGATGTCCGCCATGGCAGCCGCCGTGCCTGGCGGTCTAGTTGGTGAAGAGCCCGGCCCAGAACGTGCCGGGCTGCATCTCGCGGGCCGTTCCGACGAGCTTTTCACCACCGGCTTCAGCAAGATAGCGGTAGACGGTCTCGGTGTCGCGCTGCTCGGCTTTGACGTCGCCAGAAGGGATGCCCTCACGCCAACGCGTGACCAAGGTTTTGTAGACGGCGTCGTTTTCCGCCTTCATGCGCGGCTTCAGCGCCTCCCAGGCCTCATCGCTTGTCGCCAGGATGGACTTTGCTTCACGCGACGCCGCCACAAACCCTGCAGCGGCCGCCGGATTGTCATTGGCCCACTCCTCATTGAAAATGTAGCCGATGGCCGAAAGCGGATGCTCCGCGCCGAGCATTTCTGCGGCCTCCTGGGCAGAGACCACCTGGCAATAACCTTCGTTCTCCAGCCTTGCATTGTAGTGCCAGTAGTTGAGAGTGGCGTCGAGTTCACCCTGCCGAAGCTTTTCGGCAAGGAGTGGCGGCGCACCAAACACCTGGTCGGTTTCCGCCTTGAGGTCGAAGCCTAGGTCACCCTGCGCCATCCCCTGGATCATCAGCCAGCTCTTGTCGACCGGACCGCCAGCAACCCCTATGGTTTTGCCCTTCAGATCGGATAGGGTTTTAATTTCGCCGCCGCAGGGCGCCATCACCGCACCCATGGAGGTGGAGTAGGGCACAAAGGCAATGGCATCGCCCGCCGCCCTCTGGCGCGAGGCAAATAGCCAGTCGCCCGTGGAGATTTGAACATCGCCCGACAACAGTGCCACGTCGGTGGCATTGCCGCTGGCGAACGGAACGATCTCCAACGAAAAACCGTGCTTGGTATCAAGGCCTTCGCGCTTGATGGTATCGGCTTCCCAGTTGACGGTGCCAAACTTTAACAGGCCAAGCCGGACCGTGGGCTTATCCCCGGCAGCCGCACTGCCAGAGGCGATGGCTACGGCAAGACCAACGCCGACTAAAACGCTTGAAAACTTCATCACTAGCTCCCTTGACGCGGTCGCGTCGTCGGTTCGTCGCGCTGCCGCCGCGATCATCGGCGTGCGCCTGGACTTTGGCGAACTCCGTTGCGCCAAGACCCTCGGTCAATCAGACGGCCGGCCTTTTGCGCGGAACCCGCTTGCGGGGTTGTAGCCCCAAAGACCGAGGGCAAGGAAACCCAAAAATGCCCCAAGGACGACGGCCACCGCTGTCAGATTGAACTCACCGTGCAACGCAAACCGGATCATCTCCACCGCGTGGGTAAATGGGTTCCACTCCGAAATCCTCCATAGCACGACACTCGATTCGCGCATGCGCCACAGTGGATAGAGCGCGCTGGACAGGAAAAATGCCGGGAAGATGACGAAGTTCATCACGCCGGCGAAATTCTCCAGCTGCTTGATGGTCGACGACAAGAACAGGCCCACGGCGCCGAGCATCAGCCCGCTCAAGATGAGCGCCGGAAGCACGGTGAAGTAGCCGATGGTGGGAAAGGTGATGTCGAAGAACGCGGCAAGCGCAAGGAACGTATAGACCTGGACGATGGAGACGATCACGCCGGCCATCAGCTTCGCCGTCAGGAGATAAGCGCGGGGCAAAGGCGTCGTCATCAGAACGCGCATCGAGCCCATCTCGCGGTCGTACACCATCGACAGCGACGACTGCATCCCATTGAAAAGCTGGATCATCCCGATCAGGCCGGGGACGATATAAACGTCGTAGGTGATGTACGTCTGGTAGGGGGGCTGGATCGCGACACCAAGCACAGCTCGAAAGCCCGCGGCAAACACCACAAGCCACACCAAAGGCCGCACCAGCGCAGCGATAAACCGGCCCCGCTGGTTGATAAACCGCAGCAGCTCACGTCTGACAATGCCCATGCCGGCCCGTGCGTACGCGCTCACGAAACCTTGACTCCCGTCGGCACGCCGTTCGCCCCAAGGCCCTTGCCAACCCCGGTAAGTACCGCAAAAGCCTCAGCGAGGTCGGTGGCGTTGGCACGCGCGATCACCTCTTCACGGGAGCCTTGGTCGAGAATGTGGCCGTCTCCCAAGACAATAAGATCATCGCCCTGCCAAACCTCGTCGATGAGGTGAGTTGCCCACAAAACCGCAAGGCCGCGCTCGCACGCAAGCTGGTGAACGTGGGTACAAATTTTTGTGCGCGACTCCACGTCAAGCCCCACGGTGGGCTCATCAACCAGCAAAACCTCTGGTTCGTGAAGGAGCGCCCGGGCAAGCTCCACCCGGCGCCGATGGCCGCCATTGAGGGCGCGCACTTTTTCGCCGGCGCGCTCCACCATCTCCAACCGCTCCAACTCTCCGTCAATGCGCTCGCGCGCCAAGCGTTTGGACATGCCGCGAAGGGCAGCAAAATAGCCGAGATTCTCTCGCACAGTGAGGTCAAGATCCAAGGTGGGGAGCTGGAAGACAAGGCCGAGAGGTTGCAGCGCTTTTGCACCGTCGCTCACGCTCATCCCACCGATCGTGATGCGTCCTTTCTGGAGCGCGAGAAGCCGCGTCAACAGCCCGAAGAGCGTGGTCTTGCCCGCGCCATTCGGGCCCAGCAGCGCTGTGAACCGCCCGGGCTTAAGCGCGAACGTCACGCCCTTGAGGGCCTGGTTCTTGCCATAGGCGTAGTGCACATCCTCAACGTTGAGGGCTTCGCTCTGGCTCACGTGACGTCCCACCGGGTTTTAATTTTCATGCCCCCAAGGCTGCGGTCTGGCAGTGAAGATAGGTCAATGCAGCGGAGGACGTGAGCGGTTCAATAGCTAGGTTGATTTCGAGAGGCTGAAGCGGTGCATCCGGCGCACCTGGGTGTCCTTTGCACGGATTGAGCGCAACATCGAGCCCGCCGCGTCCCCAACCACTGGGTGCACGCTTTCCGGCTTGCCGCCTGCTCGACGGCGCGGCCGCACGCTGATAAACTGGGAGAAATCTTTAAACAAAGTATATCTTATGTAACATTTAAGTTTTCGACCTAGCGTTTTGACAAGTGCATTGACACTCACCCACGGTCCTACGCGTTCTAACAATATCTCGGGGAGCGGTCGTGGTCGCTAGCCGCACAATGGTGGTCACATCGAAGCCCTAGGCATTCTGGGATGAGCCCGCTGCACCCGATAGACGACCAGAGCGGTTCTCGAGAACGCGCCTTGATGGGCGCCGCCAACGATATACTCGATGGATTCTAAATTGAAAATGCCGCTAACGGTGCGCTGAGAAATCGCATCTCCGGGGGCTTAACTCCTGGAAACTCCCGAGGCCATTGCCGCGTTGGCACCGTCCCGCAGCTCAAGGGGTCACGAAGATCGCTTGAGGTGGAAGAACGGCATGACCGGGCCTTGTCCCGACCACCTCACCGCTATAATCAGTGTCGCAATAACTATAGTGCACAAAGGGGAAGCGCGTGGGAGGTTGGGGGTGCCGGCTACTGGTCGGCGCTGCGTTCCTTGGGCTTGGGAGCGCGGCGGCCGTTGGGCAAACAAACATTGATGTCGGCTATCTTCATCCGCAAGAGCGCGAGCTAACGCTCTCATTGATCGACCGTCCTGCGGACGATCTCGGCATGTCCGGCGCCGACCTTGCCATCACCGACAACAACACAACCGGCCAGTTCACCGGCCAAAAGTACACCTTACACACTGAAGCCCTGGGCGATGATGGCGATCCTGCCGCGGCCGTCGACACCCTTGCTGACGCCGGTGCCCGCTGGATCGTCGCGGACCTACCGGCAGACCAGTTGCTCGCCGTTGCCGATGCCGCCGCAGACAAGAACATCCTCGTCTTCAACGTCGGCGCACAGGACGACGGGCTGCGCACCGAAAACTGTCACGCCAACATCGTCCATATTGCCCCAAGCAACGCCATGCTTGCGGATGCGCTGGCTCAATTCTTGGTTTGGAAGAAATGGCCGCGCTGGTTTCTTGTGGAAGGCTCGCACGCGAAAGATAAAGCGTTCGCCGATGCCATTCGCCGGGCGGCCACAAGGTTCGGTGGGCGGATCGTTGAGGAACGGGTTTTTGAAGATACTGGCGGAGCGAGAACGACCGACTCCGGCCATGTTCAAGTGCAAAAGCAACTTCCGGTGTTCATGCAGTCCGCGTCCGAACACGATGTGGTGATTGTCGCCGACGAGAGCGAAGTGTTTGGGGCGTATTTGCCCTACCACATCTGGGATCCGCGCCCAGTGGCGGGCAGCGCCGGCCTTCAACCGAAAGCTTGGAGCCCGGCCCATGAACAGTGGGGCGCTATTCAGGTACAAAACCGCTTCATGGACGCATACAACCGCCGCATGCAGCCGGAAGACATGCTCGCCTGGATGGCCGTGCGTGCCGTCGGCGAGGCCGCTACGCGAACCAACGGCGGGGATCCAGACGCAATCCGCGAGTACATCTTGGGGCCCGACTTCCAGCTGGCTGCGTTCAAAGGCGAAGCTCTTTCGCTGCGTGATTGGAACCAGCAGCTGCGCCAGCCCATCTTGCTCGCCGACCAGAAGACCGTGGTGTCAGCGTCGCCCCAGGAGGGTTTTTTGCACCCTTCATCGTTCTTGGACACGCTCGGCTACGACCGCCCGGAAAGCGCGTGCAGCCTTGGCTCACAGTAGCGACGCCCCGGCGGACACGGCAAACCCGAAACATCACCGACCAGCTCGATCGGCATGAGTGTTCTTGCAAGATTTTCCGTTAGACGGCGCGGCGCTAAGGCGTCGGCAATCTACCTGGAATGTCGCAGAACGCACCGCCGCCGACGGGCCGCTCTAGCCCACCGCTGGCTCGCATAAGACGTCGTAAGGGAGGACACATGCGATACATTTTGACCGGAGCCGTTGCGCTCGCGCTAATGGCTATGGCCGAACCAGCTGCCGCCTACAAAATCTTTGTGTCAAACGAGAAGAGCAACTCCGTTTCTGTGATCGATTCGGACTCCATGGCGGTGGTGGACACCATCGATGTGGGTCAGCGGCCGCGCGGCATCACGCTTTCTGAGGGCGGCAAGCACCTCCTGGTGGCTGTCGGTGACGACGACACCGTGGAAGTCTACGACACGGACACCTATCAGCGGCTCCACACGCTGCCGTCAGGACCCGACCCGGAATTGTTCGTGCTCCATCCGTCGGGCAATCCCCTCTACATTGCCAACGAGGACGACAACCTCGTCACGGTGGTGGACCTGGAAAACCGATCGATGGTCACGGAAATTCCAGTGGGGGTCGAGCCGGAAGGTATGGGCGTGTCGCCGGATGGATCGGTGATCGTCAACACCTCAGAAACCACCAATATGGCCCACTTCATCGACACAGAGACGAATGAAATCGTCGCAAACGTGTTAGTGGATCAACGCCCGCGTTTTGCTGAATTCAAATCGGACGGTTCCGAGGTCTGGGTGTCGGCGGAAATTGGCGGAACGATCAGCGTCATCGATCCGAAAACCCACGAAGTAAAACACAAGATCACCTTCGAAATCCCCGGAATGCGTCCCGAGGCGGTGCAACCGGTGGGCGTTCGCATCGCCGACGATCTGTCGGTGGCGTTCGTCGCCCTCGGCCCCTCAAATCGCGTGGCCGTCATCGATCCGGCCACCTACGAGGTGCTGGACTATCTCCTGGTGGGTCAGCGGGTTTGGCAGCTGGGCTTCTCACCCGAGCAGGACCTCATTTTCTCCACCAACGGTGTGTCCAACGACATCTCCGTTATCGACGTTGCCGAGCGCGAAGTGATCGACACGGTGGCTGTTGGCGAATTTCCCTGGGGCGTCGTCGCACGACCCGAATAAAGAGAGAGGACGAACCCATGAAAAACACCCTATGCGCTGCGGCAATGACCCTCGTGGCTTTAGTGGGGCTGAGCACCTCCGCCTACTCCCAGGCGGGCCTCCTCACGGGTGGTGCCGAAGAGCTTCCGCCCATCACGCTATCGTCGGGAAAACCCCTGGTGGACAAACCCTACGAGTTGAAGGCCGGAAAATTCTACGAACTCATCATTCAGGCCGACGGCTCGGCAGAGCTCGCGCTGTCGGGCGCTGAGTTTTTCCGCAACGTGTGGATCAACGAAGTGGTGATCAACGACATCGAGATTCGACCCATTGGCATTGACTCCTTCGAGTTCGACGATGCGGGCGAGTTGGAGATGGACTTCATCCCCATTCGGCCAGGTCGTTTCGTGCTGCGTATTCCCGGCACCACCGGAGAAACCCAGCAGGCGATCTTCAACGTAACGGACTGACGGTCATGCTCCGGCTTTCACTCGCCCTTATCTTTGCCGCTATCGCCATCCCAGCTTATGCGGCGGAAACGGAGTTTCCTGACTGGCCCTGCGTTCAGCGAAAAGTGATCTCGCTCACGCCCGCAGCGGTGTGGACGGGTCCGGTCTTCGAGGGGGAGATGGACTGGAGCAACGATGACGTGGTGTCAGACATGGTGGCCCGGCTCTCCCAGCGCAGGGTGCCCCTAGAAGAGGCGGAGGCCGAGATCGAGGCCTTCGCTCAAAGTGCTGGCGCAGAGGGTGCGGACAGGTTGACGATGCTGTTTGCGGGCCTTTTTGCCACCATGGACGCCGAACGCAGTGACATCATCGCCGGCATCGAACGCTACGGGCGCCGCCAGAAGGAGCTAGCCCAGTCAGTGCGTGCGCTTTCGGCTGAGGTGGATCGGCTGCGCACCGCGTCCGACCCCGATCTCGCCGCCCTCGAGCGCGCCGAGACCGACCTCCTGTGGCAAACCCGTATCTTCAACGAGCGCCGGACGACGCTCGCTTATGTGTGCGAAGTCCCCCGCTTCGTGGAAAAACGCCTCTTTACTCTCGGGCGCAGCATCACGAAGTCCATGAAGCAGTGAGGCGTCCTTCGACCCGCAGGTGAGGTAAGCAAAAACGTCTAGGCGCCGGTTCCTTCGGTTGCCTAGGCGCCCATTCGAAGCACCAAAGTTTTCTCCAAAGCTCAGTAGACAGTGCTTCCGGCCCTTGAAGTGCACATTATCTTCGGGCGCTCCCACTCAAAACTGCGATTGTTTTGCGAAGCCACGTGTGCCCCGGATCGCGCGATAGTCGCGAGTGCCAACCCAATATGGTCGGGAAGGTGCCGACGGAGATCGGCGACGGTGTTATCACCAGCCCTGCCGTATCGAGTTGGGCCACCCGGGATGGCAAGACGGCCACGCAATCGGATCGGCGCAGCACGGCGGGAGCCAGCAGAAAGATCGGGAGCGAGGCCACCACGACCCGCGACCGACCGAGCGCTGCAAGGGCACTGTCCACCGCACCGGTGAACCCTCCGCCCGATGGCGACACGAGAAGATGGTCAAGGGCACAAAACAAATCGAGATCCACCGGTCCCTTGATGCGCGGATGATTTTTCCGGTGGACGAACACGAAATCGTCCTCGAACAGCTGACGGGAGGGAACCGTGTGGTCGATCATCCGCTCCGAGGCGATCGCGCAATCAAAGTCGTCCCCCAACCGTTCCCGATGATTTTGTTCGGCGAAGGGTAACGCGGAAATTCTGATGCCGGGTGCTTCCCGCCGAAGCGTATCCAAGAGCACCGGGATCACGACGCTATGGGCATAGTCCGTCGCAGCAATGCGAAATGTGCGCTTAGCGGTCCCCGGGTCAAATTTTTCCGATTGAAAGACCAGCTCATGGAGCGCCGCAAGTCGGGAACGCAGCGGCCGTTCCAGGGCGAGAAACCGCGCCGTTGGCACCATTCGGTTGCCATCAGCAACGAGCACCGGATCGCCAAACAGATCACGCAGCTTTTGCAACTGTGATGACATGGCCGGCTGGCTGATCCCGAGGCGCCGCGCCGCACCCGTGACACTCCGCTCCTGCAACAGAGCATCAAGGCTCACGAGCAGAGCCATGTCGTTGCGCCGCATATCCAAATTATCGATGCCTTAAATTCATATTATCGATTTTTCCTATCATCTGCCGATCCCTACACCAAGGAGGTAATTCTGAGGGGAGATTTCCGATGAAGGCCTGGATTCTCGAAAAGCCCGGCGGTGCATTCACGTTGCAGGACGTCGCTGAGCCGGTTTTGCGTCCCGGTAGCGTTCATGTGGAGATGAAGGCGACACCGCTACTGAGCTACCTGGGGCGATATCTGCGGGGCGAGATGTCCTACTGGTATCCCGACAAGCCCTTCACCCCCGGCACGAACGGCGTCGGTGTCGTCAAAGCGGTGGGGGATGGCGTCTACCACTTGGCCGCAGGGCAACGGGTGATCGTGAACCCTTATGTCGCCGCGCAAGAACCCGTGCGAGATCCCGCGCAGGCTCTGATTGGTCTCACGGGCATCAGCGCCGACAGCGGAAAAATGTGGGCGGACTGGACAAACGGCACATTGCGTCAAGTGGCGGACTTTCCGGCGTCCACGGTGGTACCGGCAGATGGCTTGGAGGCGGTGGATGACGCCCGCCTTGCCACGACGGGCAAGTTCATCGTGCCTCTAGGTGGCTTAATGCGAGGCCGCCTCGCGGCCGGCGAATCGGTGATCGTCCATGGCGCCACCGGATATTTCGGTTCGGCGGCAGTGATTTTGGCCGTGGCCATGGGCGCAGAGCGCGTCGTCGCGGCGGGCCGGAATGAAGCCGCCCTCGCCGGTTTGCGGGACCAGCTAGGGACCCGGGTTGCCACCGTGCGCATGACGGGCACACCAGACGCAGACATAGAGGCTTTGAAAGCTGCGAGTGGGGGCGGGGCAGACCTTGTCTTTGACATGGTCGGCGGGGCCGGAAGTGCGGACGGAACACTTTCTTCCATGCGATCGCTCCGGCGGGGAGGGCGGCTCGTTCTGATGGGCAGCATGGAAGTGCCCGTTCCGCTCGACTACGGCGAGATCATGCTCAACAACTGGGAAGTCCTTGGCAACTTCATGTACCCGCCCGCTGCCTATCGCACCCTCCTGGCGCTGATCAGGTCGGGCCAGCTCGACCTTGGGACAATTTCGCTGCGGACATTTGGCATGGGCGACCTCGACGCGGCCATCGACGCGGCCGCCCAAATGGCGGGGCTCGACGCCACGGTTGTGACCTTGTGAATCACCACCCTGCCAGGTTCGACCCGGACGCCTGAAGTTATCGAGGCTGCGGCCTGTGCGCCACGGCGACCGTGAGCCATGAGGCTAAAGCGCTGCCGCACCGGATGCGTCACCTTCCGGCCGCCGGCGCACCTGACCCGGCGGCTCGTTGAACACCCGCTTGAAAGCGCGGTTGAACGCCGGCTCGGATTGATAACCAAGCTCGTTGGCGATCGCAGACATGGGGAGTGCGGTTTCCAGTAGCTTCTGACGGGCAAGGTGCATGCGCCACGTCGCGAGGTACTGCATCGCCGGCGAACCCACCAACGCGGTGAACCGAGCGGAAAACGCCGAGCGCGACATGCCAGCGACCCTGGCGAGCGTCTCCAACGACCAATCCCGTGCCGGCGCGCGATGAATGGCGATAACGGCGCGGCCGATCTGCGGATCACGCGCTGCCTTCAGCCATCCTCGATCCGCGTCCGGCGAATGGTTGAGCCACCGGCGGATCGCTTCGATCACCACCACATCTGCAAGGCGGGTAATAACGGTCTCCCCGCCGGGGCGGAGCTCTCTGGCCTCCCTCGCAATGAACTGAAGCGTGCCCTCCAGCCAGCTCCCCGCGTCCTCCTCATAGGGATCCACTTTAAGGACGTCAGGCAGGAGCGCCATCAACATACCGCTTGCGGCGTGGTCGATGCGCACAAGCCCATACATAATGCTGGTCTCAGCGCCGCCACCGCCATACTCCAGCGTCTCAAATAGCTCGGTCACCTTGCGGATCGGCAGCTCTTCCAGGGTGAGGACAGCTGCGCCTAAATCGCTCTGGAATTTCACCGGCGCACCACCGGTCATGAGCACAAGGTTGCCTTTTTCGATGGTGAACGGGTCATCCTCCCCAACCGTCAACCAACAGCACCCACCAAAAATCACTGCAAAACTCATCACCCCCGGGAAGCCCGGTATTGCAACGCCCCAGGGCGCGCTCAGCCGCGACTGGCAGTAAAACGTCCCAGTCAACTTTAGCAGATGGAGGATTTCCCCCAGCGGATCACCGATGGGCTGCGCAATGGCGTCGGGGTCGGGGACATGGGGCTCCAATACGCTCATGGCTGGGCTTCTTTGTGGTTTGCGCTACCGCCCTTCGGGTAACTTGAACGCGGGTTTTCTGCGCTCCCACCCCTCGGGCTGTTGAGCGCAGGTCTTCTGCACCACCGCCCCCGGACGACTTGAGCGGACCTGTTCTACCGGCGCGGCCCAAGTAGCGGGGCATGCGGTTTTGCAGCCCAAGAAGCCCGTTGCGATAGTCGACCATGAAAGTCCGAAGGGCTGCTGCCGAGCTGTTTTGGACGTTCAGCTAAGTATCACGGATTTTTCGTAATAGCACGTCCAGCGGCGCTGCATACCTTGGGGTCATCGCTCGGACCCAAGGAATTGAATGATGCAGACCCAACCCATTCTCGTCATCGGTGCCACCGGTAAAACCGGCTCGCGCATTGCAAAGCGCCTCGAGCAGAAGGGCTTTTCGGTCCGGCACGGCTCCCGCAGCGCTGCCATCCCCTTCGATTGGGAGAAGCCCGAAACCTGGAAAGCCGCCCTTCAAGGCGTGAGCGCGGCCTATGTTTCTTACTTTCCCGATATCGCCTTTCCCGGCGCAGTCGACAAAGTCGAAGCGTTTGCCGCCCTCGCCCGCCAGCTCGGCCTTAAACGGCTGGTGCTGTTAACAGGCCGCGGGGAACATCACGCCGAGCGCGCAGAAAAAACAATTGCCGCGTCCGGCGTGCCCTTCACCATAATTCGTTCCGCTTGGTTCGCTCAGAACTTCACGGAGGGTGCGCTTTCCGCACCGGTGATGGCAGGCATCCTCCCCATGCCGGGCGGCGATGTCGTGGAACCAATCATCGATGTGAACGACATCGCCGATGTGGCAGTGGCTGCCCTCACCGAAGATGGTCATGACGGCAAACTTTATGAGGTCACCGGCCCACGCCTCATGAGCTTTACTGAGATGGCAGCTGAGATATCAGCCGTCACTGGCCAGCCTCTGCAACACGTCGCCATCTCATTTGAGGAATTTTACGCCGCTCTAGCCCGCGACAACGGCGAGATGATCGCCGGAATAGTCACCGAAATTGCGCGCGAAACCCTCGATGGCCGGAACGCCCATCTCGCCGATGGCGTGCAGCGCGCCCTTGGCCGGGCGCCGCGCGACTTCTTTGACTTCGCCAGTGACGCCGCTCGTTCCGGCGCATGGGCCGCCGCCGCCTAACCCTTCGGCACTCCATCAAACGAGGCTGGAAATCCCATGAACCTTTTTCAAAAACTCACCCTCGGTACGGCCGGCCTGCTCGCTCTCGGCATCGGCATCGCCATCACCTTCTGGCCCCACGGCTTTTACGCCGGCTACGGGATCGAGCTGGGCAGTAACCCAAATTTCTTGAGCGAGCTGCGCGCGCCCGGTGCCAACCTCGCGGTTCTTGGCGCAATCATTTTTGCCGGTGCCTTAAACCGGCAGATGGCGCGTCTTTCGGCTGCCCTCGGCTCCACGGTCTTTCTCGCCTTCGCATTCGGACGAGGGGTCAGCATGGTCCTTGATGGCATACCTGAGGGCGGAATCGTCGCCGCCCTCCTCGTGGAACTCGTTGTCGGGATGCTTTGCCTCGCAAACCTGCGCCAGCGCGCCGGCAACCAAGGCCCAAGACGCTGCCACTGGAGAGATGTTGCCCGCAACGCGAACGCTGCCCAAACTGGGTAACGAAGTTGCCCCATCCGGTACAACCAAGGCCCACGCGCCCTGCCGATGCGCTGCACCGGCAGGGACAGTCTTATTGGCTCAGACGGACGATGTTACTCGCCAGACCAGATCTTCCGATATGCGTCCCGGTATCCGTTGTCCGGATCGTACACAAAGTTTGCGCCGCCATCGTCCATCACATTGTCCGGCACGAAAAGATGGACAGGCGCCACGTACCCGGAATGCTCGGCGCCGGCGAGGGCCCGGTTCATTTCGTCGACCACTTGCCAGCCGTGCATGGACAGCGGCTCAGCGACGGTGGCGTACTGGTAGTAGTCCTGCTGGATGCGCTGGAAGGCCGCCTGAGAGCCGTCGCCCGCTGACACATTGCGCGGAAAACCCTTGGCGTCTTTGCCTGCGGACTGAAGCGCCGAGGTCATGAAATCGATGGGCAGATCGTTGATGGTGAGCGAGTACGTCCAGTCATCGCCATAGCGCTGCAGCAGGGCGTTGGTGAGCGGCGGCATGCGCGTGCTCGCCTCGGCAAGGGGCGTGTCCTCGATGGTCAGAAGGTTACAGCCCTCGCACGCCCGGATGATGTCCGCCATCGCATCGGACTTTGCAACGGCGATCTCGTAGACGCTGTCCGTGAAAATGACGACGCCGGCCTTACCGTCACTATCCGCCACCACTAGGCTCGCCGCCGCCCGGGCCACCTCCAGGGGATCGGTGGTGATGTTGCTGAAAATGGGCAGCGTGTCCGATGGGCCAGTGCTTGCTGTTGCGTGCCAACCTACCACCTTGATACCGGCGGCATCGGCTTGCTTGATCGCCTCGGCCTGCTCATTGGCGTCGATGCCACCCAGGACAAGCCCGTCAGGCTCCAGGGCGATGGCTTGTTGCAACGCCGCGGATCGGCCTGAGACGCTGCCTTGTCCGTCGATGACGCGTACCGTCCAGCCGATCTCGCCGGCCGCGTCTTCCACGCCGTCCGCGACACCAAGAATCCCCCCGTTGCGCAGATCGGCCGCCACGTAGACGATGGTTTTGTCAGGCTGCGCCTTGGGGCCGTCGCTCGGCCCGGTCCAGGGGGGGTTCGGCTTTGCCGCCGCGTCCACGTAGGATTTGGCTTCTTCAAGGGTGCTCGCGCCCGTCGTCGCCGGGGCAAGCATGGTCCCGGCCAGCAGAACCGCGGCCAGCGCGGCAGCGCATTTGATGGTCATAAGTTTCCTCCCTTTTTGCCGTCTCCCGGCGCGTTTTGTTGGGTTTCTGCGGTGTTCTCGGCCGGCGCGGACGGGACCCGTGCGTGCCGGATCGAACTGCGTTTACGCTGAGCATAGCCGGCGATCCCGATGGCCACCAGCAGCGTCGTCCCGTTGAAGAGGGGCTCTACGAAGAACGCCCCGCCCAGTTGCTGGATCCCGGAAATACCCACCGCGAGGATGATCACACCAACGATGGTGCCCCACACATTCACCCGGCCGGGCTTGATGGTCGTGGATCCAAGGAACGCCCCCACCAGCGCTGGCAGCAAAAACTCCAGGCCCACGCTCGCCTGCCCGATGCGCAGTTTGGCGGCGAGCACAATTCCAGCAATGGCGCCGATAAGCCCAGACGCGATGAACGCGCCGATGACGTAGCGCCGGGTGCGGATGCCATTGAGTTCGGCGGCGCGAGTGTTCGCACCGATCGCATAAAGATTTCGCCCGATTGGCAGGTATTCGGCGACGATCCACAAGATGATCGCGATGGCAAGTACGTAGAAAGCCGCGATCGGGAGGCCAAAGATGGTGGCCGTGTAAATCCCCGTAAAACCCTCCGGTAGGATGCCGATCACCTGGCGACCACCGGTGTGCCATAGCGCAAGGGAGTAAATAATCGTCCCCGTGCCCAGGGTGGCGATGAAACTGTCGATCTTGGCGACCTCCACCAAAAGCCCGTTGATGGCACCTAGCAGACAGCCCCCAAGAAGGACAATCAAAGCTGCCATCGGCCAGGGCAGTCCGTAGACCGTCTGAAGGCTTATGGCGAGCACATGCCAGATCACGATGCCGTAGCCCACCGTGAGGTCGATGCGCCCCGTCATCATCGGAATCATCGCCGCAAGGGACAGAAGCGCGATGACGGATTTTTCGCCAAGGTTCGCGCGCAGATTCAAGAACGTCGGAAAAGTGTCTGGCAGCAGGATGGAAAATACGATGATGAGGACGACCGTGAGGATCGGGAGGCCGTAGACCGGCACGTAGCGCATGACGCGCGCGGGCCAGGACAGGCCCCGCAGCTGTGCCGGCGTGGGCTCTAAGGCATTGGATTCAAGCGACTGCATCGGTGGGCTCCGCGGCGCCAGGTTCCAGGGACGCAGCATTAAGGAGGGACTGCACCGATAGCTCCTCCTGCAACAGCTCCGCCACAATGCGACCATCATGGAACACGAAGGCGCGGTGACTGAGCGCCGCAACCTCCTCAAAGTCCGTAGAAATCAGCAGCACCGCAAGTCCCTTCTCGAGCGCTTTGGCGAGAAGCGCATAAATGTCCGCCTTCGAGCCCACATCGACGCCTGCGGTGGGGTCTTCGAGGATCAGTATCGAGCCGCCTACGGTGAGCCACCGCGCCAAAACTACCTTTTGCTGGTTTCCCCCCGAAAGAGTTTCGATGGGTGCGCCCGGGTCGTTGGGCCGAATGTCGAACGTGTCGCCGATGGCACGACTTTCCTGAGCTTCCCGCCTGGGCGATTGAAACGTGAACAGACCACGGCCGGTCAGCAAAGGGTTGAGAAAAATGTTCTCCGATACGCTGAGGCCCGGCGCGATGGACTCCGCGGCACGGTCGCCCGCCACCATTCCAAAACCGCAGCGGATCGAGCCAAGAGGATGGTCCGTGGAAAACTGCTGCCCATCCCCCAGGTCGATCCGGCCGGAGACGATGGGTTCGCGTCCAAAAAGCGTTCGGCCCACCGCGTCCTGCCCGGCACCGCGCAAACCCACTAGACCGAGTATCTCGCCCCGGCGCAGTTGCAGGCTCACTGGTCCGACGTTTTCAGTCTGCAGCCCATCAATCTGCAGCGCCACCGGGCTATCGACCGGCGGCGGGTTATGCACGAAAACGTCATTGAGTTCCCGTCCGATGATGAGCTGGATGAGGCGATCCCCATCGAGAGCAGCGATGGGTTCGTCGCCCACAAGGAAACCATCGCGCAGGACCACCGCCCGGTCGGCAATGGCGAACACTTCGTCAAGCCGATGGGACACATAGATCATCGCAACACCCTGATCGCGCAGCCTGCGCAAAACATCGTGAAGCATCTCCACATCGGACTGGGGGAGGCTCGCGGTTGGCTCGTCAAGCACGAGAAGTTGAGCGTCAAGGGCGAGGGCTCGGGCAATGGCAACGAGCGATTTCTCGGTGCGCGTCAGCTCCTGGACCCGTGTGTCCGGGTCGATGGAGCCCGTTACTGCAGCCAAGACGTTTCGTGCGTGGCGCCGGGTCGCACCCCAGTCGATGAGCCCAAACCTGCGCGGGAAAGCACTTTGGGTGAGGCCGATGTTCTCAGCCACCGTCATCCATTCGATGAGGCCCAGATCCTGATGTATGAACGCGATCCCGGAGTGCGATCCTCGGGGATCGAACGGTTCGCCATCAAACAGGAAGTCCCCCGAGTCTGGCGGATATACACCGGCCAGGATCTTTATCAGGGTCGACTTTCCCGCTCCATTTTCACCCAGCAGAGCAACGATCTCGCCCCGTGAAACCCCAAAGCCCACGTCGGAGACGGCCTTGGTGCCGCCAAACCGCTTGCTGACGCCATCGACCCGCAGCACGGGTTTGCCCTCTTCTGGAGCGCGTCTTTCGGCCACCGGCCTCTCCCCACACGTCCGCCTTTGTCACCAATAGCTCAAAGTCCATCCATTGGCGACGACGTCAGAATTAGCCGGCATTGGCAGCCCGGACAACGGGTCGATGCATTGTCGGTGTCGCTCGAAGCTGCTTTCGCCCGCCAAGCTCTCGTAACCTCGATGGGCCACGAAACCTCTTTGCGGAGGCGGGCAAGCACAAAAGCGATGTCGTTGCTTTCACGCAACCGCGTGCACGAGATACTAACGAAGCGGCTTTACGATCAGTACAAACATAATATACTTCAGCTATCCATGATATTCTAAAATATAAAGCCCTCCATTGTAGTCATTTGCAAAGACCAAACCATCCTGAGACACCCATACGTCACAGTTTTGAATGACAAGGGGGCGGTTCGGCCTGTGATCTACCAAACGCTTCGGCGCCGGTGGTACGAATGCAGCGACTTCTTCAGGCCGATAGGGATTTGAAATGTTTGTGACCCGAATACCGGCGTTCTGGTATGTGGAGAAAATAAGCTGATCGCTGACAAGCCCGTCTGGCCGGTTCTCGTAAATATTGTGCGGGCCAAAGTGTCCACCTTTGTTGGGATAGTCAGCTTCATCCGGCAGCGGAAAAGTCGAAATACTGACGGGATTGGTCGGCTCTCGGATATCGAACATCCAGATGTGCTTGATGCCATCGGCGCAGTTGTCGAGGACCGCCTCGTCTAGGACGACGAGAAGATCACGCTCGGGCAATGGGAGGCAGTTGTGTGTTCCTCCACCAAAGGGCGGCGACCAGTTGCGATGGGTTATGAGTTCCGGTTTTGCACGGTCGCTGACGTCAATCATCACAAGCCCCGCGTCACGCCAGGCGCCGTAGGCGGTGTCGCCATGGACGATGGCGTGGTGGAGGCCGGCGCGTTGATCGCCTTCGCGTAAAACTTCGCCAGCTGCAGTGTTCATACCCGGGAGCCAGTACCGGCCCGCCTCCTTGGGGTTGGCCGGATCGGACATGTCGATGGTCATGAATATATAGTCGGTGAAGCCATCAAGCAGCACCGAGGCATAGGCCCACCGGCCACCGACGTACCACAAGCGGTGAATGCCACCCCCCGCCACCGGCATGAAACCGATCTTGCGCGGTTGCGCCGGGTTGGCGATGTCGTAGACGGATAGGCCAGCCGTCCAGTTCCGTTCGCGGCTGCCGTCAGCCGTTCCCACTTTCCGGCCGAGCTTGCCTTTATAGTATTCGGTCTCATCCTGGAACTCGGCGGCCGCAAACATGTCCTTCGCATTGATCACGAGGAGGAGATCGTCATGGGTCTGTAGGTGGATGTTCCAGGTATTATCTGGCGCTTCTATGTAGTTTACGGGCCGCGGATTTCTAGGATTATGCACATCAATGACGCTAAAACCTTTCGAGAACATATGCCCCGTAATAGCAAATCTTTTGTTGACCATGAGTTGGACGCCGTCGGGACGGCCGCCTTGGTCACAGTGACCGATCAAAGTCATATTCTTCGAGTATTCAGGGTTTGGAAGTTCTTGCATCACGACAACCTCCTTTACGATGCCGTCGCACTTTTTCGTACGGTCTTTTGCTGGAGTTTTGCACAGGCGCCCGGGTTCGGTCTTGTTCAATACCATCCGGCAATGAACTCAGAAAGTTGATTTCGGCCAGTGGAGGTAGGATAAGCCCTCGATCACCGGTGGCGCCCATGGCGAGAGTTCAAGCCTGTGGCGTCTGGCCGAAAACACGCGCGAGGCTCGCACACTGCCTATTTACTGCGTTGCGCTCAGGCTTAAAAGCGTGCGCCGCGGTGTTCCTGCATCGTGACTAAGGATCGAGGCGAAAAACCTTGGCTAGGGCGACAATGCTGCCAGTGGAGCCATGAACCTCAAAATTTCCGCCGAAGCCAATGAACTGCGTGTCGTTGTCAATGCAGCGCCATTGTGATTGACACGAACGCGCGCTCTCCGATGATGGCAATGGCCAATGCTTGACCAAGAACGTGCGTTTCCGGCCTTCGGGCAACGTCTGCGTCGCCAACGGCGCGCCTGCGGCATGAAGCAAGCTGCGCTGGCTGACCTGTTGCGCGTCAACCAGGCAACTGTCTCGCGCTGGGAGTGCGGTACGTACGCTCCGGGGGGCGACATTCAGCGGCAGGTGTTCGATGCTCTCGGCCAAATCCGCACCGATGACGCTACCCTGCGTCGACTGGTGGAGAGATCCATCGATTGCGTGCATTTGGTGGAAGAGGCAAGCCACATTTGCCTCGCCTACTCACCCAACCGCGCAAGGGATTGGGGGACCAGCAGGCGCGCAATGCTAGGCGTCTCGCTATGGCAATTTGCCACCGACGAAATTCGCCAAGCAGAAAGTGAACTTGCCGATGCCGGTTGGTGGGACGACGCCGCCCCCGCCCCCAAACTATTCGTCACGTCCGGCGCGGTTCACGATCCCATCACCATCAGCGCTGGCGACATTTTGTGGGAGCGGCTTTACCTCTCGGATGGTACGCCCGTGCGCTTGGTTTCAGGACGCGGGCCCGTCTGACCCACTGCGATGTCTTGGTGACGCGAGCAATTCCTGCGTTACGAACCGCCTAAAATATCGAAGACAAAGGATTCTTTGCGCAAACGAGTTCCCGTCCCGCCCTCTACCACACCCAGGCAAACTCTATCGGCATGGCCTAAAACCCACGTCATCGTATCCATTGTGGCGACCGACCAGGCGCATAACTTATGCGTGGCCGGCCATCAGCTCCCCCGCTAAGACATCACCATGGCAACCTTCGGCGCGTTCCTCTCCATCATTGTGTTGTGGTTTGCGGGGCTCGGGGCGGCTGCGCAGTTCGCTAAAATTGGAGTGCCCTTCGCAGACGTTCGCATGCTCTATCCCCTTGCGGATGGACATCATGGGTGGCTCCTTTCGCT
>JBCCYN010000081.1:0-20788 GCA_039189655.1 Pseudomonadota bacterium | reverse complement strand
TTTACCTGCCATCACCTCGGCGAGGGCGGCCTGAATATCCGCCTCCACCTCCGAATCGAGCGCCGAGGTGGCCTCATCGAGGACGAGGATGGGCGCGTTCTTCAAAATCGCACGGGCAAGGGCAATGCGCTGGCGCTGGCCGCCGGAAAGTTTGACGCCGCGTTCGCCCAGATGGGCATCATAGCCCGTCCGCCCCCGTCCATCGGCAAGGTCGAGAATGAAATCGTGCGCCCGGGCTCGGCGTGCCGCATCGAACGCTGCCTCCGGCGAGGCGGTGGGATCGCCGTAAAGGATGTTGTCGAGGGCCGAGCGATTAAAGATCGCCGTTTCCTGGGTCACCGTCGAGATGGCGCGGCGCAGACTATCCTGGGTCACGCGGGATATGTCGCGGTCGTCGATGGTGATATGGCCGGCTTCCAGGTCGTAAAGGCGCAGGAGGAGCGCAATGGCGGTGGATTTCCCGGCGCCGGAGCGACCCACAAGCCCCACCTTCTCCCCCGGCCCGACGTGGAAGGAAAGATCGTAGACGCCGCCGATGGCGCGGCCATAGCGAAAGTTCACACCGTCGAACTTGATCTCCCCGCGGAGTTTTTTGAGCGGAACCGCGTCGGGCGCATCCACCACCTCGTGGGCCGGCGAGAGGGTTGCCGCACCGTCTTCGATGGTGCCGAGCTCGCCAAAAATACTCAGCGCGGACTGGGCCATCCAGTTGCTCATGGCCGTGAGGCGCAGGGTCATCATGGATGCCATGGCGATGACGCCCACGGTGGCCTGACCCGCCCACCAAAACCACAGCGCACCAAAGATCATGGCAAGGGTGACGACAATATTCATGCCCGCGATCAAGACTCGCATCGCCACCATCGAGCGGCCGAACGCAATGCTTGCTGCGCGCAATTTTGCGATGGCGGCGCGGGCCGCATCCTCTTCGCGACCGGCGTGGGCGAAGAGTTTTACGGTCTTCATGTGGCTCAAGCTGTCGACAAGCTGCCCCGTCACCGCCGCCCTGGCCGCCGCCCGCGCCGCCGCCCTGGCCCGCACTCGCGGAACCCCCCACCGCAGCGCCGCGACAAATGCCAGGGCCCAGCCGGCGACAATGACGCCCAGCCACGGCTCGGCCGAGGCAAGAAGCGCTCCCATGGTGGCCAGATAGGCAACGAGCACTCCTAGGGCGGACAGCGCGTCGATGGTGACGCCCATCAGCGCGGCACCGGTTTGCACCTGCTTTTGGCTGATGCGCCCCGCAAAATCCTCTTCAAAGTAGCGCATCGCCTGGCCGAGGGTGTGCCGATGGAGCCGCCAGATGGTCATCTGGTGAATGCCCGGCCCCAGCGTAAGCGAGGTGAGCGCGCTTTGGGTCAGCTGGAAGACCGGCTTTGCCACCACCACGGCAACCACCAGCACCAGGAGCCACGGCCATTCCTTGGCGAAGAACTCGCTCGGCCCGACGTCAATTGCACGATCAACGAGGCTGCCGATGAGGTAAAAGGTTGCCGCCTCCACCGCCCCTGACAACAGCGCCGTGAGGGCAAAGGCTCCCACCGGCCACCGCGCATCCCGCAAGCCCCATCGCAAGAAAGCCAGCAATTCGGCAGGCGGTTTGGTGTGTTCGTAGGGCGCGAAGGGGTCGATGATGCGCTCAAACGGAGCAAACGGGCGCGACAGGCGCTCCCGGCTAAGGGATTCAGGATCGGGTAGATTGATACGCGTCTTGCCCACGCGGTGTCCCTAAGGAGGTGGCGAAGTGCCCCACACCTCCGGTTATATAGGCTCTCGGAGCGGAGTTAAGCGAAGTCGGGCCACAATAAGGGAGACGCGACGATCCGCACACAAGTGGCCATAGTCGGCGGCGGGCCGTCGGGTCTTTTTCTGGCACTGCTGCTGAGCGAGGCTGGCATTGCAGTCACCATCCTTGAGAAAAGTTCGCGCGCCCATGTGCTGTCGCGGATCCGGGCCGGGGTGCTGGAGTGGGGCACTGTGGAACTCCTGCGCCGCGCGGGGCTGGGCGAGCGCATGGACCGGGAGGGGACCGTTCACAGCGGCGTCGGCCTCGGCTTTAGCAACGGCCTCTTTCGCGTGGACTTTGCCGCAAACGGTTCCCGCCACGTCATGGTGTACGGCCAGGGAGAGGTCACCAAGGACCTTTATGAGGCGGCCGACCGGCGCGGCATCACCATCATCGACGAGGCGCACGACGTTGCCATCCACGATCCCTGCGGCTCGCCGTGCGTGACCTTTTCCAAGGATGGCGAGCGGCATCAGATGGCGTGCGATGCGGTGGCGGGCTGCGACGGCTTTCACGGGGTGAGCCGCCAAACGATCCCCACCGAAAAGCGGACAGAGTTCGAAAAGGTTTACCCGTTTGGCTGGCTGGGCGTCTTGTCGCCAACCCCGCCGGTGTCCGAAGAACTCATCTACGCCAACCATCCGCGAGGCTTTGCCCTGGCGTCCATGCGCAACGCCCATCTATCGCGCTACTACGTGCAGGTGAGCGCCTGCGAGAAGGTCGCCGACTGGCCGGACGACGCCTTTTGGGATGAGCTGCGCCGGCGCCTGCCGAGCGAGGCGGCGCAAAGCCTTGTCACCGGGCCGTCCATTGAAAAGTCCATCGCACCGCTACGCAGCTTCGTGTGCGAGCCCATGCGCTACGGCCAGCTTTTTCTTGTTGGGGATGCCGCCCACATCGTTCCTCCCACGGGCGCGAAAGGGCTCAATCTCGCGTTCAGCGACGTGCACTACCTTTCGCAGGCCCTGGAAGAGGCCCTTTGCAACGGTCGTCAGAACGGCCTTGAGCGCTACTCGCAGCGGGCCCTGGCAAGGGTGTGGAAGGCGATCAGGTTTTCCTGGTGGCTGACGCAGCTCATGCACCGGTTTCCCGACCAGACCGCTTTCGATCAGCGTCTACAGGAAAGTGAGCTTTCCACCATCGGTAATTCTTTGGCGGCCCAGGCTGCATTTGCCGAAGGTTATACCGGATACCCGCTCTGACAGATCGCGTTTTGCCGGTAAGACCCGAATGTGACATGGGTCATATTTCGGAATTTCGAAATAATTCCGGATATTTGAGAATTCCGCTCCAGAGGTGATCACCATCACGTGAGGTGGCGCTGCGACCGTATATCTCTGGCTTGGCCCGGCAAGAAGGGCAGAAACAAATACTAAGACGAGAGAGTATAAAATGACAACGATCAAAAATATTACTGGCGCTGTTGTGGCTGCGATGATTGGGTTTGGCACGCTCGGAGCCGCGCAGGCGGCGCCTTTGGCATCGGCCAACGCGGCCGGTGCGGCCATCGCTGGGGAAGCCGGCGTTACCGAAGTGGGCGGCCGCCATCGCGGTCGGCACCGCCACGGTCGCCGCCATCGCCACCGTCACAATTTCCATTTCGGTTGGCACTACCGTCCGGCGCGGTGTTACTTTAAGCGCGTAAAAGTATACGATCCAAATTACGACGAATACTACTATGAGCGCCGCAAGGTTTGCACGCGGCACTGGTAAAAGCTCGATCTGGCTCGTGAACTTGGGCGCGCCCTCTGGGCGCGCCTCCTTTTCCACACAACTGGATTGATGCGCCCTCGACCCTTGCCCGACGATCGCATCGCGACGGCAAGCGGTGGACCTTCGCATCTCCCCGATGGGCTGGACCGAAGACCATAGAAATCAGCTATTCAGCTTTGCGCAAGATTAAAGCTTTTCCATAAAAAGTCTTAGCGATTTCAGCGCTCTTCACATTTTTTTGTGACGGGCATCACGTGCCTATGGCGCTCACCATTCCCACATCAACTAGATTATCGATGCGCCGGTTCGCCCGTCGAACGCGCATCCCGAAGGGGGTTTTTAGCAATGTATGATTTTCAAACGATCAATCGACGAAGCAGGGTCGCCAGCTGTTGGGCGATGGCTGCCGGGGTAGGTTTGGCGGCTTTTATGGCCTCCACCGACTGTGAGGCTGGCGTTGCCGAAAGCGACAAGGTGTTCAAAGCCGCCGCGTCCGCGGTGACGTCGAACGTGCGGCTGCCTGCCAACACGGCGGTTCCGCGGTTCGATCGCGGCCGGTGGTGCGAGTACAGGAAGGTCAAGGTCTACGACGCCTACCACAAAGAGACTTACTTCATCGACCAGGAGGTCTGCCTCGGCGCTACAAGACGCTGAGGCGGTGCGGGCCTTCGCGGGAGGATTTTCCCGCGAAGGCCCTGCAACGAAAAGCGTCAGTCTCGGAAAAACACCGTCTCGTTCTCGCCCTGGAGGACAATGTCGAAGCGGTAGGCGCGCGGGCTCGGCGGCGCGGTGGTGGCGGATGCGATGAGCGTCCGACGGCGGCCGGTCGGCTCGATGGCGGCGAGCACCGGATCGGCGGCGTTGGCGTCCGGCTCATCGTCAAAATAGCACCGGGTGAGGAGACCGATGTTGATCCCCCGCGCAAAGACAATGACGGCGATGTGGGGTGCCTGAAACCGGCCGTCGCCCATGGGGACCTTGCCCGGCTTGACGGTTTCGAGCCGGTAAAGGCCGGTGTCGGCGCCCACCGCGCGGCGGGCAAATCCTTGCGGGTCCGGAGTGTTTGTTCCAAACGCCGGCGCGCTGGAATAACGGCCGTCTGCGCCCGCTTGCCAAAATTCCAGACACGCGTCGCTCACCAACGCTCCGGCGCCATCGCGCACCGTTCCTGACAGGCTGATGGGGACGACTGCTCCTTTCGCGCGCACCGGTGCCGATGAACCAAGATCCTCCTGGAACGGTCTTTCAATGCCCACAAGGCGGGGAGTAAGGCCGATGTGGACGTAAGGTCCGGCGGTCTGCGAGGGGGTTTCGCGCTTCACCAATGCCCGCATACCTCCCAGGGTTGGGTGAAATCACCCGCGCCCTCGGCCTTGCCCCGTTCCTTCACGACTGGCGGTCTTCCGGCGTCGCGCGCGGGCCCCGCAGCACAATGTCGAAGCGCCACGCCCGGGCATCGAAGGGTATGGAGCCTTCCGCATCGAGCTTTGCCGTCAAAAGGTCGATGCCCGCCTGGTCCGGCACGCTCTGGACGATGGGACAAAGGGCGATGGCAGGGTCTCCTTCAAAATACATCTGTGTGATGAGCCGCTGGGCCAGTCCGCTGCCGAACAGGGAAAAGTGGATGTGGGCCGGGCGCCAGTCATTGGGGCCGTTGGGCCAGGGATAGGCGCCAGGGCGCACCGTGCGAAAGCTGTAGGCGCCATCCTCGTCGGTGACGGTGCGGCCGCACCCGCCGAAGTGGGGATCGAGCGGCGCCTGAAAAGTGTCCCTGCTGTGGCGATAGCGGCCTCCCGCGTTGGCCTGCCAGATTTCCACCAGCGCGCCCCGCACCGGTCGGTCGTCCTGGTCGATCACTCGGCCGTGAACGATGATCCGCTCGCCCATGGCGCCTTCACTTTCAGGCGCGAAATTGTGAACGAGGTCGCTGTCGAGGGGGCCGATCAGGTTGTGGCCGAAGACCGGGCCAGAAATTTCCGTGGGCGTTGCGGGGAGTTCCACCAGGGGCATGCGCGGCGAGCGCAGCACGGTGGTCTTATAGGCGGGGGCATAGGCGGGTGGATGGGCGGAAAAATCCCGCCGGCGGAACGGCGTCATGGGCTCTCGTCCAATTCGGCCTTAGCGATCCGCATGGCGGTGTTGGCGGCGGGCACCCCGGCATAGACCGCCACGTGCAGCAGCGCTTCGGCAATGTCTGCCGCGCTGGCACCGGTGTTGCGGCACGCTTTGATGTGCATGGCGAGTTCTTCCTCCCGTCCCAACGCGGCAAGGAGCGCCACGGTGACGATGGAACGTTCGCGCAAGGTGAAGGTGTCGTCGGACCACACATGGCCCCAGGCCGCGTCCACGATGAGGCGCTGAAACCGCTCGTCGAGGGCGCTCGCCGCCGATCCGGCCCGGTCCACGTGGGCATCGCCAAGCACTTTGCGCCGCGTCGCCTGGCCCCTTTCAAACAAATCGTCAGTCATGAAAGTTGCCGCTGCTCCGGGGACGATCCGCTAACCGGGAAAAACCGTTGCGCGTTCATATGATGTCCCTTCTGAGGCTCCTTTTTCGCCGGCAAATTATGGCACGACCGCCGCGCGGGACTCCACGAACATGGCCGGGAATCACGGCACACCTTGGAGCCCTTCCGAAGTGGCGCCGCGGCACGGCGAGTTCCCGTTCCCGAGCGCTCTGGCGGGGGACGCAACCTTCGCCCAAGGGAGGCGGTTGATGACGCGTTTTGACGAACAAGTTATTGTCCCAGTGACCGTCGATACACTAATTGCGAGCGTGCAAAGTTTTGCAGCTGCGAACCACGGAGCCAAGATTCCATGAGCAAGACCCTTACGATCGCTGCACTCGCCGGTGCCGTTGCCGCGGCAACCACCATGGCGACGGTGCCTGCCGAAGCAGCGAATGAGAAGTGCTATGGCATTTCGCTCGCCGGCGACAACGATTGTGCGGCCGGCCCCGGCACCACCTGCGCCGGAACGTCCACGGTCGATTACCAGGGCAACGCCTGGACGCTTGTGCCCGCCGGCACCTGCGGCGACTATTCGTCCGCGTCCGCCGATGCCAAATTCAAGATTCCGGCCTCGGCTGACGGGCAGGCTCGGGAAGGCTCGCTCGAGCCGCTCCAACGGGACCTGCCGGCGTAAAGTACGCATGCGGCGGGGTATTCATTGCCCCGCCCTTCCCCATTCCACAGCGAGGGCGTCATGAACCAATTTACGTGCCCGGCTGACATCCCCGCCCGCGCCGGTGTGGGTTTTAAGCTCGCCCACGCTGCCGATATTCTCGCGGCACCCGATCGGGTGGGCTTCGTCGAAATCCACGCTGAAAATTTTATGGGAGACGGCGGCGCTCCGCATCAGATGCTGGGCGACGTGCGCGAGCAGCTTCCCGTATCGCTTCACGGCGTTGGCCTTTCCATTGGCGCTGAAGGTCCCCTCGACAAGGATCATCTTGCCCGCCTCGTGGAGGTGGCGCGCAGGTATGATCCGGGGCTCGTGTCGGAGCACCTCGCCTGGTCGAGCCATGGCGGCGAATATTTTAACGATCTCCTGCCGCTGCCCTACACCGAGGGCACGCTCTCGCGCGTCAGTGACCATATCAACCAAGTCCAGGATGCCCTCGGCCGAAAAATGCTTCTGGAAAATCCGTCGAGCTATATGGCCTTCGACGAATCCACCATGGATGAGATCGTGTTCATCCGCCGGATTGTCGAAAACACCGGTTGCGGGCTGATCCTCGACGTCAACAACGTCCACGTTTCCGCCACCAATCTCGGCTTCACCGCCCGCGACTATATCGCCGCTTTCCCGCTGGAGGCAGTGGGCGAAATTCACCTTGCGGGGCACGCGGAAGATGCCGATGAGGAAGGCGAACCGCTCCTCATTGATGCCCACGACCGTGAAGTCGCTCCGCCGGTTTGGTCCCTTTACCGGGAGGTGTTGAGCCGAACCGGTGCGGGGGTTCCAACGCTCATCGAGTGGGACAATGACGTGCCCGCCTTCGACGTCCTTGCAGGCGAAGCAAGCCGCGCCGATCATGTGATGCATGAGGTCCTGAGCCGGTCCGCGGCTTAGGCTCTCACCCCCCGCCAACGCAAAGAACGGCCCAAAATCCCAACGCGAAACGAGCGCCGTGAACGACAACGAGAGACGGTCTGGGGCTGACGATTTGCCCTTCGTGGCGGCGAAGCAGGATGACTTTGCCGGCGCCATCGCGTCCCGCAGCGAGGTGAGCGGCGTCCACAACGGCAGGGGCCGCGCTGCGGCGGACCGTTTCAGGGTTTATAAAAACAACGTGATCGTGTCGCTGCGCGACGCCTTGCGCACCACCTTCACGGCCACGGAACGGCTGATGGGCGAAGAGTTTTTCGGCGCGGCCGCCATCGCCTTTGCGGAGCGAAACCGGCCCCAATCGCCGTTACTGTTTCGCTATGGCGAGGGATTTGCCGCCTTTCTTGGCACCCTTCCGGGCCTTGCCGAATATCCCTTCGTCCCCGAGGTGGCGCGCATCGAACACGCCCGCGTGCAAGCCTACCACGCAGCGGACGCGCCGCCCCTCGCCCCGGATATTTTATCGAAAGTCGCCCCTGAAGCGCTGGGGGAGACGCGGTTCAGCCCCCACCCGGCGAGCGCGCTCTTGTGGGTGCCCAAGGGCGGGCTGGCTGCGTTCCAAGCCAATCAATCGCCACCGCTTCCTGAAACGCCCGCCCCGGCAGCCCTCATCACACGCCCGCAATTTGATGTCGTCGTCACCGGTCTTCCCGCACCCACGGCGCAATTTGCTGAAAAGCTGATGGCGGGGGCGCCGCTCGCGCAGGCTGCCGAGGTGGATGACCTTGATCTCGCGCAAGGGCTGGGGTTGCTGTTGGGCGCCGGCGCCTTTACCGGATTGGTCGACCTGTCAGCGCGTTAGCAGACCGTTTGGAAGAAACGTCACGGCAAAAGAGGCGCATCATGCTGCTTGCACGAATTTACAACTCCTTCTTTCGCGGCCTCCAGGGTCTTTGCGAGGACTGGCTCATCGGCACCTTGGGCCGCCTGGTGTTCGCCGGCGTCCTCCTGATGTACTTCCTCAACAGTGCCATGACGAAACTGGGCGACGGCGTGAACGGGCTGTTCAATCTCAGCGTTGGCGCCTATGCGCAGATTCTGCCCAAAGCGATGGAGGCGTCCGGGTTCGACCCGTCCGCGCTGACCCAGACCCAAAAGCTGATCGTCTACGCGGGCACCTACGGCGAGATCATCTTACCGATCTGCGTCGTAATCGGCCTCTTCACCCGCCTTTCGGCCCTCGGGATGATCGTCTTTGTGGGTGTGATGACGTGGACCGATATCACCCAGCACGGGGCTGACGCCGCCACCATCGGCGCATGGTTCGAGCGCACGTCCGGATCCGCCATCGCCGACCAGCGCTCGCTGTGGGTCTTCCTGCTCATCGTTATCGTGCTCAAGGGGCCGGGGCCGTTCTCGGTGGACGCCATCCTAGGCCGTTTCCGGGGCAACCATTGACGTTCGCATCCGACAACTGGGCTGGCGCCTCCGACCATGTGATGGCGGTGCTTGGCGAAGCCAATAACGGCCAGGCCGCCGCCTATGGGGACGATGGCTGGACGGCCCGGGCGAAGGCGGCCATCTGCGACTGGTTCGAACGTGACTGTGCGGTGTTCTTCGTCTCCACAGGCAGCGCCGCCAACGCCATAGCCCTTGCAACGCTCGGTCGGCCCGGCGGCGTGGTGTTTGCCCACGTGGACGCCCACATCACCTGCGATGAGGCCGGCGGCCCCCTCCTCTTTTTCCCCGGCACCCAGCTTGAGCTGGTGGATGGGCCGGAAGGCCGCCTGGCACCGCAGGCCCTAAAAGATCGGTTGGCGAGCTATTTGCCGATTTCCGTGCACCATGGCCGGCCAACGGTGGTCTCCATCACCAACCTCAACGAGATCGGCCGCTGCTCCACGCCCGCGCAGGTGAACGAGATTTCGGCCCTTGCCAAGGAGCATGGGTGCGCTGTTCATATGGATGGGGCGCGGTTTGCCAACGCCGTTGCCCATCTCGGCGCTTCGCCGGCGGATCTGAGCTGGCGAGCCGGCGTTGACGCATTGTCCTTGGGTCTGACGAAAACCGGCGGCTGGTGCGCCGAAGCTGTGGTGTTCTTCGACCGTGCGGTGGAAGAGGACGCCATGTTTCGCCACAAGCAGGCCGCGCAGCTCTTTTCAAAGAACCGCTTCGCAGCGGCGCAATTCGTGGCGCTTCTGGGCGAGGACCATGCCCTTTCCATGGCCCGAAGCGCCAACGCCGCCGCCGGATCCGTGGCCGATATACTCGCCGCCAGCCCCTTCGCCTCGCTGCTCCACCGCCCCCAGGGCAACGAGGTCTTTGCCTACCTCTCGGCCGCCGCCCAGGAGAGCCTCAGGCAGGATGAGATTGTAGCCGCGCCCTGGTCGTCGCGCTCGGCACATCTGCCTGCACCGCCCCAGGCGGACTGGTCCCTGATGCGCTTTGTGGCGAGTTTCAGGACCACCCAAGAGGACATTCGGTCGGTGGAGACTGCGCTCAGCCGGTGCCAGTCGGCCCCGGTCGCCCGCGCTGTCTGAGGAGCAAGGGCGCGCCTCCATAGTATCGACGGTGCCGACCTGGTTGAACGGGCCAGCGCGCTGTCCCTTTGTTTCCAAAAAACCCTCTTGCCGAGCCGCGTTTCATCGCGTGCGGACGCTTGCCTACTCGATCCCCATCGCCGCCAGCGCAGATTCGATGCGCGGCACGTCTACCGGATTGTTGAGCTCCCAAAAGCTGCGGCCGCGCCCGTCCACTTCGACACAGGCAATAGACGCCCCGTGTTCCAGGAAGCGCAGCTGCTCAAGACCCTCCCGGGTTTCAAGAATGCCCTCCGCCCAGGACAAATACTGTCCCAACGCACGGGGCCGGTAGGCGTAGAGCCCCACGTGGTGAAAAATTTCCCGGGCCGCCTCTTCGGTATCGATGGCATCGGCGAACGGTATGATTTCTTTCGAAAAATAAAGGGCGCGCTGCCTGCGATCGGTCACGGCGAGGGTGCCCCCCACCTGGCCGTTGCGGCGATCGGCCCGGAACCGCTCCAGCATTATGAGATCGCATCGCAGAACGGGGGTGGCGACGTCGCAGTCTCCGCATCCGTCCACCAGCGCTTCGATGAAGTGCGGCGGCGTCAGCGGCGCATCGCCCTGGACATTGACCACGAGGTCGGGATGGTCGGTGAGATTTGCTAACACTTCTGCGCAACGCTCGGTGCCGTTCCGGCAGGAGGGGGACGTCATCATCACCTCAGCGCCAAAGCCGCGGCAATGGCTTGCGATGCGCTCATCATCGGTGGCGACGATGACCCGGTCGATGCCGCGGGCTGCAGCGGCGGCCTCATAGGTGCGCTGGACAAGGGTTTTTGGGGTACCGCTTGCGCCGCGCAACGCCACCAGGGGCTTGCCTGGATAGCGCGAAGATTCGTAGCGGGCGGGAATGGCAACGACGACGCTCACGCCAAAACTCCTGGGCTGGTGAGTGCCGTCCCGGGGGCACGGCGATATCCTATGGTGGTGGGGACGTGGCTTTTAGGGTGCCGCGACGATCAATTCGCCCGAATACGTGCCGCCGCACCGTGGCCCATCCGAACCGCCTCACCCTTCGCCCGAAAGGACGCCTGCCGCAAGCTCTCTGAGCCCGGCAACGGAGCTGACATCAGGGCATGAAAAAGGGCGCTCCGGATCCGGAGCGCCCTGATGGTCTGCCGGGGACGCAAGTACCTACCAGCCGGCATATCGCTTATTCGTTAGGCGGCACCCGCCTCGATGGACTTGCTGCCACCGTTGATGGACACCGTCCTTGCTTTCTTCGCCTCAGGAACTTCACGGCGCAGCGAGACATGAAGCAGGCCGTGGTCAAGTGAGGCGCCCACCACCACCACATGGTCTGCCAGCTGGAACCGGCGCTCAAACGCTCGCGCGGCAATGCCGCGGTAAAGCATGTTGGCGTCGTCGGTTTCGCCGTCGGACCTGGAACCGGTGACGGTGAGAGTGTTTTCTTTCACCTCTACGTTTAGCTCATTCTCTTTAAAGCCTGCAACCGCCATGGTAATGCGATATTCATCGGCTGCGGTGCGTTCGATGTTGTAGGGGGGATAGGTTTGCGCCTGGTTCGCGCTGGGCGGGTTGTCCAGCATCGAAAACAGTCGGTCAAAACCAACGGTAGAGCGGTATAGGGGGGTCAAGTCGAATTGACGCATTTCGTCCTCCATGAGAAGCAACGGATGGACACCGCCGGGTCTATGGCCAGTGTCGCGAAGGGTAGCGGCCCCATATTTGGCGACCGCTCATAGGATTTGGGAGTGCTCCCACCGGCTTTCAAGGTGGGATTTCAAACGGAGAGAATGTGGCCGGAGCGACATGGGGCTCAACCGATCTCGGCGGCACGGTCGGCACTCTCCTGACCGCCCCAAACCTGCGCGTGGCCTATTGGAGGGGCCCCGAGCAGGGTCCCGGCACCGTCATCATCGTCCAGGGACGCGCAGAATTCATCGAGTTTTACGGCGAAACCGTTGCCGACCTCCTGGAGCGCGGGCTCTCGGTGGTGACGTTCGACTTCCGCGGGCAAGGGGGATCGGACCGAAAAGCTCCATCGGCGGGCCACATCGATAACTTTCGCCAGTATCGCGACGACCTTGCCGTCGTTGTGAGATTTGCAAGGCAGCTCAACCTGCCTGCGCCCTTTACCGTTCTAGCCCATTCCATGGGCGGGCTTGTGGCCCTCCAAAGCCAAGAAACCCTGGTGCGCGATATCTCGCGCATGGTGCTCATTGCGCCCATGCTCGAGATCGGCGACCTGCCGATGCCCAAGCCTCTGGCGGGCGCCCTGGCGTTCGGCGCAAGGCTCGTGGGACTGGGCAGCCGAGCGGTCCGCTCCCCGACGCCTCGGCCCAGCGCGGAAACCTTTTCGGGCAACAAGCTGACCAGCGACGAAACCCGTTACCTGCGACTTTGCGATCTCGTTGCGGACAATCCGCACCTCACCACCGCGCTGCCGTCGTTCGCCTGGGTTTCCGAAGCGCTCCGCGCCACGCGCCAAACCATGGACGCGAAGGGCACGCCGCTGGTCATGCCCACCTTGTTCGTCGCCAGCGGCGCGGACCGTGTCGTCTCCACCCCGGCCATCGACAGTTTCGCGCGGGCCACCCCTGGGGCAGGCCTGGTGATGATCGGCGATGCGGGCCACCAAGTGGTGTTCGAGCGCGATGAACTGCGCAGTCTGTTTTTCGCGGCCTTCGATGCGTTCGTTCTGGGCCAACCCAAACCCGAGGACGACGCCCGGCGCTCCCGCCTGGCGCGCACGGTCAAATTCGAGGAGGGATCGACGAGCGATGCCTGGCCGACGGTGGCCGCCCCGTCGCGGGCGCCGTGTGAGGGCATCAACCAGTCTGTTTCGCTAAAAGACCCGAACGAGCCGGCCCACGCCTATGCAGCTCCCCCAAGGCGGGACAGCAGCCCCCTCCATGAGAGCGAGGGCGTCACAGCACGGCATTCCAACCCAGTGGAACAAACGCTGGTGGGCGCCGCCGTGCCGTCCAAAACCGTTGCCGGCAACGATAATCCTGAAGCCGACCCGCTCGATCCCCAAGAACCGTTGTCGCCGAGCGCAGACGGCGGCGAGGACGGTGATGTCGCCTCACGGCGCCATCGCAAGAAATCCGGCGGGCGCTTCTCGCTACGAGCCCCGCGACGGGACCGCCCACGCCACCGCGGACCGAGGCGGCGCTGATGGCGGCGTGGGAGTTTTTTGGCAATGCCGTTCAATCCGTCGGCGCTGCAGGGGCGGATGCCTTTGACCGGCTCCGTTCGGCGCTGGGGTCAGGGCCCCAAGCCCGCCAGGCTGCGTTTTCCATGGCTGTGGTGGCCCTTGCCGCCAAAATGGCCAAGGCAGATGGTGTGGTCACCATGGCCGAGGCCACCAGTTTCTGGAGCCGGTTTGACGTGCCGGAGAACGCCAAACGGCCGGTGCGCCGGTTTTTCGACCTCGCCCAGCGGGACGTGGCGGGTTTCGAAGCCTACGCCCAAAAAATCGCAAAACTTTTTCCCGACGACGACGCAGTGCGCGAAGACATTTTGGACGTCCTGTTCTCCATCGCTGCGGCCGATGGGGTCCTCCACCAAGCTGAGGAGGCGTACTTGCACCGGGTGGCGGAAATCTTCGCCCTCGAATCCATGCGCGTCGAGCGGGTCAAGGCGAGGCATCTGCGGCCCGAAGGCGATCCCTACGGTGTATTGGGTGTATCGCTTGATGCGGATTTGGACGAGATAAAGAGCCGCTGGCGCTCCCTTGCTGCTGAACACCATCCGGACCGGCTGGTGGCCCGCGGTGTGCCCCCCGAGTTCTTAAAAATTGCCAATGACCGTCTGGCGGTCATCAATGCTGCCTACGAAGCCATTGAGCGGCAAAGAAGTTGACGCTGCGCGGGTGGCGCTCGCCGAACTTCGACCAGCGGAAAATGTCGCCCGATATGGTGGTGCTCCACTACACCGACATGGCCGACGTCAACGCTGCCATTCGATGGCTATGTGCCCCCGAAAGCAAGGTGAGCGCGCACTACGTCATCACCGCCGATGGCGCGGTGGTGCCCCTCGTGGATGAGGCGGATCGCGCTTGGCATGCGGGGGTTTCCAGTTGGGAAGGGGTGCGCGACATCAACGGGCGTGCCATCGGTATTGAACTGGACAGCCCCGGCCACCGCCCCGATGCCCCGAGTTTTCCAGCTGAGCAGATTGCCGCGCTTTTGAGTTTGTTGGATGCCATCAGAGATCGATGGTCTATCCGAAGGCGCGCAGTTGTGGCCCATTCGGACGTGGCGCCGATGCGCAAGATCGACCCCGGCGAGCGTTTTCCTTGGAAGCAGCTTGCGGACGCAGGCCACGCCATCTTCGTCCCACTTCCCGAAAAAGGGATCGACGTCACCCCGGAAGAGTTGTGGCAAGATCTGGAGCGCGCCGGCTACGCCCCCCCCTCTTCGGCGGACGAAGCCACTGCGTTGCTTCGCGCCTTTCACCGGCGGCATCGCCCAAACGCGGTTGAACTTGGCGCCGACCCAATCACCGCTGCCCTTGCCAAAGCCGTCGCCGACGAAACCGCCAAGGACGGTGAGCCGAGCCCGGCTTGAAAATTTTCAGCAACGCGACGAGCTCATCCTGGCAAATCAGCTCAGCCCTCGCACATTGCGCTCAGCCCCGTAGAGTCCGCACGCGCCATTCTCAAACCGAGTCTGCTGCGAAGACTTGGCGGGGGCGTTGTTTGCGCGGGCGACGGGTGAGCAATTGATCCGCAGCTAAATGTGCAGCTGACACAACGAAAAATCAAAAAGCCTCCGATCTGTCCGAGCCGATCGTTACGGGCGGCAACGACGGCTAAACACTTCCGTGGCGAACACGTTCGACTTTGGAGATGCGGAAATAGTTTTTCGCGAGCGTGTCGCGAAGGCTGGCTCCCTCTCCGCTTATGGACGGCACAATGTCATCCACGTCAAATACATTCCGCCAGACAATGAGATCTTTACATATCTCCCAGAATATTTCGAAACTGCTATTCTTATGCGGTGTGGACGGCGAAAAATTGCATACCCTCCAGAAACAGCCGGTCGTTCTTCGCTTTTGCAATCCGGGCCGGCAGACACGCCCGAAACACCTCCACCGCCATCTCCCAGTCCGCCTCAGTCCTCTTCGTCAACATTGCCGACACTCCAAACCAGTCGGCAGTTCATGAATCAGACAATTCTTCGCGCCGGAGTCCTCAACCCGTAACCTGAGTCTATTCGTCCACACCGCCTAATATGTACGGCTGCCCCTGACCGGTAATTTGCTTTTGGCGCTCAAACCTTCATAATTTGTCGGCAGGATCGACGGTATATATTTGCTTTTGAGATCGATTGAAATCGTCGCCCAGCGACGGGTTTACGCCGTTGCGGGGTTCGTACAGAGGAGATCGGACCTATGATCGGGCGAACCGCGCTCAGGACAATCCTGCTATCCTTGACAATCGGAATGGCAGGTCCTGTTACGGCAGAAGCACAGGATAACTGGGCCGCTTTATCTTCAGGACCGGTTGATATTGCAGCGATCTTCAATGCCACCTGTGCGTCTGGGAGGACAAGTGCTGCGGGCTTGACGGAGAGTTTTGAAGCGTACGGCTTCACCACCGATTGGCAGAATGACAAATACGGGTACTTTACCCGAGACGGCTTTGCGGCGAATTTTCATATTTACCCAGGCAGTTGGAATTGCTTCGTCTCCGCCGAGAATGCTGCAGCCCCTGGTCTCTGTGATGCACTGTCCTCGAAGGGCATCGAAGCGATTGCTCGACTGCCCGATGGAACTTGCGTAGCCAATCGACCAGAGCTTGGACTAACCGTATTGGTTCGAAATATCTGTCCGGATTCGTCGCAGGGTTCATGTACTTGGGTACAAGCCACAATGACGTCGGATCGTGAATGCCACGCTACTCAGGATGTTGATTTAGCCTTTTTAGCTCAAAACTTTGTAGCCGCGCGTTAGTCGGCAGCGACTGATCTTGAGTAACTGAGGTTGGAAGCGAAAAATACCATTTTTGCGAACCTTGCGGTCGCCACCTCAGATGCGCCGTGTGTCCGAGCAGGATTGCTCCCTCTCGCATGTCCCGTAAAACCGCCCAGTGAGGAGACTAGGGGTCTGTCGCAGCCACTGCTGACCTCGTAGACGGACGAGGAAGCCTAGTTCGTCATGGTGCCGGAGCGGCCCTTCTTCGAAAGCGGGATGGAGTTGTTCGCTGACTTCTGCATAAACCCGGCGGTATTCTACAAGCGGATGAAGAAGGGTGAGTTCCCGCACTGGTGGGAGTCCCTATCCGGGCTTGCCGACGTCCGGCCGGAGGACGGCGTGCCTTTGGTCGCGCAGATGAAGCGGGAAGTACGAGGGATGCCCCCGCTCGAACTCACCATGCCAGTTGCCGACCTAGCGGTCGGGGACGAGCGCTCAAACAGCGTGCTCGAAAAGAGGAGCGATGAGCCGTCCAGGCTCGGAGCGACGGAGATAAAGAAGCCTAGCTCGCCTCGCGCAGCTTACCGATACGGGCCAATATCGTCGACGGCACCTGACGGCGGCTCATAGCGCGCGGCATGTCCATCTCGGCTATGGTTCTCAGTTGATCGCCAAACCGCGCCTCGTACTCTGCGTAGTTGTCGAACGCTTGGCGGGTCACATAGTCCACATAGGTCTCTGCGGGCGCGCCGTTGGCTAGGATCACATCGTGGGCAGCGGTCTCCACATGGAAGTACGTGACGCGCTCGTCCAACTCCGCCAATGGGACGCGCACGATGGACGTCCCGTTTACCAGCGCACCGGCGTTCACCGCCACACCATCAATGATCAGCGCGTGGTCGGGCGTCAGTACGAGGTCCGTATGGGGCAGAGCGTCGCCCAGCGCGCCCGCCATCACCCTGACGGGCTGGAACCGCTCTGACGGCGTGAAGCGCTTTGAGAGGGTTTGGTGGCCGATCCACAGGGCCGGAACTGCGCGGCCGTCCGCCGTCAGCACCATGTCGCCGGGCGCAAGCGACTCCACTGCCCGCTCGCCCGATGGTGTAGCGATCAGCGTGCCTGCGGCGAAGCACACGGTAAAGGTATTTGCGGTCAACGAGGCGACGGGGATTGTCGGAGGAAAATTTCCGGGGTCGACGGGTGAGTACACGCTGATACCGAAGCGGGAACCAAGCTGAACCGCGACCCCTGTGTTGCCGCCTCCAAGATCAACTGTGCCCACATAAAAGGTGTCGCTGCCGGACGTAGATGGCACTAACACGTCTCCGGCTTCAAACGTGTCGCCGTCTGGCGGCGCTGTCTCATTGTCCGTCAGTGTCCCAGTGCTTTGGCCACTGCCGAGAAGTATGTAATCGTTACCTTCCAGGAAGTAGGTAGCGACAAACCCGAAATCAAAATCTGCCATTTGCGTATCCTTTTCTTAATGGACGCGAGGTCAGTCGATGGCAACGCGGATCACATACCCAGCAGCTTTACCGTTTGGTGAAGTACCCAGTGAACGTATTGGACGGCAGATCAGCCGTAGTTTTCGATCTTTCTTTATTATTTCGCTTTTAACCGCCGAGACTACTGACCCAATAAGAAGTAGCAAGCGTCGTTCGGTCGCACTGAAGGTTGAGTGGTGTTAAATAAAAGAATTGTTTAGTGGAATGTTCGCGACAAACATACTCAGTACATTGCTTGCAACCTCGGATCACCCTGGTCGATAGCTATGGAAAAAATGATCTAGGACATAAACACGTATGGCTCGTCCCTTGTCCGACGAGCTTGCCGTACCGCTCACGATAGCGCTGGGTGCCGAGTTCGATGAGATAGAAGTGGCGATCGCACGGACCAAGGCGCATGCGTTCACCGGCACTCGGGCGGACCTGATCGCAGTGGTCGACGCGTGTCAGGTGTCCGTCCGGCGAGGGCGCTCTGGCGTGTATCGGCTTTTCCCAGTTACGCTGCCTAAGCGGGGTACCGCCAAGGCATGAGGTCGTCCAGCCACGTGATCTTTTGATTGGCGATGCGTCCAAGCACCCAGGTCAGCCAGGCTTCCAGATCGACGCCATTTAGCTTGGCGGTTTCGATCAAAGTTTAGGCGATCGCCGCAGCCTTTCCGCCACCCTCGGAGCCGACGAAGAGGTCGTTTTCCTGCCGATGGCCACGGGCTTCATGGCGCGTTCCGGAAAATTGTTGTCGAATTCGAGAAAGCCGTGATCGAGATAGGGCCGGAGCTCTTTGATGCGCGTCAGGGCGTAGCGGATCGCCTTGGCCAGTTCTGACTTGCCCGGTATTTTTATTACTTGCGCCGCCAGCCAGGTCTCCGGATCATCGAGAATGGGTTTTGCACGGTCCTGGCGCAGGCGAACCCGCTCATCGGACGGACGACCGCGCGCGTCTTTCTCGACCGCATAGAGCCCAGCGATGCGCCTGAGGGCGTCTTCGGCCACCTCCAGGCCCTGCGACTGGAACACGTCGACGAACTTGCGGCGGATGTGTGCCATGCATGCGACTTCCTGGATATCGCCGCTGCGATAAGGTTCGTTGAATCCGGAATCGCCGTCGGCATGAATCCAGCCTCGGAAGGACGCCAGATGCGTCGCAGGATGCTCGCCTTTGCAGTTCGTGATGAACTCGTATCACGCCGCTGGCGGATGAGTGCTGCCCCATGGCCGCTCATCACGAACATAGGTCCAGATGCGCGCAGTAGCGCATTTGCCCTATGCCTGCATCTTCAACGGCGTGTCGTCGGCGAAGATCGCCTGCCCGGCGCGGACATGACGGGCAATAGCATCGGAAATGGGTTCCAACAAAGAAGCTGACCACCCCACCCAGTCAGCCAAGGTTGAACGATCGAGATCGATCCCTTCGCGCGTTTAGATGCCCGATTGGCGATCGAGCGGGCAGAGATCCGCATATTTCGAGACAAGCACGTGCGCCAACAGACCACGGCCGGGACGCCGGCGCTCAATCGGGCGTGATGGCAGCGAGGCTTGAATCTTCTCGCAACCTGCGCAGCCAATACTGGGACGGATGATCCAGTTCACAACGAATCGTCCGAGGACGTATTCCAGCTCTTCTGTTACGTCTTCGCCGATCTTGCGCAGTTTGCGACCGCAGGTGCATTCATCGCCTGGGATCAGCACGGTGTCGTTGCGCAGCAGCTCTGGCGGTAATGGCTTGCGCTTTGGTTTTGCTTTCAGTTCAGCACTGCTCTTGGGTTTTGGCGGCGCGGACTTTGCCGCCGACGTTTCTTCCTCTTCGAGCCGAAGCTGCAGATCGAGTTCATCGGCGCTCTTTGACTTCGAACCAAACCGGTGCCGATTGTGTCCCCCAAGTTGATGCTCGAGCTTGGCGATCCTGAGCGCCTGAGCTTTCGCCAGTTCCATCAAACCCTCGGCGGTCACCCGCAGTGCGGCAGGATCAGAGGGCAACGGTTTTGGCGCTTCAAGCATGGGGAGACTTATAGCCGAACAGCACGCCTATGCGAATCCTATAGTACTGGTTTCGTTGATATATTACCAGTGGTCAGCAGCCTCCAGGTGCGTCTGGGCATGCGCCAATCGATGCCTTCCAAAAGTACCGACAATTGCGCCGGTGTGACCGACACCTTGCCATCGGCAGGGGATGGCCAAACGAACCGGCCCTTCTCAAGACGCTTGGAGACCAGGCAAGCCCCCTGGCCATCGAACCAGATCACCTTGATCAGATCGCCGCGGCGGCCGCGGAACACAAAGAGATGCCCGAGAATGGGTCTTCGGCCAAAACCTTCTCGGCCAGGGTGGACAAACCGTTCAACCCTTTCCTCATGTCAGTGACCCCGGCGGCCAGCCAGACCTTGGTTTTCGCGGGAACCGGAATCACGTGCTGAGCTTTCAGATCAACGTGACCAATGCATCGGCATCATAAGAGCCGGTGAACCGCAGACGGTGGCCACCCACCAACTCGACAATCATCTCACCATGTGCGGCCTCACATGTCATCTTAGCGCTAACAGGCTCCACGACCTCGACTAGCAAGAACAGATCTGATTCAGTACCTTCGGGCCTTGGCGCTCACATCGGGTCCTTCAACTAGTTGAAGCCCTGGTTCGCGTTGACATCCTACCGGGGTGCGACCTGCGAAACCGAAATCCCCAGCAACCCCGTCTGAGCGCTGATCATCCGCTTCTCGTCGTCACTCCACTTTCTGCGCTTGCACCGCTTCGCCAATCCAGGGCCTCTAAGTATCCATTTAACTGAAGCGGACACTAACCCTCATTGGCGGAACCAGGCAGAGCAGGCAAAGCGGACCGACACTGTTAAACAGACCTTATAGCCTTCTGCGCATAACGCCGTGAAGCATTTTTGCCATAAACGCTGAGCTCTGAAAAGAACTTCTTCCATAATGCGCTCTCATTCGCTAACGCGTTCGACTGCCGTATATTGCTTTAAATTATACCTGCACTTTTTGGATAATACATGATTTACAAAACCTACAACCATTCGCAACAAATTTTTATATTCTTTAGGGTGATTTCTTTTCGATTGGCTTCCGCGCGTTTATCCTCACCCCCACCTCCCAATCAGGGAAGCGATCCACGAAAATTCCTACCACCTCACAACGCAATTCTAGCTAATCCAGGCTTCAACTAAGCACACATGCGCTCCTTCTCATGCTTTGCCACCTTACTATTTTTATTCCGAATGTATATATTTCGAAGCTCGGGATGCTGATCAAATTCAGAG
>JBCCYN010000080.1:0-20969 GCA_039189655.1 Pseudomonadota bacterium | reverse complement strand
GGACGTCACCGTGGACTATGCCACCGTGGACGGGACCGCAACGCGACGCACTCGATCTTGGCAAGGAAGGCCGCGACCCGGTGTTCGGCTACGGCCTCTTGCAGGCACCTTCATCCTGCGGTGCTCCGGGGGGCTCGGAAGTTGTGGGCGGTGTGGATGCCCCGAGCCCGAGCCCGGCGCAGGATGGGGACGCTGGCACCGGTGCACCTTTGGCCGCGCCGGCGAGCATCGGGCCGGATGTGCGACCGGCCGGGGCGAAGCGGAACTAGCCGCAAACGGTCAAATCCGGCCCCGTTCTTCGCCAGTCCAAGGTGCGAGCCGCTTTCCCCTGAGACCGGATTCCGTTCGGGCCGGAACGGCTCTGGTGCTGGTATTGGCGAACGCCGGACGCCCCGGCACCGGCTTGGTCAGTGCCGCACCTGTTTCGACTTTGTGCAGGGGAAAGGAACTAGCCCGGACGAACTCCCACCCGTCCCGAAACGAGGGTGGCTGGTCGATCCGTTCTTTGTTCTTGTTCACTGAACGCATTCCGGCCGCGACACGACCTCGTGCCGCGGGAAGGTGTGCTACCGGCCCATCCATCCGCCATCGACGGTGAGGATTTCGCCGTTCACGTAAGCCGAGGCGTCCGAGGCCAGGAAGACGACTGGGCCGGCAAAGTCCTCCGGCTTCCCCCAGCGCCCTTGGGGTATGCGCTCCAGGATCGCGCTGTATCGGTCCGGATCATCCTGCAATGCCTGGGTGTTGTCGGTGGCAATGTACCCCGGCGCGATGGCGTTCACATTAACGCCCAAGGAAGCCCACTCGTTGGCCAGGGCCTTGGTGAGTTGTCCAACGCCCCCCTTCGATGCGGCATAGCCCGGCACGGTAATCCCACCCTGAAAAGTGAGCAAAGATGCAACGAAGATTATCTTGCCGGAACCCCGCTCAACCATGCTCTTGCCCACTTCCCGAGCGAGGATGAACTGGGCCGAAAGGTTGGTTTCAATCACCTCATCCCACCACTCGTCTGGATGCTCGGCAGCGGGTTTGCGACGGATGGTTCCGGCATTGTTGACGAGAATGTCAGGCTCTATGCCATCGGCGAGAAGCCTTTCGGCAAAGTCTTTGAGAGCGGCGCGGTTGGAAAAATCGCACCGATAGGGGGTGAAGCGGCGACCGATCCCTGTGACGGTCTCCTCCACTTGCGAACCAGGCTCCAGGGTGGCCGAAACGCCGACGATGTCCGCCCCCGCACCGGCAAGGGCCTCCGCCATCCCGCGACCGATCCCGCGTTTGGCGCCGGTGACAAGCGCGGTCTTCCCGGTGAGATCGAAAAGGCCCATGGCTCAGCCTCCCACGCGGATAAGGCTTTTGAGCGCCGTGGGGGACGCGTCCAGGGCTTCGAAGGCCGCCTGGATGCGCGACAACGGCGCCACATCGGTGATCACCGTTTCGGCATCGATGGCACCGGAGGCCACCAGAGCGATGGCGCGCTCATAGTCCTGCGGTTCGTAAACGCGGGCACCGATCATTTGAAGCTCACGCCAGAAGAATTGAAAGAGATCGATTTGAGGTTTCTTGGCGTGAATTGCCACCATGACGATCCGCGCACGGGTGGCGGCGACGGCGGTCATGGCGTCGACACCGGGCTGGGAACCGGAAACTTCAAAGACGACGTCGGCGCCTTTGCCACAGGTGCGCTCATTCATATATGGGCCAAGGTCCACGTTCGTGGGATTGACCGTCTCAAAGCCCAGCTTTCGCGCGATGGCGAGCCGGTGTGGATTAACCTCCGACAAGACCACGTTGCCACCGTTCTCCCGAGCGACCATCGCCACCAGCACGCCGATGGGACCGCCGCCGATCACCACCGCGTCCTCGCCGACGGTAAGACCCGACAGGCGCACGTCGTGGCAGGCCACGGCCACCGGCTCGATCAAGGCCGCATGGTCCAGAGGCAAATCGTCAGGCAGCGCATGGAGCGTGTGGGCGGGGACGACCCAAATTTCCTGCATCGCCCCATCGGTATCGAGGCCGAGGAATTTTAACTTCTGGCAGATGTGGCTGTGGTCGCGTGCGCAGGCTGGACAGTCACCGCAGGCATGGAGCGGGCGCACCACCACCTTTTGGCCAGGCACAAACCCCGAAACGCCGCCGCCAAGGCTCTCCACAACGCCTGACATTTCGTGGCCGATGACGCGTTCAAACCCCACCCGCGCATCCATGTTGCCGTGATAAACGTGCATATCGGTGCCGCAGATCCCGCAGTAGGCGATTTTTACGGCCACCTCGCCGTCGCCAGGCGTTGGAGCAGTCACTTCATCAACGGTAAAAGTCTTGTTGCCGCGATAGTGCGCGGCGGTGATGGTGTTTGCGGTCATGGTGCGAAGTCTTTCTGGGCGGCCTCTAGCTTGTCCCAATCAAACGTGACGCCGACGCCCGGGACCGTAGGCGCAACAGCGTGGCTATCCTCCACCATAAGGGGACGCGTCGTATACTGGTCGATGGGGAACGAATGCACCTCCAGCCAGCCGGGGTTGGACTGCGCCGAGACCAGGCTGACATGCAGTTCCTGCATGCCGTGGGAGCACACGGGAATTCCGTGATCCCGGGAGAGCGCCGCCACGCGCAGCCATCCGGTGATGCCTCCGCAGTTGGAGGCGTCGGGCTGAACGAAGCTGAGTTTGGCGTCGGCAAAGGCGTATTCGAACTCGTGGATGGTGTGGAGGTTTTCGCCCATTGCGAGGGGGACGCCGGTTTCCGCCGCGATCCGTCCATAGCCTTTATAGTCGTCCGGAATGGTCGGCTCTTCGAACCAGAGGATGTCGAGTTCCATAAATGCTCGGGCGGCGGTGATGGCCTCGTCCACGCTGAGCGCGTAGTTGGCGTCCACCATGAAAGCGCGATCGGGACCAAGGAGATCCCGCACGGCAGACGCGCGGGCCACATCGTCGGCAAGATCGGGACGCCCCACTTTAATCTTCACGGCATTGAAGCCGCGGGCGATGTAGCCCTCGGTTTGCTTCAAAAGCTTTTCCAGGGCGAAGTTAAGGTCAATGCCACCGGCGTAGGCGCGACACCGATCCGACGCCCCGCCCGCCATGTCCACCAGCGCTTGTCCGGAGCGACGGCCGCGAAGGTCCCAGAGCGCGATGTCGACGGCAGATATGGCAAAGGACGCGACACCGCCGCGGGCGACGTAGTGGACGTGCCACTGCATGGCGTCGTAGAGCCCTTCGACGTCCTCACCGTCTCGCCCCAGGAGGAACGGGGCAAGATCGTGCTCGATCATGGCAAGGATCGCATGGCCGCCTCGCCCGCCGGTGTAGGTGTAGCCGGTCCCCTTCGAGCCGTCTTCCAAGCGGATCGTCGCCGTAATCAGCTCGAAGTGGGTGTGGTCGCCGTGCTTGGCATCGCTCAAGACTTCCGCAAGGGGAACGCTGAACAATCGTGCCGCAACTGAAGTAATACGGCTCATACGCCCATTCTTTTTTCGTTTTGTGCGATGACGCGCGCCTGCAGGAGGATGACCGCAAACAAGAACCCGCCGCGGATCACCATTTGCCAGTAGGCACTGAAACTGATGGTGCCTTGGCCGTTCTCAAAGTTGAGGACGTTGAACACCAAGCCGAGGAGCAACGCCCCAGCAACGGTGGCGGGGATCGAGCCCATCCCGCCGGTGAGGAGGGTGCCGCCCACCACCACCGAGGCGATGGCCGATAGCTCCCAGCCGATCCCTTCGAGCGGTTGGCCCGCACCAAACCCCGAGGCCAAGAACAGTCCGGCGAGGCCGGCACAACCGCCCGACAGGAGGTACGCGAAGGCCTTTGCACGGTTAACCTTCAGACCCATCAAGGTGGACGCATCCTCGCTCCCACCCACCGCCAGCACGGTGCGGCCGATGGTGGTTTTCTCCAGCACGATCCAAAGGACGATGGTGAGGCCCATGACGATAACGATGGCCCAGGGAAAGAGGCCAAACGCCTGACCCATGCCGAGCTTGGTGAAGTTGGAACTCCAGTCCACCGAGATCGTTTGCGCGCCGGATATGACGAGCGCGCCCCCCTTGGCCGCGAGCATCGTCGCAAGGGTCGCGATGAAGGGCGGAATATGAAGGATCACGATGCAAAAGGCATTTATGGCGCCAAAGCCGACACCGGCGGCCACCGCACCGGGCAGCGCGACTTCGATCCCATAGGGGCTGAGATAGGCCGCCACCACGGAGGTGAAGGCAGCGACCGAGCCCACCGACAGGTCGATCCCGCCCGTCATGATCACGAAGCACATGCCAAGGGCGATGGCGATGAACATGGCGTTGTAGTTGAGGAACGAGGAAATGTTGTAGGCGCCGCCGAAATTGTCGTAGCGCAGCAGGCCGAAGCCGATCAGCGCAAAAAGCGCCACCCAAACGGTGAACGAAGCTGAGTTGCGACGCAAATACTTGCGCAGATCGAAGGCCGATTCATCGAGCACGGCTCAGCTCCTCCGAAACTGCTGGATCCAGACGGCGAGAATGATGATGGCCGCTTTGGCGATAAGCGCCACCTCGTCCTCAACACCATTGGCGAGCAACGTGTACTTTACGAGCTGGATGATCACCGCGCCCAGGATCGCCCCGAAGATCGGTGCCCGGCCGCCTTGCAGCAGCGCTCCGCCCACCACCGCGGCAGCAATGGCATCAAGCTCCATGAGGTTGCCATTGCGCGCTGCATCGGAGGCGGAGTTGATGGCAACCACAATGAGGCCCGCAAGGCCGGATAGGACGGCGCAAACCACGTAGGCGCCAACCTTCACCTTGCGAACGGGTCCCCCCGACAAATAGGCCGCCCGTTCGTTCCCGCCGACGGCGAGGAGGTAGCGGCCCCAGGTGGTGCGCGCGATGATGAGGGCGAGCGCAATGGCAATGGCGAGGGCAAGCCATCCTTGGAACGGCAGACCAAGTATTTTTCCCGTGCCCAGATAGCTGAAGCTGGGATTGCCAAAAGTTTGAAGGTTTCCGTTGGTGAGGACCTGGGCAATGCCGCGCCCAGAGATGAACAAGATCAACGTGGCGATGATGGGCTGCACGTTGAGCGTTGCCACCATCAAGCCATTAAAAACCCCGCACAACCCCGCAACGAACAGCGGCAGCACGATGGCAAGGGCGACGCCGAGCGCCGGGTTAGCCATGCCGAACTCAGACAGGAAGATCAGCGGTGCGAGGGCGCCGGCAAGGGCCATCACGGCGCCGACGGAAAGGTCGATGCCTCCGGTGGCAATCACCAGCGTCATGCCCATGGCAACGATGGCAATGGTCGCCACCTGGCTGATGTTCACGAAGAGGGTCTGGAGTTGCAGGAAGTTCGGCGTGAAGAGCGCGTTGAACACCAACAAGAGAAGGAGCGCCACGACGCCGCCATGGAGGCGCAGCGCACTGAACTTTGGTTTAGGCTTTTCGGGGAGTACCGCCGCGTCCGCCACTATGCGGCCTCCTCATCGTGCTGGGCGAGGGCTGCCACCAGGACGTTTTCGGTAATTCCTGGGTTGGTGAGCTCTTTGACCGATCGGCCCTCGTGCATCACCACGATGCGGTCGGCGCCTTCCACCAGTTCCTCGAACTCTGAACTGATGAGGACCACCCCAAAACCCCGCTCAACATAGGCGCGAATGAAGGACTGAATCTCGCGTTTAGCGCCCACGTCCACACCGCGGGTCGGCTCATCGAGAATGAGGATGTTCGGCTCGGTGGCGAGCCAGCGGGCGAGGAGCACCTTTTGCTGGTTGCCGCCCGAAAGCTCACGGATGGGCTGGTCCATATGCGCGGTCTTGATGCCGACGCTCTTGATATAGCGTTCCACCAGCTCGCGCTCTTTCGCAAAGTCGATCTGGCCGCGGCTCGAAAGCTTCGGCAAAAGGGCGAGCGTCATGTTCTCGCGCACCGACATATCGGGGACGATACCCTCCGCCTTGCGGTCCTCGGTGAGGAAGCCGATGTGATTGCGGATGGCATCGCCGGGCCCTGAGGGCTGGCGGTTTTCCCCACGCAGCACAATCGCTCCGTCCTCGATGGGGTCAACGCCGAAAAGAGCGCGGGCCGCTTCGGTGCGCCCGGAACCCAGAAGACCGCCCAGCCCCACGATCTCACCCTTATGAAGGGTCAGCTCGAAGTGTTTCAGGCGCGGTCCAGTGGAAATTTTTTCGGCGTGAAGCAAGACTTCGCCGCGCTCGGCTTGGGCGCCGCCAAAGTCGGTCATGCCTTCGGCGGCAATTTCGTCTTTGTCACGGCCGAGCATGTCCGCAATCATTTCAAGCTTTGTGGTGTCGGCAACGTTGCGGGTGCTGACGGTGCGCCCATCGCGCATGGTCGTCACTCGGTCGCAGATCTCAAATAGTTCATCGAGAAAGTGCGAAACATAAAGGACCGAGACACCCTGCTTCTTAAGCTCCCGCACAACGCCGAACAGAATTTCTACCTCACTCGCATCAAGGGATGAGGTGGGCTCATCCATCACCACCAGTTTCGCGTCGAGGGAGACGGCGCGGGCGATGGCAACCAGCTGCTGGATGGCGGTGGAGTAGCTGCCGAGGGCTTCGGTGACATCGATGTCGATGCCGAAGCGGGCAAGGGTTTCTCGCGCGCGGCGGTGGGCGTTGCGCCAGTCCACAAAGAGGCCGAGGCGTTTGGGCTCGTAGCCCATCACGATGTTTTCTGTCACCGAGCGCAGCGGCACCAGATTGAGTTCTTGGTAGATGGTGGCAATGCCCGCATCCTGGGCCGCCCGCGGGCTCGAAACGTTGCTCTCAGCGCCCGAGAACTCGACGCGGCCACCGTCGCGCCGATGCACCCCGGTGAGCACCTTAATCATCGTCGACTTGCCAGCACCATTCTGGCCGATCAGCGCGTGAATCTCGCCAGGTTCAATACTGAGGCTGGCTTGCTGCAAGGCGGGAATGCCGGCGAAGGCCTTGTCGATGCCCGTCATCGAAACGAGAGCAGTCATGGGCGCAAAAAATTCCCCTTACGGGGCGGGCGGGATTGGCCCGGAGGCCGCCCCGCCCGCGAGGGTCGATCAGTACGCTTCGTCGATGTGGTCGGCGGCGTTGGCCTTGGTAAAGATCCGGTCTTCCACCTTCACCCAATGGGGAATTTCTTCACCGGACGCGTACTGCTTCATGACCTGACACGCGAGCGGTCCGAAGAAGGGCGAGCTTTCCACCGTGACACCCATCTTGCCATCGATGATGGCTTGCAGGGCATCGCGCGTTCCATCGATGGAAACGATGGTGATGTCCTCACCCGGCTTGCGGCCGGCCAGCTCCAAAGCCTGGATCGCACCAATGGCCATCTCGTCATTGTGGGCATAAACGACGTTCACGTCCGGATGGGCCTGGAGCAGCGTCTCCATCACTTGCCGGCCCAGATCCCGCGCAAAGTCGCCGGTCTGGGACGCCACGATCTCAAAGCGATCGTCAGCGGCGATGGCGTCGTCAAACCCTTTCTTGCGGTCATTGGCGGGGGAGGAACCGGTGGTGCCTTCCAGCTGCACGATGATGCCTTTGTCGCCGTCAAAATTCTCCATGAGCCAGCCGGCCGCGCGACCGCCCTGGTCGATGAAATCTGAGCCCAGGAAGGACACGAAGTGTTCGCCGGGCTTGGCAACGGCCGGATCAACCGAGCGGTCCACCAGGAATGTGGGGATGCCGGCGGCCCGGGCTTTCATCACGGCCGGGATGAGCGGCTTTTCCTCGCGCGGCGGCAGGAAGAGAACGTCAATCCCCTGGGCGATCATACTGTCGACGTCAGCCACCTGTTTTGCGGCGGAACCGGCAGCATCGGTGGCGATTAAATCCCACCCGCAAGAATCCGCGGTGTCGTGGAAAGATTTCGTTTCAGCGATGCGCCATGGATTGTTGGATTCCATTTGGGCAAAGCCGACCTTGTAGCGCTCCTTCTGCTCGAGCGGCGGCAAGCTCTGCGCCATGGCCATCGTGCCGAACAGCGCACTGGCTAGGACCGAGGTGATCAAAAGGGTTCTGCGCTTCATGGTTTTCCTCCGCTGTGGACGCGGCTGCGCGTTCGGCCGCGATTTTATTCTGGGTCAAGCCCAACTCAAGTACGTGGTTTGCTTGCGCAAATAGCCGTCGAAGCCATAGGCGCCGTCTTCCCCGCCGACGCCGGAAAGGCCCCATCCGGTGTGAAAGCCCTGAACCGACTCACCGTTGGTGCGGTTCACGTAAAGCTCGCCGAACGCCAGCCGGCGGGGTGCCTCAAGAAGCCTTTTGGCGTCCGCCGTGAAAAGGTAAGCCGACAGGCCAAAGGATGTGTCGTTGGCAAGGGCAATCGCCTCGTCAAAATCGTCGATACGCTTGGCGGCGACCACCGGCCCGAACACCTCCTCCTGAAGGATGGGGTTCGCGTTGTCGGCCACCTCCATCACGGTGGGGGATAGCCAGTGTCCTTTGGCGTAGGACCCGTCGGTGAGTGGACCGCCGGCAAGCACCATTTCAGCGCCGGCCGCTGTACTGCGCGCCACGATCTCGTTCACCTTCGCCACTTCCACGGCGCTCACCTTCGGCCCCATATCCATGTCGCTGGCCGGATCGCCGATGGTGAGCCCCTTTGAGGCACCGACGAACTTTTCCAAGAATTCGTCGGCAATGGCGCGATGGAGATACATGCGCTCGTTGCAGGTACAGATCTGGCCGCAATTGGTGTAGCGCGCCGTGACCGCTGCGGAGACGGCAGCGTCAATGTCCGCGTCCTCCATCACGATGAACGGGGCCTTGCCTCCGAGCTCCAGGCGAACGACCTTGATCTGATCGGCGGCGGTGCGAAAGATTTCCCGCCCCGCCCGGACACTCCCGGTCATGGTGACAAGGCTTGTGTCCGGATGCTCCACCAGCCGCTGCCCGACCACCGGTCCTTTGCCAGTCACCACGTTGAGAACGCCGGGCGGTAGACCGACCTTGTGGGCAAGGGCGGCAACAGCAAGCGCGGAGAGCGGTGTGATCTCGTGGCTGAGAAGCACCATCGTATTGCCGGCCACAAGCGCGGGGCCGATTTTCCGGGCAGCCAGCGCGAGAGGATAGTTCCAAGCCGTCAGTGCGACGACCACCCCATAGGGATGGCGGCGAATATGGATTTCTTCATTCGGATTGTCTGAGGCAACGATATCGCCGGTGATCCGCCGCGCCTCTTCGGCGGCGTAGCGCAGAAAATTCGCCGCAGCGCCCACTTCGCCGCGCGCTTGGGAGATGGGCTTTCCCTGCTCGGACGTCACCAACGCGGCGAGCGCCTCGGTCTCGCTTTCGATGGCATTGGCAAGGGCGGCAATCGCGCGACCCCGTTCGATGGCGGGCAGCGCCGACCAGCCGGGAAAGGCTTTTTTGGCGGCTTCAACGGCGAGATCGGCGTGGCGTCCATCCCCATCCGGGACAAACGCGATGACGTCTTCCGTCGCCGGATTTTCGACCGCGATGGTCGATGCGTCGTCCTCCATGAACCGACCGTCGATGTACATCGACTTCGTTGCCGGTTCGTTGGCAATGCCGTGCGCAGGCTGCATTGCCTCCCCTCCCGTTCTCGACGCGTGGCCTGTTGATCGACCCGCTGACACTAATAGCCATACTAATATCGAATTCCTGTCAATAATATTTTTTATGGAGTGGTGATAATATTAGTTGTACGACGCGTCTTCCCGAGCTAGTGCCCTTTTAGGAGATCCGGAACGGGCAATGGATGAGCAGGTAAAAAAGCCCAAACGGCACAGGGGCGTCGGCAAGATCGAGGGCCGGCACCGGGTGACGATGCACGATATCGCGCGGGTGGCTGGCTGCTCGCAAACCACTGTTTCGCTAGTCCTGAACGCCAACGATGCCGTGAAAATCTCCGATGTCACCAAGGCGCGGGTGCTGGAAGCGGCAAAGACGCTGGGGTATTCCATCCCCGCGCGTTCCCCCGCATCGGCGGGAACTAAACGCAAGCCGAAACTCCTTGATGGCCCCATCGCGTTCGTCGTCGATGATGTGGCGACGAGCCCTGAAATGGTAAACGCCTTTTACGGCGTGAGGCAGGCGGTGAGAGAAACGGGAAACCTGGTTCTCCTCGCCGAGACCCAGAACAATCAGGAGCTTGAGCCGCGAACCCTCAACCACTTCATCGACCAGAATGTCGCCGGGATCATCTACGCCTGCCTCTTCACCCGACGCGTGGAAGTGCCCAAAATACTTCGGCAAACGGACATTCCGGTCCTTTTGCTGAATTGCTTTTCTGACGATCTTTCGTTCCCGGCCGTCATCCCCAGTGAGGTGGCCGGCGGGCACGCAGCCACCAACGCTCTCATCAAGGCTGGCCACCGGCGTGTCGCAACGATTACCGGCGAACCCTTCATGGAGTGCGCCTCGGGTCGGACGACCGGCTATCGCAGCGCGCTTGCGTCGGCGGACATTCCCTTCGACGAGGACCTTTTGATCGAAGGAAACTGGCTCCCAAGTTCAGGTCACTCGGGCACCCAGAAGCTGATGGCGCTGTCCTCGCCGCCCACCGCCATCTTCTGCCAGAACGACCGCATGGCCATCGGTTGCTATGAGGCCTTGAAAGAACTGGGGCTGCTCATCCCCGACGACGTCTCCGTCATCGGGTTTGACGACGATGAGACCGCCCGCCACCTCTCGCCGCCGCTCACATCCATGATCCTGCCCACCCGTGCCATGGGTCGCTGGGTGATCGAGCAGCTTTTCCATGGCCCCACGGGCGACCAGCGACATCCGCTCGTGAAACTCGAGTGCGAGCTGGTGGAACGGGATTCGATCGCTCCGCCCAAGACCGGCTCCTGAGGCATCGCGCCATGACAGAGACCTTTGACTATATCGTTATTGGCGGAGGGTCGTCCGGCGCGGCTGCCGCATCGCGCCTTGTGAAGGAAGCAAAGGCGCGCGTCCTCCTCCTCGAAGCCGGTCACTCCCACCGACACCCGCTCCTCGACATGCCGCCCGGCGTTTTTAAGATGATCAACGGCTCAAAGTTCATGCGATACCATCGCACCGAGCCCCAGAAACACCTTGACGGGCGCGTCCATGACATTCCCCAGGGCAACGTCCTGGGGGGCGGCTCTTCCGTGAACGCGCAGGTTTATATGCGCGGCCGCCCTTCTGACTACGACGCCTGGGACGATGTTCTGCGCGGGAACAACGACGGCGTCGGTTGGGGTTGGCGAGACGTGTTGCCCCATTTTCGGGGAATGGAGGGGAACAATCGCCTCTCCAACGATCTCCACGGCACAGACGGGCCCGTGCTCGTCTCCGATCCAGGCCACATCGACGACATGTCGCGCTGGTTCGTCCAGGCGGTCCAGGCGATGGGGGAGCCCTACAACACCGACTTTAATGGACCTACCCAGCGCGGTGTGGGGTACTATCAGTTCACCAACAGATCCGGCCGCCGCAGTTCGTCCGCTTATGCGTTTATCGCGCCGCTGGAGTCGGACCCGTCGCTGACGGTCAGGCTTCGTGCGGAGGTCTCGCGCATCCTCATCGAGCGTGGGCGGGCGGTCGGGGTTGAGTACACCGACAAATCGGGCCGGCATTCAGTCCGTGCCGATGGCGAGGTTCTGGTGGCCGCGGGGGCGCTGGTCTCGCCGAAAATCCTGATGCTGTCCGGCATTGGCCCCGAGGCGGAACTGGCAACTCACGGCATCGATTTGGTGCATCCCGCCCCGGGCGTGGGCCAGAACCTTATCGACCATCCCGAAGTGCCGATCACCGCGTTTGCCAACGGTCCCTATGGGTATTTTCGGCAGGGCGACGGCTGGCGCATGCTGCGCAACGGCCTCCAGTTCAAGCTTTTCGGAAGCGGCCCGGTGACCTCTTCGGGGGTGGAGGCGGGCGCGTTCGTGAACCCCGGCGATCCTGACAGTGTTCCGACGATCCAAGCGTTCTGCGTGCCCATCGTCTACCTGGATCGAGACGTCCTCGACGCGGTGAAAGACGATCACGGGCTCACCATCACGACGGTGGTGGTCAAGCCCAAATCCCGCGGCGAGGTGCGCCTTCGCTCCGCCGATCCCGCGGCCATGCCCGTCGTTTCGCCCAACCTCCTCAAACACGATGACGACATGGCCGAGATGATCCGCGGCCAGCGGTTCTTTCGAAAAGTCTTCTTCCAAGAACCCCTTGCCCGACGCATCCGCGAGGTGGTCATCCCCACTGCGGACGACGACGAGACCCTGCGCGCCCACTGCAAGCGTTTCGTGAAGACGAACTATCATCCCTCCGGCACCGCGCGGATGGGAGCCGATGGCGACCCGATGGCGGTCCTTGACGCGCGCATGCGGGTGCGCGGCATCGAGGGACTACGGGTGTGCGACATGTCCGCCGTCCCCGACATCAACGCCGGCAACACCAACGCCCCAGCAATGATGCTGGGAGATCGCTGCGCAGAGTTGGTGATCGCAGACGCCTAAGCGGGCCCACCGTCGTCAGTTCAGGGTTCGGCGGAAAATCGTCGCACGGATACCGACAACCACGACCCACGCAACAATGTCGTTTCGAGAGAATGCATAGAGGCTGCCCGCCAATGAATGACTCACGCCGGACGCGCAAATTTTGCGGATACACCGTCGCGGCGACCGTTTGCTGCGCGGCGGCGTCTTCAATCCGTTAGGGGGTTCTTACGCCAGACGACCGGCCGCTACGACAGTTCCGCCTCCACGCCGGCGGCCCTCAGCATATCGCGAGCTTCCTTGAGCCGATCCTCCTCCACCAGAACGCGGCGCGGCAATATGCCAATGGAGCCTTCCAGGACGCTCATGTTTTGGTCCAGCACCAAATGATGGATGCGCGCATCGTTCAGCAGCGCTTCCACGAATGAGATCAGAACCATGTCGTTGGTGCGCAAGAGCTCCAGCACCCGTATCCTCCCTGTGGCGCAATGGGAATTGGCCCAAACCAGTGGGATGGGCGCTCCAGTATATAGGAATTCTCCCCTAGCCCCGGCGCTGCTTGCCGCGGCGCAGCACGCGCAATATGGTCCCGCCATGCCCAAACCCGAGAGATCGCAGTCGTGACGGTGCACCTCAGCCCGGCGCCGGCCGCACCGGCAGGCGATATAGATCGGCTCAGTCAAAAAGTCGCCGATCGCATGGCCAAGGTCAACGCGCTGATCTTGTCGCACGCCGGCTCCGATGTGGCGATGATCCCAGAAATTGCCGATCATTTGATCTCATCGGGCGGCAAGCGCATCCGGCCAATGCTGACGCTCTCGTGCGCGGCCATGTTCGGCTACCGGGGCGAAGGCGATGTCAAACTCGCCACGGCCGTAGAGTACATGCACACCGCAACGCTGCTCCACGACGACGTGGTGGACGAAAGCGCCATGCGGCGGGGCAAACCGGCGGCCCGTATGGTTTGGGGCAACCAGGCCAGTGTGCTGGTGGGCGATTTCCTGCTTGGCCAAGCCTTTAAGCTAATGGTGGACGTGGGGTCCCTTGAAGCGCTCGACGTCTTTTCCCGCGCCGCGGCGACCATATCGGAGGGCGAGGTGCGCCAGCTTGCCGGCGCCAAAAACCTCTCGGTAGGCGAAGCGCACTACATGGCGGTCATCGAGGCCAAGACGGCCGCCCTTTTCGCCGCCGCCACCGCTGCGGGACCCATCGTTGCCGGTCACAGCAACCACCGCGAGCAGATGGCTGCCTTCGGGCGCAATCTGGGTCTTGCCTTTCAACTCATCGACGATGTGCTCGACTACGCTGGCGATCCATCGACCCTCGGCAAAAACGTCGGCGACGATCTGCGGGAAGGCAAAGCCACGCTTCCCGTATTGATTGCATTCGCGCGCGGCACCGAAAGCGACCGGAAATTTTGGAAAAAGTGCATTGAAAGGGGCGACGTGGCGGACGCTGATGTGGTGGAAGCCGCCCGCCGGGTACAACAGACCGGTGCACTCGATGATTGTAGAACGCGCGCAAAACAATTTGGCGATGCAGCTATTTCTGCTTTAACGGGAGCACCGGAGGGCGAAATACGCGAAATTCTGCACGACGTCGTCCACTTCACCCTTTCAAGACTGCAATAAATATAGGAATATGCAATTGTGTGCAAAGCGTGGCACGCCCAAGTCGCGCTTCGAGAGCTGCGTGTGCCGGCCGCTGGGGGTTGCGCAGTAGCGGCTGCTAAGAGGCGCTGGGGAGGCGGATGTTCAGCAAGCACGACCTGTGCTCGCCAGGCTTGCTGCATGGCAAGTCAGCACAGCTCGAGCAAATGCCGGGTCGTGGCATAGACCCGCAGCGCCTGGCGGAGATCGCTGGGCGCATTTTGGGTTGCCCAAGTACAAAAATTGTCGAGGCCCCCGGAACCGATCCCATTTTCGCGCGCGCGGCGAGCCTTGATGCACCCTCCGAGACCCCGGGCACCTTCGCGGATGTGATCCTCGCCTCCGGTTCCACCCTCTTGGTGTGCAACGCGCCCCACCACGAGCTCTACGCCGATTTCCTGGAAGTACAATGGTTTCCCAGGGTGCGCTTTGTGTTTGGTGTACCGCTATGCGGTTCAAATGGCACCCTCATCGGCGCCCTCACCCTTTTTGATTTTAAAGCCAGGAAACGCCCGCCCGACGCTGATATCAGCGACGTGGAACAGATTGGTGCCGCCATTTCCTACGCCATTGAGGCGCGCCGGGCATCGGTTCCCGTCTTCGCCAACTGATTGGGCGCGGTCTTCCCCGCCGCTCGGCCCAAGATCAAGCCAAAACTAGAATAGCACTAACGAACAGAGGCTTAGCGCTGGCCCGGCCGCCCCATTGGTGCGTGACATGACCTCTCCGCTCATATACTTTCCCAAATAAATTAGAAAACAAAGGGAGGTTTTATGCGCACTGTCGGAATGTCGGCAGCCGCCGTGGTCTGTCTACTGGCTGCAACGCCAGCCCTGGCGGCCGAGTGTGACTGGAAGCCCGAACGCGCCGTAACCTATGTGGTGCCCTGGGGTGCTGGCGGCGGGACCGATGCCAATTCCCGCATGCTCGCAAGCCTCCTGGAAAATCACTTTGGCGTCCCCTTCAACGTCGTAAACCGCACCGGCGGCAACGGCGTCACCGGGCATTCGGCCATCGCGAGCGCCGAACCGGACGGCTACACCGTGGGATCGGCCACCGTCGAGATCAACACGATGCACCACGTGGGGCTCACCGACCTCAACCGGGAGAGCATAACGCCTATCGCGCTCCTCGATATCGTGCCTTCTTCGGTGCTCGTTAAAGCCGATTCACCCTTTGAAAGCCTTGAACAACTCCTCACCCACGCCAAGGACAACCCGGGCAGCCTCACCGCCTCGGGCACGGCCCAGGGAGGCATCTGGCACCTAGCCCTTGCGGGGATGCTCAACGCAGAAGGCATCGACCCGGCCGCGATCCGGTGGATTCCATCCAAGGGTGCAGCGCCTGCCATGCAAGAGCTGATGGCGGGGGGCGTTGATATTGCCACTCCGGCGCTTTCGGAGGGCAAGGCCCTCATCGAGCAAGGTGAGCTGAAAGCCCTTGCTTATATGCATACGGACCGCATGGCCGCCCTTCCGGACGTTCCCACCACGGCGGAAAGTACCGATTCTGGCTGGACCCTCGCCGCATGGATCACGATTTCGGGCCCGGAAGGCCTGCCGGAGGAAATCGCCTGCAGCTACGAAAAGGCTGTGCTGGAGGCGGTGGAAACCCAGGACTGGGCAGACTTTAAAGTCTCTCGGGGTTCCGAGGTGGTCAGCATGGGGTCCGACGATCTGAAAGACTTTATGGCTGCCAGCGACACCGCGCTGGGCAACACCATTACGGCCATCGGTCTGGCGAAGTAACGGTCGAGAGTGGAGGGAGGACCGCGCCCCTCGCGCGGTCCTGAAGAATAGTCAAAAGTGCGCGTTGACGATCGCCTTTTAGGTCTCATCCTGGTGCTGCTGGGCGCCTCCATATTCATGGTGGCGCGCACCTTCCCGCTTATGGCTGGGATGCCCTATGGGCCGGGCTTTTTTCCCTCCATCGCCGCCGCGGGGCTCGTGGTGTGCGGCATTGTCGTCGCCGTCTCCGGCCAACTTCGCCTGCGAGCGGCGGCGGCGGGCGACGTCAAAGTGACGAGCCGGCCGCGGATCAACGAAGGCGGTCCTGGCGTCTGGTTCCGGCCCCTCGCCATTGCGCTCGTCGTCACCTTTTTTGGACTGACGCTGCCGTGGCTCGGATTTCACATTTCGGCGGTGATTACGGTGGCTGCCGCCGCATTTGTGTTCGGCGCAAGTCCCCTCGTGGGGCTCGTGCTTGCGGTCGCCGCCGCGTTCGGCGCCCACGCGGCATTTTACTCTATGCTGCGCGTTCCCCTTCCTTGGGGCGTTCTCACACCGTACGCTTGGTAGCCGCGCGCAGTGTCCTTCGACGCACTGACGGCAGTCTTCACCACCGACAATCTCACCGTCATCTTTCTGGCCACCCTTTATGGGACGTTCGTGGGGGCCATGCCCGGCCTCACGGCCACCATGGCCGTGGCGCTCCTCGTGCCGTTCACGTTCTTTATGGACCCGGTGCCGGCCATCTCGGCCATCATCGCCACCACCACCACCGCCATCTTCGCGGGCGATATTGCCGGGGCGCTCCTTCGCATGCCCGGCACCCCCGCTTCCGCCGCCTATGTGGACGACGCTTTCCGCCTTGCCCGCCGGGGCGCGGCGCGCAGGGTGCTCTTCGTCTCGCTGCTGACGGCATCCATAGGCGGCATTGTGGGTGTGGCGATCCTCACCCTGTCAGCCCCGCAATTGGCGCGCTTTGCCATTGGCTTTTCCAGCTTTGAAAATTTCTGGCTTGCGGCGCTGGGGCTCACCTGCGCCATCTTTGCGGGCTCCGGAACGGTGGCGAAGAACTTTGCCTCACTCTTCTTCGGCCTCTTCGTCGCGTCCATCGGCATCGATGTGGCGGTGGGCTATCCGCGCTTCACCTTCGGCAACGTGGAACTCCTCGATGGGGTGAGTTTTATCCCGGCCATGATCGGGCTCTTTGCCATGTCCGAAGTGCTGCGCAATGCGCGCGCCGGCAACAAGGCCGTAAAGCTCGACGTGGCGCTCGACCGGCTCGGCGATGCTTTTTGGGCAGCGGCCCGTTCGCTCAAATCCTTTCGGCGCGTCATTGCCCAATCGAGCGGCCTTGGCACGCTGATCGGCGCGCTTCCCGGCGCCGGGGCGGACGTCGCCGCATGGATCGCCTACGCTCTGGCAAAGCGGGGGTCAAAGACCCCGAAGGACTATGGCAACGGCTCCTTCGAAGGGATCGCCGCCGGGGGGGCTGCCAACAATGCGGGCGTTGCAGGCGCCTGGACGCCCGCCCTCGTCTTCGGCATTCCGGGCGATAGCGTGACCGCCATCGCCATCGGCGTCCTTCTGATGAAGGGCCTCACACCTGGACCGCTGATCTTCACCAACGATCCAACACTGGTGGGCGCACTCTTCGGCTCATTTTTCGTGGCCAACATCGTGATGCTGTTCACCGGCACTTTGGCCATCGCGCTTGCCACGCTGATCCTCAAGGTGCCGCGCTCGGTGCTGATGCCGCTCATCTTGCTGTCGTCGCTGGTGGGCGCGTTCGCCATTACCAATTCCGTGATCGCCGTTTGGATTGTGCTTACCTTGGGCATCATCGGCTTTTTCATGGAGGAGAACGGCATCCCGATGGCGCCGGCCATCCTCGGCATCGTCCTTGGCCGGGTGGTGGAGGACAACTTTATGCTCTCGATGCTCAAAGCCCAGGGTGAACTTGCCGCCTTCTTCGAGCGTCCAGTGGCAGCGGTCCTGGGCTCACTCACCGTCCTCTTGTGGGCGCTTTTGCTCCTGCGCGCCCTGCGCCAGATTTGGCGCGGGAGCGGCGCTCGCTCAGACGAAAAATTGTCCGATGAAGAGACCGCCCGGGACTGAAACGCCCGCCGGTCACCCCCACCAGCGACTCACCATCTGCCACGCAAGGAGTGCCGATGCAGCCGAACCCGATCCGTGCCGCCATGGCGAGCGGCAATACCGTCATCGCCATGTGGATGGCGCTCGGCTCGCCGGAGATTGCTGAAGCCGCCGTGCGCCACGGCTGGCGCACCCTCCTGGTGGACAACGAGCACGGCGCGTCCAATCTCGACAGGGCCGTCGAAATCCATCGCGCTGCGCTGTCAGGGGGGGGCGACGTGATCCTTCGGGTTCCATCGGCCAATCCTGACTACCTGAAACACGTCACCGATCGCGGCTTTCGCACCATCATGGCGCCGATGATCAACACGGCGGAAGACGCTGAAACATTCACCAAAGCCTGCCGTTACCCCCCGCTGGGCACGAGGGGCTACTCGGCTCCCACCGTGCGCGCATCGGGCTACGGGGCCGACCCTAACTACCGCGCCAGGAGCCACGAGGATCTCTTGCTGATCGCCCAGATCGAGCACACCGAGGCGGTGAAAAACCTGGACGCCATCGCGGCGGTGGACGGCATCGACGTTCTTTTCACTGGCCCCAACGACCTCGCCGGATCCATCGGCCAGTTGGAAAATCTTGGCCATCCCGACGTCCTCGCCCTATGCGAGAAGGTAGAAGAAACCGTTCTGAAGTCGGGAAAATGGCTCGGCTCCATCCCGCGTCCGGGGCGGACGGCACAGGAACTCCATGCCTTGGGGTGCCGCCTCATCGCCGGCCCCCTCGACATCAACATTTTTACCGCCGGCGCCCGCGCCGCCCTCGACGACTACGACCTTACTTGACGCGGCCGCCCTTGGCTTTGCCCATGGCGCCTACTTGACGGTGATGCGCCCGTCGAGAGCCGGGGTCACCTCACCGAGCTTTTCCAGGTAGGCAGCAAACACCACCTCGAGCCCGGGGCCATAGTCGTAGGCGTTCTGAGCCTCCGTAAACACCTCGTAGCCGTCACCACCGCCGCGCATAAAATTGTTGCTCACGACGCCGTAGACGGCATCGACATCGATGGGTTCCCAGCCGTTGGCTTCCTTGATCTCCACGCTGGTGATGCGCCCTTCCCCCGGTGCCACTGAGGTGTCGGCGCTGTATCGCATCCCCGCGACCTGCGCGAAGCGTCCCTCGCCATCCTCGATGCCCGAAACGCCATTTTCCAGGGCCGCCTTAATCTGCGCACCCGTCAGCTCGAAGGTGGCGAGGGTGTTTTGGAACGGCAGCACCGTCAGCACATCGCCCATGGTAATGTCGCCCTCGTCGATGGAGGCGCGCAGACCGCCACCGTTCTGGATCGCGATGGAGATGCCCTGCTCCTTCACCCGGTCGAGCATGGCGTCGGCAACGAGATTGCCCATGGCGCACTCCCCTGCCCGACAACTTTCGCGGCTGCCGTCGATGGGCTCGGCCGCCTGGCCCACCACATCCCGGCGGATGGCTTCCAGCGGCACGGCGAGCTCGGTCACCCGCTCGGCGATGGCCGGGTCTTGGGGGACGCTGGCGTCAAGGAGGATCGGATCGCCCACAGCCGCCGTGACGTTCCCATCGTCGTCAAAGGTGACGTCAATTTTTCCGAGATATTTGCCGTATGCACCCGCCTGAACGATGGGGGTGTCGCCGTCGGGGGCTGCCACCATCACCGGATAGGGCCCGGCGGCATCTTCGGCGCTGTTGGAAAGGAGGGTGTGCGAGTGGCCGCCCACCACAAGATCGATGCCTTCCACCGCTGCTGCCACCCTTTTATCGTCCGGCAGTCCGAGGTGGCTCAAAAGGATGATGCGATCAACGCCCTCCGCCTGAAGCGCTGCCACCTGCGCCCGGGCCGCGGCGATGGGATCGGTGAAGGTCACCCCCGGACCCGGCGAGGAGGTGACGCCAGTGTCTGGGGCCAAAAGGCCAAAAACCCCATAGCGCTGGCCACCGGCTTCTAGGATGGTGTGGCTCGGCACCGCGCCGTGAAGCTCGGTCCCCTCCTCAATCTCGGCGTTCGCCATCACCACCGGAAAGTCCACCGCGTCGATGAAGGCGCGCAGCACACGCGGCCCTTCGTCGAACTCGTGGTTGCCCACGGCCATGGCATCAAAGCCGATGGTGTTCATGATCTCGGCCGCCGCCTTGCCCAGATACTGGGTGAAGAACAACGAGCCCTGGAACTGATCCCCCGCATCAAGAAGCAGGAGCGGGCCATCCGCCGCCAGCCGCTCCGCCGCAATGGCGCTGGCAAGCCGTGCTGCACCACCAAAGCACTCGCCGGCCGCGTCGTCTTCGGTACTGCAGGTGCTGTCGTACTTGTCGATAGGCTCGATGCGGCTGTGAATGTCATTGACGTGCAGGATCGTGACGGTCTCGGCGAACGCCGTGAAAGGAAGCGCGGCAATGATGCCGGCCAGCAACGCGCGGTGAAACATGAACGCTCTCCCCTTGGGGTGCCGGCCGATCTGCTCGCCGGCATCAAGGGTGCACTATGGCGCCGGTTGGCCCCCCAGGACAATCGCGTGTTGTGCAATCAAGTGCTCGAAAATTGCGCGCTTCAAGGGGCGTCCGACCCTTCGGCCACGGCGCGGGCCAGGCGGGCAAAAAATTTCTCGATGAGCTTCGCTGCGGCGGCGTCGAGGAGACGGCCGCCCACCGCCGCCACCACGCCGCGGATCAAAATTGCGTAGCGGTAGCGCACCTCTGTCCCGCCTTCGACGGCAACAAAGTCCACCCATCCCTCGCCCCTTGAATTGCCGAAGGGCCCCGTTGCACCGCCGTAGAGCACCGCCGAGGACGGCTCCACTTCCTCGGCAAACTCGGCGCTCACCCGATAGGTGCCCTTTAGGCGACCCACGCCAATGCCGACGTCGGCGGCATAGATGCGCATTTGATCGGCATCGGCCCGGTGGAGCGTTTCCGCACCCGGAATGGCGGCCGCAAGGCGCCTTTCATCCATGATGATGGCCCAGAGCGCCGACGGCTCAATGGCCACGGTGGTGACGCCCTCACCATGCATTTCATAGCCGCGCCCCTCGGGCATTTCAGGCCCGTCGCGCCCATGGCGCAGCGAGGCT